>JADYYO010000284.1 GCA_020853615.1 Thermomicrobiales bacterium
CTACGCCGCGCGCGAGCGCTGCTTGGCGAGCTGGTCGATGTAGACCGAGAGGACGATGATGGCGCCGATGACGATCTGCTGGTAGTAGGGGGAGACGTTCAGGATCACCAGCCCGTTGTTGAGGACGCCGATCAGCATGGCCCCGATCAGGGTGCCGATCATCCCGCCCTGGCCGCCGAAGAGGCTGGTGCCGCCGATGACGACCGCGGCGATCGCCTGCAGCTCGTACCCCTGCCCGGCCACCTGCTCGGCCGAGTTGAGGCGGGAGGTGAGGAGGAAGCCGGCCAGCCCGGCGCAGAAGCCGCTGATGACGTAGACGCTGGTGATCAGCGCCTTCACGTTCAACCCGGAGAGGCGGGAGGCTTCCGGGTTGCCGCCGAGCGCGTAGATCCAGCGCCCATACTGCGTGTATTTGAGGACGATCTGGCCGATGACGACCATCGCCAGGAAAAAGATCACCGGCACCGGCAGCGGCCCGACGAAGCCTTGCCCCCAGAACTTGAAGTCGTCGGAGAAGGAGGAGATCGGCTGGCCGTCGGTCCAGAGGAGGGTCGCGCCGCGCCAGGCGCCGAGGCCGCCGAGGGTGACGATGAAGGCGGGGATGCCGGCCCGCGCGGTCAGCGTCCCCTGCAGTAGTCCGATGAGGAGGCCGACGGCGATCGCGGCCAGGGCGGCCAGGAGGACGCGGACCCCGCCGGGGTCGGTCACGCCACCCTCGAGGAGACTGCGCGACCCCTTGGCGACGGTGGCACAGACGATGCCGGCGAAGGCGAGCACCGAGCCGACCGAGAGGTCGATGCCGGCGGTGAGGATGACGAAGGTCATACCGACGGCGAGGATGCCGATGAAGGAGATCTGCCGCAGCACGTTGAAGATGTTAAACGCGGAGAGGAAACTCGGACGCAGGATCGAGAGCCCGACGACGAGGATGGCGAGGAAGATGAGCGGGGCGAAGTGCCCCAGGATCGAGACGACGTCGATGTTGCTCTTCTTTCGCTCGTTGGCGACCGCCTGACTCATGAGATGCCTTTCCTGTCTCGTCTGTTGGCCGCTCAGGCGACCTGGGCCGCGTCGGCCCGGTCGATGCCGGTGGCGTAGCGCATGATCGTCTCTTCCGTCGCGTCCGCCCGGTCGAGGTCGGCGACGATCCGCCCCTCGTGCATCACGAGGATGCGGTCGCTCATGCCGAGGATCTCGGGCAGTTCCGAGGAGATCATCAGCACCGCGACCCCCTGCGCGGCGAGCTCGGCGATGAGGTGGTGGACCTCGGCTTTCGCCCCGACGTCGATACCGCGCGTCGGCTCGTCGAGGATCAGCACCTTCGGCTGCAGCGCCAGCCACTTGGCGATGACGACCTTCTGTTGATTGCCGCCGGAGAGGTTGAGCACCTTCTGCTCGGGGCTCGGGGTGCGGATGCGGAGCGCCTCGATGAAGCGCCGCGCCACGCTCTGCTCCGCTCCCAACTCGATAAAGCCGAGGCGGACGAGGTCGCCGAGGGAGGGGAGCGTGATGTTCTCCCGCACCGACAGCATGAGCACGAGGCCCTGCAGCTTGCGGTCTTCCGGCACCAGCCCGATCCCGTGCCCGATCGCATCCCGCGGGGTGCGGATCGTCACCGGCTGCCCGCCGATCAGGATCTCCCCCCGGTCAAAGGTGTCGGCGCCGAAGATCGAGCGCGCCACCTCGGTGCGGCCGGAGCCGACCAACCCCGCCAGCCCGACGATCTCCCCGGCGCGCAGCGCGAAGCTGACGTCGTTGAGGACGATCTGCGAGGCGTCGCGCGCGGTCCCGGTCCGGCTGAGGCCGCGCACCTCGAGGACCGGGGCTGAGGCCGGGTCGAAGACGGCGCCCGTCTTCTCGTAGAGGTCCTCGATGTTCCGGCCGACCATCATGCGCACGATCGCCTCGGGCGTCGCCTCGGCGATCGGGATCTCGCCGGCGTTGCGGCCGTCGCGCAGCACGGTCACCCAGTCGCAGATGGGGAAGATCTCGTCGAGGCGATGGGTGATGAAGATGACGCCGAGACCGCGCGCCTTGAGGGTCTTCACGATCGCGAGGAGGTTCTCGACCTCGCGGTCGGTCAGGGCCGAGGTCGGCTCGTCCATGATGACGAGCTTCGCGTTGGTCGAGAGCGCCTTGGCGATCTCGACCATCTGCTGCTCGGCAACGCTGAGGTCGCGCACAATTGCCTTCGGGTCGAGCCGGACGCCGAGGGCGTCGAGGAGCTGCCGGGTGTTGGCTTCCATCTGCCGCCGGTTGACGAAGCCGCCGGAGTTCGGCTCGCGGCCGACGTAGACGTTTTCGGCGACCGTCAGGTTCGGCATCAGGTTGAATTCCTGATAGATGATTGAGATGCCGATATCCTGCGCCTGCCGGGGGTTGTCGAGCGTGACGGGCCGGCCGTCGAAGACGATCTCGCCCCCCTCCGGCTGGTAGACGCCGGAGAGGATCTTCATCAGCGTGCTCTTGCCGGCGCCGTTCTCGCCAATGAGCGCGAGGCATTCACCCCGATAGACCGTGATATCGACCTGGTCCAGGGCATGCACGCCCGGAAAGGATTTGTCGATCCCCGTCATCCGCAGCAGCGGTTCCGCGCCCGGCTCGCCACGCCGCGCGATCTGCACCTCGCCGGTCACCCTTGCTCCCATTCGCGTCGACTCGTGAAGGCGGCGTCATTATCGCAACCCGCCCGGCCCGGCGGCAAATACGGAGAGGCTGCTGCCGCGTCCGCGCTGGCCGCCTACTCGCCCCAGGTCTTTTCGAGCACCCGCAGCCAGTTCTCATAGGCGACCTTGCGGATCGTCGCCTCGTCGTAGCCGCGGGCGCGCATGGCGTCGAGGAGGTTCGGCAGCCGCGAGGCGTCGCGCACCCCCTCCGGCATCGTCGCCCCGTCGAAGTCGGAGCCGAGGCCGACCTTGTCGTCGCCGAGCCGGGCGATGAGATAGTCGAGGTGGTCGACCATGATGCCGAGGTCCATCGCGACGTCGCGGCTCCCTTCCGGGTGGAGGAAGCCGACGTTGTAGTTCAACCCGACCAGCCCCTCGCTGTCGCGGATAGCGTCGAGTTGGCGGTCGGTCAGGTTGCGGGTCGAGGCGCAGATGGCGTGCGCGTTGGAGTGGGTGGCGACGAGCGGGGCGTTGGAGAGGGCGGCGACGTCCCAGAAACCGGCCTCGTTCAGGTGCGAGAGGTCGATCATGATGCGCAGCTCGTTGCAGGCGCGCACCAGCGCCTTGCCGAGGTCGGTCAGGCCCGGACCGGTGTCTGGGGAGGCAGGAAATTGGAACGGGACGCCGTAGCCGAAGCGGTTCGGCCGCGACCAGGTGATGCCGAGCGAGCGGAGCCCCGCCTCATGGTAGACCTGCAGCGCGTCGAGGTCGGGATCGATCGCCTCTGCCCCTTCGAAGTGGAGCTCCATGGCGAAGGCGCCGTCGAGGAGGCACATCTTCAGCTCGCGCGCGCTGCGCACGACCATCGCCGCGCCGTCCGACGCCGCCTCGAGCCGGAAGAGGCGGGCGACGGCGCGCATCGCCTCCCGCTGCGCGTAGTCGAGCGGCATTTGGGGCGGCAGGTTCGCCGGGTCGGTGTAGCGGCTGGCCATGCGCGCCGCAGGGGCGGTCGTGTCGTCCGTATCGGCGTCGGGGGAGATCTCCGGGACCACCTCGGGGTCGCGGATGAAGACGGCGAAGAAGCCGCCGCCAAGCCCGCCCTCGCGGGCGCGCGGCAGGTCGAGGTGCCCCTCGTCCGAGCGCTCGAAGAAGGAGCGGCCGGACAGCGGTAGGTCGAGCAGCGTGTCGTTGTGACCATCGAAGATGGGGATACCGGTGGCGATCGTCACGGGAGCAGGCGAGGCGGTCACGAAGGGTCGATCCTCCTGATTGGGGTGGTCATTCAGCACGCGGGTATGATGCACCACGTCGAGGGCAATCGGCGCGGGTGGCGCGGAGCGGGAGGAGGAGGAGCATGAGCGACGGCAACGGCGCGGGCGCGCTGGCGGGCAAGCAGTGCGTGGTGATGGGGATTCAGAACCGCTGGAGCATCGCCTACGCCATCGCCGAGCAGATGGCGCAGGCCGGGGCGAAGATCGCGGTCACCTACGTCGACGAGCGGGCCGGGCGCGACGCGCTGGCGCTCGCCGAGAAGTACGGCGGCAAGGGGTACACCTGCAACGTCGAGTCGGATGAGGATCTCGACCGGCTTGCCGCCGATCTGGCGCGCGATTTCGGGCGCGTCGACTCGCTCGTTCACTCCATCGGCTTCGCCCCGGCGGCGGAACTGGCCGGGCGCTTCATCGACACCAGCCGCGAGGGGTTCCGCGTGGCGATGAGCGTCAGTTGCTACTCGCTGGTCGCCGCCGCGCGGCGGATCGCGCCGCTGATGACCGAGGGGGGGAGCATCATGACGCTGACCTACCTCGGGGCCGACCGGGCCTTCCCCAAATACAACGTGATGGGGGTGGCGAAGGCGGCGCTCGAATCGTCGGTCCGTTACCTCGCCTACGACCTCGGCGGGCAGCGGGTGCGCGTGAATGCCATCTCGGCCGGGCCGGTCAAGACGGCGGCGGCGCGGGGTATCCCCGGCTTCGCCGACACGTACGGCGCGATGCTCGAGCGCGCCCCGCTGAAGGACGAGTTCGGCGCGGCGCAGGTGGCGAGCGTCGCCGTCTTCCTGGCCTCCGACGCCGCGTCAGCCGTCACCGCCGAGACGATCTTCGTCGACAACGGCTACCACGCGATGGGGATTTAGGCGTCATCGTCGCCGTGTCGCGGCGCTGGGCGCCGCGACACGGCACAACGAAACGGGCCGGAGCGATTTCGCTCCGGCCCGTGCTGTTGCAGAGATGTCTGGCTAGCGGATCGCCAGCTCGGTCTGCGGGTCGAAGAAGTGGAGGTTCTCCGGTAGCACCGAGACCTCGATGCGATCGCCGCGGCGGACCGGGACGTCCGGCGCCATGCGGGCGGTCAGCAGGACGCTGCCGGCCAGCAGGTAGACGAAGCTTTCGTTGCCGAGCTGCTCGACGATGTCGACCGTCACCGGGATGTTCATCCCCGGGACATGCCCTTGCAGGCGGCTCACCTCGACGAGGTGCTCGGGGCGGACTCCCATCGTCACCGTCTTCCCCATGTAGGGCGCCAGCGAGCTGGCGGCCTGCGGAGCGGCCTGCATCGTGAACCCCGGCGTGACCGCGTAGATCTTGCCGTCGCGCGACTCGAGTTGGACGTCGACGAAGTTCATCGACGGTGAGCCGATGAAGCCGGCGACGAACTTGTTGGCCGGCACGTCGTAGAGGTTCTGCGGCGTGTCGAGCTGCTGCAGGACGCCGAGGCTCATGACGGCGATCCGGTCCCCCATCGTCATCGCCTCGACCTGGTCGTGGGTGACGTAGATCGTCGTTGTGCTCACCCGCTCGTGCAGCTTGATCAGCTCGGCGCGCGTCTGCACGCGCAGCTTGGCGTCGAGGTTGGAGAGGGGCTCGTCCATCAGGAAGACGTCGGCGTCGCGGACGATGGCGCGGCCGAGCGCCACGCGCTGCCGCTGCCCGCCGGAGAGCGCCTTCGGCTTGCGGTCGAGGAACTGCTCGATATCGAGGGTGCGCGCCGCCTGGCGCACGCGCTGATCGCGCTCGGCCTTCGGCACCTTGCGCAGCTTCAGCGGATAGGCGAGGTTGTCATAGACCGACATGTGCGGGTAGAGGGCGTAGCTCTGGAAGACCATCGCCACGTCGCGATCCTTCGGCGGCAGGTCGTTGACCACCCGGTCGCCGATGATGATCTGGCCGCCGCTGATCTCCTCGAGTCCGGCGACCATCCGCATCGCGGTGCTCTTGCCGCAGCCGGACGGGCCGACCAGCACCAGGAACTCCTGGTCCTCGACCTCCATATTGAGATCGTTGACCGCAGGGATGGGGTTCCCGCCATAGAGTTTGGTGACGTTCTGGAAAATAACGCGCGCCATGACGGCGTTCCTCCCGGAGCAAACTACAGGACCACCCCCAGTTGGGCAGCCCGGAAGCGCCTTCTCGTCTGAACCATCGCGGCACCTTACGATTGGTAGCGTATTTGTCGATTCTTTGGCGTTGGTTGTCAAGGGGACGGGGGGTGATGGGTGATGGGTGATGGCGCCGCCCCTACGGCCCCATCACCCATCACCCATCACCCCGCACCGGGAGGGCATGCGGCGTGGACGATGCAACGGGGCACGTGGTCAGCTTTGGCGAGGCGATGGTGCGCCTGACGCCGCCGGGGAACGAGCGGCTGGAGCGGACGGCCTCGCTCGATGTCACGGTCGGCGGGGCCGAGTTGAACAGCGCGGTGACGCTGGCCTGCCTGGACGTCCCGGTGACCTGGGTTTCGATTCTGCCTGATGTTCCGCTCGGGCGCGCCATCGGCCGCGGGGCGCGAGCGGCGGGGGTCGATCTCGCGCATCTGCAATGGGCGCCGGAGTCTGCGGGGCGGGCCGGCATCTACTATCTTGAGGAGGCGGCCGATCCGCGCGCCTCGGCGGTCTATTACGACCGGGCCGGGAGCGCCTTCGCGCGCATGGAGGCGGGGGCGTTCGACTGGCCCCGGATTCTGGAGGGCGCCCGCGCGCTCCACATCTCGGGCATCACGCCGGCGCTCGGTCCCGGCCCGCGCGCCGAGACGATGACGGCGATCCGCGCCGCGAATGCGGCCGGCGTGCCGGTTGCCTTCGACCTCAACTACCGCTCGAAGCTCTGGAGCGAGCAGGAGGCCCGCGCCTGCTTTGTCGAGGTGGTCCCGCTCGTCGATATCCTCTTCGCCTCCCGCGGCGCGCTGCGCACCTTCTTCGGCTTCGAAGGGGATCAGGCCGAGGTGCTCGATGCCGCGCGCACCCGGCTCGGGCTGGCGGTGACGGTCCTCTCGCGCAAGAGGGGGAAGGCGAGCCGTTCGGTCCGCCTCGGCTCGGTGGCGATGGGACAGGATGGCGCGGCGATCGAGGGGCCGTGGCGGGAGGTCGAGGTCGTCGACCGGCTCGGGGGCGGCGATGCCTTCGCCGGGGGATTCATCGCCAGCTACATCGCCGATCCGGACGACATCGCGCGGGCGCTGGCGCTCGGGTCGGCGGCGCAGGCGTTGAAGCACACGATGCCGGGCGATTTTCTCTGCGCGACGAAGGCGGAGATCGAAGCCGCAATGAGCGCGGATGAGGGGGGCGTGCTGCAGCGATAAGCCCGGAAGCAGCGACGGGCGGGCTCACGCTGGAGCCCGCCCTGACGAATCAGCGGTCGCAGGACCAGGATGGTTGCTCGGCGGTCGGCCGCGCGGAGGCGCGAGCGATCACGCGCATTGCCGTGTACGGTTCGGCGGCGCGGGCCGGCGCTTGCCGAGAGGCGACGGGCGCGGGGCAGCCCGCCTCCACGCCGGGCGCGCGCGTCTGGCGACGGGAAGCGCGGCCGCCTTCGAGCTGGCAGCACATGGCGGCAATGGCGCGCTGCAGAAGGTGCAGCGGGCGGAACGGCCGCGATGGCTCCCGGCCCATCGCCTCGTCGAGGAGCCGCGCCCGCGCCGCGTCGCGGCGAAGCTCGCCCTGAATGGTTTTCGTATGAATCTCCAGATCGAACACACTGTGCTGCATGCCCCGTCCTTTCCGGCTGTTCGGCGGTGGTCGCGAGGGCCATCGCGATGTGGCAAACTTCATCGTCGCGGGCGGAGAACATCCGTTCTTCCGTTGCCACCATCGTATGACCGAATGCGGACAGGAGGGGTCCGCTTTGCCGGCGATGGGAGATCCCGGCCCGATTCGTGCGCGAGTCAGGGAGACGCCGCTCCGTGTATCACCCCACGACGCGAGTCCTGACGGTTCTGGAGCTGTTGCAGGCGCGCGGCCGGCTCTCCGGCCCGGAGTTGGCGGAGCGGCTCGAGGTCGACCTGCGCACCGTGCGGCGCTACGTGACGATGCTGCAGGATCTCGGCATCCCGGTCGAGGCCGAGCGGGGGCGCCACGGAGGCTACCGCCTGCGCCCTGGTTTCCGGCTGCCGCCTCTGCTCTTTACCGACGACGAGGCGCTGGCGGTCATGCTCGGCTTGCTGGTGGCGCGTCGCCTCGGGCTGATCGCCGACGCCTCGACGGTCGAAGGGGCGCTGGCCAAGGTCGAGCGGGCGCTGCCGCCCGATGTCCGGGGCCGGGTCTCCGCGGTTCAGGAGACGCTACAGATCGGCACGACGCGGAGCATGGCCATCCCGTCGACGGCGACGGTGATGGCGCTGGCGACCGCGGTGACGAACCGGCGGCAGGTCTGGCTGCGCTACGGCGCGGCCACCGAGGAGGAGACCGAGCGTCTGGTCGATCCCTACGGGCTGGTCCACGTCGTTGGCCGCTGGTACGCGCCCGGCTTCTGCCACCTGCGCGACGATTTTCGCCTCTTCCGGATCGACCGCATCCGCGACATCACGATCCTGGAGCAGACCTTCGCGCGCCCGCCCGACTTCGACCCGCTCACCTTCGTGCAGGACGCGCTGGCGGTTGCGCCGAATGTCTGGCACATCGAAGCGATCCTCGAGACGAGCCTGGAGGAGGCGCGGATGGCGGTTCCGGCGCATGCGGCGATCCTCGCCCCATGCGCCGAGGGCACGGTCATCCGCCTCAATGTCGAGTGCCTGGACGAGGCGGCGCGCTACCTCGTCGGGCTCGGCTGGCCCTTCACGGTCCGCCAGCCCGCGGAGCTACGCGGGGTGCTGCGCGACCTGGCAAGGCAGATTTCGCACGCGGCGGAGGGGGTGTCGATGTGAAATTCACAGATACCGCCGTGCGGCCAGTGGCTGAAAGCCTCTGGCTACCGAACGAAAGCCCGCTAAAGCGGGCTGAAGATCATTGCAAGCGAGGAGATCGTCGCGATTATGGCGTTTGCCTTATTGATGCGGGAGCCACGTACCAGGACCCTTTAGGGTCCTTGCGTTTCTCGTAGCCTGAGGCTTTGAGCCTCAGGCGGCCCCGATCGCGGCTATCCCTGTTCGACATATGGCCGCATCAATCAAACCACCTGTCGTCAAGAGCCTTCTCATGAGCGAATGGAAATTCTCCCTTCAGATGCCCCTAAAACCCGACCGCACCCTCGTAAACAAGGTCGCGGCAGCGCATCTCGACCTCGTGCGGGTCGAGCGGCGTGCGCGCCAGGCCGCCAGCGATGGCCGCTTCGGCGACGGCCGCGGCTACCCGCGGCGCGACGCGCAGGTCGAGGTTGTCCGGGATCAGGAAGTCGGGCGCCAGCTCGCCGGGGTCGACCAGGTCGGCGATGGCGCGGGCGGCGGCCATCTTCATCGCGTCGTCGATGGTGCGCGCCTTGACATCGAGCGCGCCTCGGAAGACGCCGGGGAAGGCGAGTGAGTTGTTGACCTGGTTCGGGTAGTCGGAGCGGCCGGTGCCGACGGCGAGCGCGCCTGCCTCGAGCGCCAGGTCAGGCGTGATCTCCGGCGTCGGGTTGGCCATGGCGAAGACGAGCGGGTTGGGCGCCATGCAGCCGACCATCTCCGGCGTCAGGGCGCCAGCCGCCGAGAGGCCGATAAAGACGTCGGAGCCGACGATCACGTCGGCCAGCGCCCCCTTGCGCCGCTCGCGGTTGCTCATGCGGGCGATCTCCTGCTTGGAGAAGTCGCGATTCTCCGGCCGCCCCTCGTAGATCGCGCCGGAGCGATCGCAGAGGACGACGTCGCCGACGCCCAGGCCGAGCAGGAGCTTGGCGACGGCGATGCCCGCCGCCCCCGCGCCGTTGATCGTGACGCGCAAATCCTTCATCGCCGTGCCGCGCAGCTTGCCGCCGTTGATCAGCGCGGCGGCGACGACGATCGCCGTGCCGTGCTGGTCGTCGTGGAAGACCGGCATGTCGAGCGTCTCGCGCAACTTCCGCTCGATCTCGAAGCAGCGGGGCGCGCTGATGTCCTCCAGGTTGATGCCGCCGAAGTTCGGCGCGATGTTCTGCACGATGCGCACGATCTCGTCGACCTCGCGCGCGGCGAGACAGATCGGGAAGGCCTCGACGCCGGCGAGGGACTGCAGCAGAACCGCCTTCCCCTCCATCACCGGCAGTGCCGCCTGCGGGCCGATGTCGCCGAGTCCCAGCACCGCCGAGCCGTCGGTGACGATGGCGACCAGATTCCCCTTCGAGGTGATCTCGTCGACCTCCGCCGGGTTGTCGCGAATGACGTGCGCGGGCGACAGCGCCGCCGGCGGCACGTAGAGCATGTTCAGGATGTGATGGTCGCGGATCGGGATCTTGGAGCGGACCTCGAGGACGCCGCCGTGACGCAGGCGGAGGTCGATCGCCTCCTCGCGGAAGGTCTTGCCTTCGCCGCGGGTCGGAGGTTTCAGCGACAGCAGTCGCCCCTCGTAGACGAAGCGCCGCGTCCGCTCGCTCACCTGCTCCGGCGTCACCTCGCGTCGCGCTTCGCCCGCCTCCAGCGCCGCGCGCACGACCGCTGCCGCGACGGCCGGGGCGACCTGGAAATCGAAGATGCGCGGCACGATGTAGTCGGCGTGCAGCGCGTCGGGCTGGATGACGCCGGCCAGCGCCTGCGCCGCGTAGACGAGGGTGCGCAGCCGGATATTGCGCGCCCGCGAGTCGAGCAGGCCGCGGAAGACCCCCGGGAAGACGAGGGAGATGTCCATCGTGTTCGGGAAGTCGGAGCGGCCGGTGGCGACGACCTTCGCGCCCGCCTCGCGCGCCGCGGCGGGCGAGATCTCCGGCACGGGGACGGCGAGGGCGAAGACGATCGGGTCCTTCGCCATCGAGCGGACCATCTCTTCGCTGACGATGCCGCCCGTCGAAAGGCCGATGAAGACGTCGGCCCCTTCGAGCATCTCGGCCAGGCTACCGTGGCGGCCGGCGACGTTCGTCTCCTTGGCGAGGTAGGCTTTCGCCCAGTTCATGCGGCCCGGCCGGTACTTGTAGATGGCCCCGGCCCGGTCGCAGACGACCAGATCGCGCACGCCGGCCCGGGTAAGGAGGCGCGCCACCCCGATGCCGGCGACGCCGGCGCCGGAGATGACGACCTTGACCTCCTCGAGCCGCTTGCCGACGACCTTCAGCGCGTTGAGGAGCCCGCCGAGGACGAGGATCGCCGTCCCGTGGTGCTGGTTCGAGAAGACGGGGACGTCGGCGCCATTCTCCAGGTTGTCGGCGATGGTGAAGGCGCGCGGCGCCGAGATGTCGTCGAGGCAGATGGCCCCGAAGGTCGGTGAGAGGGCGAGGCCGGTCTCGACGATCTGCTCGCTGTCGGTGGTGGCGATCGAGATCGGGAAGGCATCGACGCCGGCGAAGGTCTTGAAGATGACGCTCTTCGCCTCTTCGAGCGGGATCGCGGCCTCCGGCGGCCCGCCCTGGCTGCCAAAGATATCGGAGCCGTCGGTGAGGATGGCGACCGTGTTGCCGCGACAGGTGAGGTCGAACGAGGCGAGCGGGTCTTCGCTGATGGCGAGACAGGCTTCGGCGACGCCCGGCGTGTAGACGAGGGAGAGGATGGCCCGGTCGCGAATCGGGATCTTGGAGTCGACCCCGATCAGCCCCTGATAGCGGCGCCGGTATTCAAGCCCCTCCTCCTCCAGAGGCGAGAGGGGGATGCGTGGCGGAGCAGGCTCGGCCGCGGGCGCCATGCCGGCGATCGGACCCATCTTCGCGTCGTTGGGTGAGTTGTCGGTGCGCGTGTCGCGCGGCTTTGTCTCTGTCACCCGTTCATTTTACGTTGTCGGGCAAATGCTGGCGCGAGGGTGTGCGCCGCGCGGCCTGGCCGTGGAGCGCGAAGCCCGCATAGCCGTCCGCCGCGACCGCGTCGCAGATCTGCCGGTACGTGCCGACCCCGCCCGCGAAGGGCATGAAGATGCGCGGTTTGCCGGGGATATTCGCGCCGGTGTACCAGGACTTGGCGAGCGGAAAGAGCGTCGCATCCGCCGCCTCGTCGACCCGGCGCCCCCACGCCGCCTCCGCCTCGGCGGTCGCCTCGACGACGCGCCTCCCCCGTTCGGGGAGATGCGCGAGGAGCTCGGTGATCCAGTCGACGTGCTGCTCGATGGAGACGATCATGTTGCTCAGCACCGATGGGCTGCCGGGACCGGTGATGGTGAAGAGGTTCGGAAAGCCGACCACCGCGAGGCCGAGACACGACCGGGGACCGTCGGCCCATGCGTGGCGCAGCTCGCGCCCGCCCCGACCGCAAATGTCGATGGCGAAAGGCGCGCCGGTGAGCGCGTCGAAGCCGATGGCGAAGACGAGGCCGTCGAGCGGGTAGTCGCGGGCGGTGGTGTGCACCCCAGTGCGGGTTGCTTCCACCAGCGGCTCCCGCCGCAGGTCGACGAGCCGGACATGGTCGCGGTTGAAGGTCTGGTAGTCGCCGGAATCGACGCGGATACGCTTGGCGCCGAGGGGATAGTCGGCCGATGTCAGCGTCTCGGCGGTCGCCGGATCGTCGACGATCGCGCGGATCTTGCCTCGAAAGAACTCGGCGGCGGTGTCGTTGGCCGCCTTGTTCGTGATCAGGTTGTTGAACGCCTGCCCGAAGCCGAGGCCGCCCCGCTGCCAGCGCAGCTCGTACTGGCGCTGCCGCTCCTCGACCGAGACCGCGAGGGCGGAGCAGTCGTTGGTGGGGACGATGTAGCCGGCGCGCGATTCGCGCAAGCGCTGCCGGTAGGCGAGGTAGTCGGCCTTCACCGCGAGCTCCACCGCGGGATCGAGGGGCGCGTTGTGCGCCGGGACGTTGTAGCCCGGGGTGCGCTGGAAGACGACGAGCGAGGCCACCTGCTCGGCGATGATGGGGATGGCCTGGATCTCGGCGGGGCCGGTGCCGGCGTCGCCGGCACGCTGCCCTGTGAAGTCCACCTCCTGGTGAGGCCAGCGGCTGGTGAGGAGGCACGCCCCGGCGAAGCGCTCCCGACCCGGCAGCGAGGGCGTCTGCGGCTTCGAGAGACAGCCGGTCGCCATGATCAGGAAGCGAGCCGAGACCGGGTCGCCGCGGTCGGTCACGACGTCCCAGCGACTCTTGGCCTCCTCGAAATGCGCCGCCGTCACCCGCGTGCCGGGCTGGATGTCGCGGCGAAGGTCGAAGCGGTCGGCGACGTGCGCGGCGTAGCGCAGAATTTCGGGCTGGGCCGCATAGCGCTCGCTCCACGACCACTCCTGCTGCAAGGCATCCGAGAAGCTGAATGAGTAGTCGAGGCTTTCGACGTCGCAGCCGGGCGCCAGGGTAGCGGTTCCAGTACCAGGTGCCGCCGATGTCGTCGCCTGTCTCGAAGACGCGCGCCGAGAGACCGAGCTCGCGCAGGCGGTGAAGCATATAGAGGCCGGCCAGCCCGGCACCGACGACAACGGCCTCGACGCGGGCGCTCTGACCAGTGGCCGGGAACTGCCGATCCGGCACTCTCTGCCTCCTCCCGTGCCTGGGCGCTTCATGGCGCCGTTGCTGGTGCGCTCAGTCAATGATCGGGATCGATGGGCAATGGGTACCGTGAGACGACAGGCCGAGGATCGCGGGCGGCGGCGCCGCCGGCGACGTGCGTCGATTTCAGGCGTCGCCAAACGACCAGACGTCGAGCGCCGCACGTTCGGACAGGAGGAAGCGATGGGACGGGTGATCGCGGGCATGACGATGTCGCTGGATGGCTTCGTCGCCGACACGAAGGGGAAGATCGACCGGCTGTACGCCGACATGGCGGAGTTCCGCCAGTCGCCGGCGATGGCGGCCATGATCGCCGCGACCGGCGCCGTCCTCATGGGGAGGAGGACGTTCGAGATGGCCGACGCGGACTCTTACGTCGGCGACTACGAGTTTCAGGTACCGATCTTCGTGCTGACGACCCATCCCCCGGCGCGGTTGCCGAGACAGGACGACCGCCTCACCTTCACCTTCGTTGGCGACGGGATCGCCGACGCGGTTGCGCGGGCACGGGCCGTCGCGGGGGAGAAGGACGTGCAGGTGCCCGGCGGCATCAGCGTCATCCAGCAGGCGCTGCAGGCGGGGCTCGTCGACGAGTTCCAGCTCGACATCGTGCCGGTGCTCCTCGGCGATGGTCTGCGGTTACTCGAGAACCTCGACCCGGAGCGGGTTCGGCTCGAAACGATCGGTGTGGAAAGCGTGGGCCAGCGCGCCAGCCTCCGCTTCAATCCCCTGCGCTGACCGCGCCACTGCCCAATGTGGCCGACCCTGCAAAGGTCGGCCACATGGCGACGAGACCCTGCAGGTTGGCCTCGGCTTCCCCGCTAGCCGACGGTGCGGCCGAAGCGGTCGATGGCACCGATCAGCTCGGTCATCAGCTCTTCGCGGTTCTCCTCGTCGGCCCCTTCGCGCCAGGCGTCGGCGACGCAGCCGCGCACATGATCCTCGAGGACGAGCAGCCCGGTCTGGCGGGCCGCCGCGATGATCGCGGAGAGCTGGGTCAGGATATCGAGGCAGTATTCATCCCCCTCGACCATCCGCTGCACGCCGCGCACCTGCCCCTCCATGCGGCGCAGGCGGGCCAGAATCTTCGCCTTGTCGTGCGCGTACGACGTCGATGTCCGCACGGGCGCGCTGGCCGCGGGCGCCGCATTGTCGAGGGATTCAGTTGGGGTGATCTGCTTGCTCATGGCGGCATGATACCCCTGTCGGGTAATCATCGTCAATTACCAAGCCAGTTTGGTGGAGCCAATCCGCCTCCCGGGATCTCCATCGGGCGAGATTCTGTGTGGTGGTGCAGCGGGGAGAGGGCCTTGACACTCGTGTTAGCATAGAGCCATGGATCTAAATACCCATCAGGGGTATCTACGCCATATGCTGCGAGCGATCCATGGTTCACAGAGGATTCTCCCAAGCATGACACTCTCCGCTCCCCCAACGAGCACCGGTGCTACCCGGGAAGTCAGCATCCCGATCACGGGGATGACGTGCGCCTCCTGCGTGCGCCGAGTCGAGAAGGCGATCTCCAAGGCGCCCGGGGTCGAAAGCGTCGCCGTCAATCTGGCGACCGAGCGGGCGACCGTTGCCTACGACCCTGCCGAGACGAGCCTCGACCAGATCGCGCGGGCGGTCGAAGGGGCCGGCTACGGCGTGGCCGAGCTGCCGCCAGAACCGATTGCCGAAACTCCGCTGGTTCCCTCTGTCACCGGCGGGAACGGGCACATCGCCCCGGTGCAGGAAGATGTCGCCGAGGCGATGCTGCCGATCGAAGGGATGACCTGCGCCTCGTGCGTGCGCCGCGTCGAAAAATCGCTGGCGAAGGTGCCGGGCGTTGCGGAGGCGAGCGTCAACTTCGCCTCCGAGCAGGCGGTCGTCCAGTTCGACCCGGCGCGCGCCTCGCTCGCCGATCTGCGCGCCGCGGTCGACAAGGCGGGCTACAAGGTCGGGGAGATGCCGGCCGCGGAAATGGCAGCGCCGGCACTCGCACCCGCGGCCATCAGCCCGGTCGCGCCTTCACCGGCCGAGGCGGCGATGGAGGCGCGCGACCGGCGGCGCGACCGCGAGATCGCCGACCTGCGTCGGAAATGGCAGGTCAGCCTGGCCGTCGGCCTGGCGATGATGGCGCTGATGTTCCTGCCGCTGCCGATCGCGCCCTGGAACCTGGCCCCCCTCCTCCTGATCGCGGCGACGGTCGTCCAGTTCTGGGCCGGCGGCGAGTTCTACCGGCAGACGTGGGCCGCGGCGAAGCATGGCGCGACCAACATGAACACCCTGGTCGTCGTCGGCACGTCGGCGGCGTACCTCTACAGCGCCTTCGTCACCCTCTGGCCGGAGTTGGCGGCGCGCTGGGGCCTCCCCTATCACCTCTACTTCGAGTCGGCGGTGATCATCATCGCGCTGGTCCTCCTCGGCCGGTGGCTGGAGGCGCGCGCCAAGCGCTCGACCGGCGAGGCGATCAAGGCGCTGATGGGGCTGCAGGCGAAGACGGCCCGCGTCATCCGTGGCGGCGTCGAGCAGGATATCCCGGTCGAGCAGGTGGTCGCCGGCGACCTGGTCCGGGTGCGCCCCGGCGAGAAGATCCCGGTCGACGGCGTCGTGCGCGAGGGGCGCTCGACCGTCGACGAGAGCATGCTGACGGGCGAGAGCCTGCCGGTCGAGAAGGCGGCCGGGGAGACGGTCTTCGGCGCGACGATCAACCGGACGGGGAGCTTCGTCTTCGAGGCGACGAAGGTCGGCCGCGACACGACCCTCGCCCAGATCGTGCGCCTGGTCGAGGAGGCGCAGGGCTCGAAGGCGCCAATGCAGCGGCTGGCGGATGCCGTCTCGGCCCGCTTCGTCCCGGCTGTCCTCGTCCTGGCCGCGCTCACCTTCGTCGGCTGGATGCTCTGGGGGCCGGAGCCGCGCATCTCCTTCGCTATCCAGGCCGCGATCGCGGTCCTGGTGATCGCCTGCCCTTGCGCGCTCGGGCTCGCCGCGCCGACGGCGATCATGGTCGGCACGGGCAAGGCGGCCGAGAACGGCATCCTCGTCCGTGGCGGCGAGGCCCTGGAGCAGGCCCGGCGCATCGACAGCATCGTTCTCGACAAGACGGGAACCATCACCCGGGGCAAGCCGGCGGTGACGGAGATTGCCACCGGCGACGGATTCGCCGCCTCCGAGGTGCTGCGGCTGGCCGCCGCCCTCGAGGTCGGCTCCGAGCACCCGCTGGGCGAGGCGATCGTCGCGGCGGCGACCGCCGAGGGGGCGAACCTGCCGGCGGCGGCCGGGTTCCAGTCGATCACCGGCCGAGGAATCGAGGGGACCATCGATGGCCGCGACGTGCTGGTCGGGAATCGCGCGCTCCTCGCGGAGCGGGGCGTGCCGGCCGAGGGGCTGGCTCTCGACGCGGAGCGGCTGGCTGCGACCGGCGCGACGCCCGTCTACGTGGCAGTCGATGGCCAGCCGGCCGGGGTGATTGGCATTGCCGACACGGTCAAGCCGGAGTCGCGCGAGGCGGTGGCGCAGTTGCGCGCGCTCGGGCTCGACGTCTGGATGCTGACCGGGGATAACCGGGCGACCGCCGAGGCGATGGCGCGGCAGGTCGGCATCGCGCCCGACCGGGTGCTGGCCGATGTCCTGCCCGGCGACAAGGCCGAAAAAGTCCGCGCGTTGCAGGCGGAGGGGAAGACCGTCGCCATGGTCGGCGACGGCATCAACGACGCCCCGGCGCTGGCGCAAGCCGACCTCGGCATCGCCATCGGCACCGGGACGGACGTGGCGATGGCTGCCTCCGACATCACCCTGATCGGCGGCGACCTGACGACCATCGTGACCGCCATCGCCCTCTCGCGGCGGACGGTGGCGACGATCCGGCAGGGGCTCTTCTGGGCCTTCGCCTACAACGTGGCGCTGATCCCGCTGGCGATGGGGCTCCTCTACCCCTTCACCGGGATTCTGCTCAACCCGATGATCGCCGCCGGGGCGATGGCGCTGAGCAGCGTCAGCGTGGTGACGAACGCGCTGCGGCTGCGCGGCTTTCGCAAGCCGAAGGACGCGGCCGAGATCGCGCACCCCTCCCTCTGGGCGCGCGTCTCGGACTACGCCTACCTCGTCCTGATCGGGCTCTTCGGCATCCTGGCCGGGATCATCGCCTTCAACGTGTTGCCCCGCGACGAGATGGCGATGCCGGCGATGGCGACGGGGAGCGCGCAAACGGCGATCGATGCGCCGTCGTTCGCCACCCCCGACCGCACCATCGTCCTGCGCGGCGGGGAGACGCTGACGCCCGATCCGGCCGGGTTCGCCTATCACCCCGGCGAAACCGTCGCCTTCGTCGTCACGAACGAGACGGGCGGCGACCACACCTTCTCTGTCACGTCCGGCGAGGCGGGAGAGCCGGCGATGGCCGCTCATGGCGAGGGCGGCATCGTCGTCCAGCCCGGCGAGACGGCGACCCTGGTCTACAACGTCGCCCCGGGACCGATGTCGATCGCCTGGCAGCCCGTCGATCATGGCGCGGGCGCTGGCGAGTCGACGTCGATCTCCGCCACGCCGTGACGCGAGACTCCGGAACGGCACACTTCGTGCCCCTGATGGTGCTCAGACGAGCCGAGGCGGCGCAGCGCCGCGCCGCCTCGGCTGCCCGAACCGGGGCTCATCGCGTGGAGCTCTCGGCAGCGCGGCTGTGCTGATTGACGCGCCGGACATCGCAATTCCCCCGTTCAACTCCCAATGCCCGGTCCGACATGGCCAACTTCCCCAGATCCTGGAGCGGCGGAGCAGTGCGACAATGCGGCGCTGGCTCTGGATGGAAACGCGTCGATCGCGCTTTCTGCATCGAACGAGGAGGTTGCGGCCATGCTGTCCCGTCCCTCACGGCGATCTCGCGCCCTGGCGCGACTTCTGCCGTGCGTCGTCCTGCTGTTTGTTGCCGTGGCGGCTGCCGGCTTGCCGGCGACGGTGACAGCGCGAGCGCAGAAGGCGATCGTCGTCTCGCTCGGCCAGCAGGCGATGTGGGCCTACAAGGGGGACACGGTGGTGATGAGCAGCTACGTCAGCACCGGCCGCGCCGGCTTCGAGACGCCGCTTGGGACCTACAGCATCCTCTCCAAGCTCCCCTCACAGACGATGGAAGGGGTGATCGGCGGCGAGTACTACAACGTCCCCGACGTGCCGGATGTCATGTACTTCACCAAATATGGTCACGCCCTCCACGGGACCTACTGGCACAACAACTTCGGCGCCCCCATGAGCCACGGCTGCGTCAACCTGCCGCTTGACGTGGCCGAGTGGCTCTATGGCTGGGCGCCGGTCGGCACGCCGGTCTTTGTCGTGCCGTAGGCGGGGGGTGATGGGGGTTGGGGGATAGGGTGATAGGGGTAAAGGTTGCCAAGATGGCCAAGGTTGCCAAGGCTACGGGAGGCTGAGTGGCGGGCCATCTTCGCCCATCACCCAATCCCCATCACCCCCGCCTACGTTCACCCAACACCCCGCGTTACTCGTGCGCCACCGCCAGCACCCGATCTTCGTGCAACGCATCCTCATACAGCGGAGCGGCTTCCTCGGCGAGCGGCAGCTTGCGCTGGCTCCCCTCGGGCAGCGCCGCCTTCGCGGCGGCGATGAACTCGCGGAAGAGCGGGTGCGGGTTCGTCGGGCGGGAGCGGAATTCCGGGTGGAACTGCACGCCGACGAAGAAGGGGTGATCCTGCAGCTCCATGATCTCCGCCAGCCGGCCATCGGGTGAGGCGCCGCTGACGACCAGGCCGGCCTCGGCCAGACGGTCGCGGAAGGCGTTGTTGACCTCGAAGCGGTGGCGATGCCGCTCCGAGACCTCCGGCACCGCGTATGCCTCCGCCGCCTTTGAGCCCGGCTCCAGCCGGCAGGGCCAGAGGCCGAGGCGCATGGTGCCACCCATCTCGACCCCCTTCTGGTCGGGCATCAGGTCGATGACCGGGTAGGGCGTCTCCGGGTCGATCTCGGTCGAGTTTGCCCCCTCCATCCCGAGGACGTTGCGCGCCACGTCGATGACCGCCATGTGCAGGCCGTAGCAGAGCCCGAGATAGGGAATGCGGTTCTCACGCGCCCAGGTGGCGGCCGAGACCTTCCCCTCGGTGCCGCGCGCGCCGAAGCCGCCTGGCACCACGATCCCGGAGACGCTCCGCAGCGTCTTCTCCAGCTCCTCCGGCGTGACGGTCTCGGCATTCACCCAGACGATCTCCGGCTCGACGCTGTGCCAGAGCCCCGCGTGCGTCAGCGACTCGAGCACGCTCATGTAGGCGTCAGGAAGCTCGACATACTTGCCGACGATCGCGATGCGCAGCGGCCGACGCGGACGGCGCACCTGGCTGACCAGCGCCTCCCACTCGACCAGATCGGGTTCCTGGGGCAGATCGAGCTCGCGCGCGATGTACTCGCCCAGCCCGGAGGCTTCCAGGATGAGCGGCACCTCGTAGATCGAGTCGGCGGTCGGCATCGAGATAACCGCCTCGCGGTCGACGTCGCAGAAGAGGGCGATCTTCTCCTTGACGTCGTCCGGAATCGGGCGGTCGGCCCGCGCCACGATGATGTCCGGCTGAATGCCGAGCGAGCGGAGCTCGCGCACGCTCTGCTGCGTCGGCTTCGTCTTCAACTCGCCGCCGCCGATCTCCGGCACGAGCGTGACGTGGATGTAGAGGGCGTTCTCCCGGCCGACCTCGCGCCGCAACTGGCGGATCGCCTCGATGAACGCCTGCCCTTCGATGTCGCCGACCGTGCCCCCGACCTCGACGATGACGACGTCGGCGTTGTGCTCACGCGCGGCGAGGCGCAGACGGTCCTTGATCTCGTTCGTGATGTGGGGGATGACCTGCACCGTGCCGCCGAGGTAGTCGCCGCGGCGCTCCTTGGCGATCACGGCCGAGTAGACCTGCCCGGTGGTGACGTTCGAGGCGCTTGAAAGGTTGAAGTCAGTGAA
>JADYYO010000285.1 GCA_020853615.1 Thermomicrobiales bacterium
CCCCCCCCCCCGGCCCGAGGTTCGCGTCGATCAATTGTTTGGTCACCTGGTCGACGGCGGCCACGACCGCCGCCACCACCGCGAGAAGAGCCGCGCCGTTAGGCCTCGACACCCAGGGCCTGCTCGCGCTCGAGGACAGACTGGCACGAGATGCAATACGCCACGTACGGGAAGGCCTCCAGCCGCTCCGTGGCGATCTCCCTGCCGCAGCGTTGGCAGATGCCGTACGTCCCTTCGTCCATCCGCTCCAGGGCTTCGTTGACCTGATTCAGAATCCCCTGGAGATCGTCGGTCACGGTCAGGATGCGCTCCGATTCCGCGACACTGGAACCGTCATCGGCAATGTGATTGCCGAGGGCGCCATTCTCCTGATCCTGGTCGATGCCCAGCGCGCGAATCTCACCGGCCATATACGAAACATCGCGCTCGATCTCGGCCTTGCGCGCTTCGAGCCGTTCGCGCAACTGTTGCTGTGTCTTCGCGTCCATGGCGTTACGGATCTCCCATCTGAGCGTCTGTGCGTTGTGCATTGACCGGTCCCAGAAGGTCGGGTTCGGCCGGATGGTATCACACTGTTTGGCGGGCACCCTAGCCAGATCAGTGCCACTCCGTGCGACGCACGTATACTGTCCCGGCGCGCACTTCGGACGCTGGGGATGCACCAAGATGAATGACCAACTGCGGCAACGGCGCCTGACGATCGCCGGCGGTGGCACCGGCGGCCACGTCCTGCCCGCGCTGGCAGTCGTCGAAGATCTTCGGAGTCGCAATCGCCTCGCCGACCTTCTCTGGATCGGCAGCCACGATGGGCTCGAGGCCGACGCCGCCAGGCAGGCGGGTATCCCATTCGTCGCGATCCCGACGGGGAAGCTGCGACGGTATCTCTCGCTCACCAACCTCCTCGACGCCGGCCGCGTGCCGCTGGGCGTCCTCGCCGCGCGTCGCCACTTGGCCCGATTTCGACCAGATGTTGTCCTGAGCACCGGCGGCTTTGTCAGCGTGCCGACCGTCATTGCCGCCAAAGGGTTGGCGCCGGTCATCACGCACGAGCAGACGACAATACTCGGCCTCGCCACTCGCATCAACGCCCGCTTTGCCGACACACTCGCCGTCTCGTACGACCAGACCGCGAGCGCGGCTCGGGCGCTGCATCGCCACGTTGTCGTGACCGGCAATCCTGTCCGTTCGGGGCTCGACCATGGCGACCGCTCCCGCGGACTTGCGAAGTTCGGGTTTGCCCCGGATATGCCGCTGGTCTACGTGACAGGCGGCGCTCGCGGCGCGAGCCCCATCAACGAGCGCGTCGCCGCGCTGTTGCCTGAAATCCTCGAAAAGACGCAAATCCTTCACCAGACCGGACCGGCAGAAGCGAACGCCGACGCTCAGGCGCTGACCGCGCGGCGGGCCGACCTTCCCGAGCCGCTGCGCCACCGGTACGCGGTCGTCGAGTTCATCGGCGACGAGTTGGCAGATGTCTACGCTGCCGCCTCGCTGGTGATCGGCCGCGCTGGCGCTGGCACCGTCGCCGAACTGGCCTTTGCCGGCAAGCCGGCCATCTTCATCCCGCTCCCGCATGCCGGCGGCGACGAGCAGACGGTCAATGCACGAGTGCTCGAAAGCGCTGGCGCGGCCGTCGTCATACCGCAGCACGACGCGACGCCAGAGCGCCTCCGACAGGAAATACTCACCCTGCTCACAGACCCCTCTCGCCTCGTCCAGATGGCGTCATCCGCGCGCGGCGTCGCCCGTCCGGAGGCGGCCAGCCGCCTTGCCGACGAGGTGCTCGAGCTTGCCGCGCGACGCGACGGCGCTACTCGTTCCCGGTGCTGACCTCGATGGCCTCGGCCACGGTGTCCGCTCGCAGGACGCGCAACCCCGCGATATCGGTCGTTCCCTTTCTCGCGGACGACGCCGGGATGACTGCCCGCGTGAATCCCAGCCGGCGCGCCTCGGCCAGCCGGCGATCCATCTGGCTGACCGACCGCAGCTCTCCGGCGAGCCCGATTTCGCCGATCGCCACCAATTGGGGATCGATCGGGCGATCCCGGAAGCTGGAGGCGATCGCCAGCGCGACGGCGAGATCGGCCGCCGGCTCGCCGATGCGCATGCCGCCGACGACGTTCGCATAGACATCCTGGCTGCCGAGCCCCAACCCGACCCGCTTCTGGAGGACGGCGACCAGCAGCTGCAATCTGCCGGTATCGAGCCCGTTCGCGCTCCGGCGGGGGAGGCCGAAGGCCGTTGGCGTCGACAACGCCTGCACCTCGACCAGGATCGGCCGCGTCCCCTCGATCGTGACCGCGACGCTCGAGCCCGAGGCGCCCCGGTTGCGCTCTTCGAGGAACGCCTCGGAAGGGTTCCGCACCTCGCGCAACCCCGCCTCCGCCATCTCGAAGACCCCGACCTCGTCGGTCGACCCGAAGCGGTTCTTTACCGCGCGAAGGACCCGGAAATGCCCGTGTCGCTCCCCCTCGAGGTAGAGCACAGCGTCGACCATGTGCTCCAGAACACGCGGCCCGGCGATCGCCCCCTCTTTCGTGACGTGGCCAATAATGAAGATCGGCACGTTTCGGCTCTTGCCCCAGCGCATCAGGCGTGAGGTGCATTCGCGGACCTGCGACACGCTGCCCGCCGCCGAGGTGATCTCGTCGACCGAGACCGTCTGGATCGAGTCGACGATCAGCAGGCCCGGATCGGCGTGCGTCGCCTCAGCCAGGATCACATCGAGATCCGTTCCCGAAAGGACCAGGACGTTGTCGGAGAGGACGCCGAGCCGGTCGGC
>JADYYO010000286.1 GCA_020853615.1 Thermomicrobiales bacterium
AGGGTCTCGATCACGTCGTAGCCGACGCCGAGCGCCTGGGGAAAGATGAGGCCGCCGATGCCGATGACCACGCCGCCGATCGCTGGCCACCACATCCAGTGGATCGGCAGGCGCTGGAAGCCGTCTTCGGCCGCGTAGACCATCGCGGTGAGGAGCGCCGAGAGCGCCCCGGCGAGGAGCCCGGCCGCGACGCAGGCGAGGAGCCCGACCGGCCCGATGAAGGCCGGATGGGGCGGCGTCGGGAAGAGCGGGCCGGCGCCGAGGAGGTAAATGCGCAGGACCGCCGCCGTCGCGCTGGCGAGCGCCACCGGGACGAGGCTGCGCGGTTTCCACTCGAAGAGAAGAAGTTCGACCGCCAGCAGGACCGCCGCCACCGGCGAGGCGAAGGTCGCCGACATGCCGGCGGCCGCGCCCGCGACGAGGAGCGTTTTCCGCTCGGCGCTCGTCATGCGGAAGAACTGGGCGATCAGCGAGCCGAAGGCGCCGCCGGTCATGATGATCGGGCCCTCGGCGCCGAACGGGCCGCCGGAGCCGATCGAGATGGCCGAGGAGAGCGGCTTCAGGAAGGCGACCCGAGGCTGGATGCGGCTGCCCCCGATGAGGATCGCCTCGAGCGCCTCGGGGATGCCATGGCCGCGAATCCGCTCCGAACCGAAGCGGGCCATGAAGCCGACGATCAGCGCGCCGATGACCGGGACGGCGATGACGAAGACGCCGAGGTGGTTCCCGGCCGGGGAGACCAGCTCCGTGCTGACCCGCCCGAAGAAGAAGAGATTGGTGACGAGCCCGATCAGGCGCAGCAGCACGAGCGCCAGCACCGCGCTGATGGCGCCGAGGATGATGGCCAGCCCCGACAGCGTCACCATCCGCCGCGTCGCCGTGAAATCCCCGAGCTCGGGGCTGATGGATGCGGACCATTCACCTGTGCCCGGGCGGACGCCCTCCGGCATGTGCGTTGACTCCTTTTCACCTGCTGCCACGAGAACCGGGTGACGTGCGCCGGGCGTGGACGCGTGAAAACGTGACGAAACGGTGGGCCGCGTGAACGGCGCCACCGCAAGACAAGTATCGCATAGCGAGATGAAAAATGACAGAGGCCGACGCGCGCGATGCTACAGACGACGGGATCCCGGCCGCGTTGGGAGGCTGTCGCCGCCCTCCGCGGACGCTGGAGAGGTGAGCGCGGCGTAGATGCGCCCCAGGAAGCGCGAGGGCCGGGTGGCGAGGAGGAGCGGCGGGGCGTAGCCGGCCCTCCGCGCGGCCGTCTCGAAGGCGGCGAACGGCATCGGGTAGGGCACCCAGCGGTTCGCCGCATCCGCGTCGTACTCGACCATGACCAGCTTCCCGTTCGGTTTCAGCAGCCCGCGCCACGCGCGCAGCAGTGCCGCATGATCGGGGACGTAGTGGATGGCGTTGGCGCTGAGGATGCCGTCGAGCGGCGGCAACGCCAGCCCTTCGGTGAAGTCGGCCGCGACCGTGCGGAGGCGTGTTTCCGAGAAGCGCCGCTCCATCGCCTCGCGCAGCGCGCGCAGGCTGGCGGGGTCGCGATCGACGGCCACGATCTCCACGCCGGGACCGGCCAGGTCGCGCAGCGCGAGGGTGAAGGCGCCGCTCCCGGCGCCAAGATCGGCCCAGACGCCGCCGCTCTCCCGGGCGATGCCCCGCGCGATCAGGCGCACATGGTCGTCATGGTTCATCGCATCGCGCTCCGGGCTGAACGCTCCTGCCCGCGAGATCGGCAGCCGATCTTCACAGCCTCTCCACAGCATATTCCCAGCGCGCCCACGGCAAACCACTAGCGTCGTGGCATAGGGTTGAGATGAGGCACGGGAGCGATTCGCGACCCTGCCCCATCGAGCCCGCCTGATCGTACGGCGCCGGCACAGGCAGCCGGCGCGACGTCTCCGGGAGGTCTGTCATGACAACCCTGCTCGTGATTGCCGTATTGGCGTTGATCTGGATCGGACTCGGCGATTCGCGCCGGTCGCCGCATTCGTAGCTGTTCCGTCGCTCCACGGAGCGGGGTTGACAAAAGTCCACTACATTTGTAGACTTTATCCAGGTCGGAAGCGGGTCCGCCGCTCCCGACTCCCTGACGAATCACCCACGGGCTCTCGATCCCCTTCCTTCCTGGGGAGCCCGTGTGGAACCTCCCGGGAGACTGCATCCTCCCGACCCCTCCCCTGAGGGCCCGGCCGATTGGCCGGGCCCTTCTGGTTTGCGCTGCCCCGATCACCCAACACCTATGGCGCCGCGTCCGCGTCGTGTCATGCTGAGGAACGAAGCATCTCGTTTCCCTTGAGGCAGTGTTCCCGGGTGCCGAGATCCTTCGCTTCGCTCAGGATGACACGAGTTCCGCACGCCGCTGGAACACCCAACACCCATCCCCTATCACCCAACACCCATCACCCCGCCAGGGGCTTGCCATCGTCGCGCTCGTCCTGTATCGTCTCCTTTGTCCACTATATAGGTGGACAAAGGAGACAATGTGCGAGCCGGCGCTATCGTGAAAGCGAGTCCCCATGCAGACGAATCACCGGTGCCTCTCCGCTCCCCTCTCCCGGAGGAAGGTTCTCCTCGCCCTTGCCGCGGCGGGTGCGGGTCCTGCCCTGGCCACGCTCGGGTCGCGCCCCGCCGCCGCCCAGGAGGTGACGCTCACCCTCGTCGCTTACTCCACCCCGCGCGAGGCGTACGAGGAGATCATCCCCCGCTTTCAGGCGACGCCGGATGGGGCCAACGTCGCCTTCGAGACCTCCTTCGCCGCCTCGACCGAGCAGAGCCGCGCCGTCGAGAGTGGCCTGCCGGCCGACATCGTCGCCCTCTCGCTGGAGCCGGATGTCACGCGCCTCGTCGCGCCGGGCCTCGTCGCGAAGGACTGGAACGCGGATGAGTACAAGGGGATGGTGACCAACTCTCTGGTCGTCTTCGCCGTCCGCCCCGGCAACCCGAAGGGAATCGCCACCTGGGACGACCTGGTGCAGGAGGGGGTCGAGGTGATCACGCCGAACCCGCTCACCTCGGGCGGGGCGCGCTGGAACATCCTGGCCGCCTGGGGCGCGCAAATCGCCCAGAACAAGAGCGAGGACGAGGCGACCGACTATCTGCGCCAGCTCTTCGCCCATGTCCCGGTGCAGGACAAGAGCGCCCGCGAGTCGGTGGCGACCTTCGCTGGCGGCAAGGGGGACGTCCTCCTCTCCTATGAGAACGAGGCGATCACCGCCCAGCAGAAGGGGGAGGAGCTCGAGTTCGTGGTGCCGCCGCAGACGATCCTGATCGAGAACCCGGTCGCGGTCGTGACCGAGTCGGCGCATCCGGACGCCGCCGCGGCCTTCGTCGCGTTTCTGCGGACGCCCGAGGCGCAGCGCATCTTTGGCAAGCACGGCTACCGCTCGGTCGTGCCGGGGGTGCTGGCTGAGTTCGACTACCCGACCCCGCAGGCCCTCTTCACCATCGCCGATCTCGGCGGCTGGCCGGATACCACCGCCCGCTTCTTCGACCCGGACAACGGCATCGTGGCCCGGGTGCAGCAGCGATGAGCGCGACCGCCGTTTCGGTCGGCGCGGCCCCGGCCGCGCCGGTTCCGCGCCCGCGCGCCGGTGGTAGGCGCTCGTGGGCGGCGCCCCTCGCGGCGGGCGCGGTGACCGCCTGGCTCAGCGCGATTGTGCTGATCCCGCTGGCCGCGGTCGTGGTGCGCTCCACCGCCGATGGCTGGGCAAGCTTCTGGGCCGCGGTGACGACGCCGCAGACGCTTGCCGCGCTGTCGCTCAGCCTCGGCGCCTCGCTTGCCGTCGTCGCCATCAACGCGGTGGTCGGCACCATCATCGCCTGGGTGCTGGTGCGCGACGACTTCCCGGGCCAGAGCGTGGCCAACGCGCTGATCGATCTCCCCTTCGCCCTGCCGACGATCGTCGCCGGCCTGACGCTGCTCGCGCTCTACGGCGTGCGCGGCCCGCTCGGCGTTAACGTGGCCTACACCCGCGTCGCCGTCGGCCTGGCTCTCCTCTTCGTCACGCTCCCGTTCGTCGTTCGGGCCGTGCAACCGGTGCTGGCCGAGCTCGACCGGGAGATGGAGCAGGCGGCGAGCGCGCTGGGCGCGAGCGGCGCGACGACCTTTCGCCTGATCGTGCTGCCGAATCTGGTTCCGGCCATCCTCTCCGGGATGGGTCTCGGCTTCGCCCGCGCCATCGGCGAGTTCGGCTCGGTCGTCCTGATCTCCGGCAACATCCCCTTCGAGACCGAGGTTGCCGCCGTCCGCATCGCCAGCCAGGTCGAGAACGACAACGTCACCGCCGCCGCGGCCATCGCCGTCGTCCTGCTGGCGATCTCGCTGGCGCTCCTGCTGGCAATGGGGATGGTCGAGCGCTGGAGCCGCCAGCATGACCAGTAGATACGCGCTGCGCGCGATCGCGCTCGGCTACCTCGGGCTCCTCGTCGCTGGCCCGGTGGCGATGATGCTCTGGGCCACCTTCTCCGGGGGCGTCGCATCGGTGTGGGAGGCGATCGCCCGCCCCGCCTTCCTGCACGCGCTCTGGCTGACCCTCCTGATCGCCGCGATCGTCGTGCCGCTGAACACCCTCTTCGGCATCCTCTGCGCGCTCGTGGTGGTGCGGCACGACGTCCGCGGCAAGCGACTCCTTTCCGCGCTGCTCGATCTGCCGCTCGGCGTCTCGCCGGTGGTGGTCGGGCTGGCGCTGGTCATTGTCTATGGCCGGCGCGGCGCATTCGGCGGCTGGCTGGCCGAACATGGGGTGCGGGTCATCTTCGCGCTGCCCGGCATGGTGCTGGCCACCCTCTTCGTCTGCATCCCCTTCGTCGCCCGCGAGGTGATCCCGGTGCTGCGCGAGATCGGCACGGAGCAGGAGCAGGCGGCGCGCACGCTCGGGGCGAGCGACTGGCAGATCTTCCGCTTGATCACCCTGCCGGCCATCCGCGCTGGCGTCGGCTTCGGCGTCGTCCTCACCGCGGCGCGGGCGCTCGGCGAATACGGGGCGGTCGCCATCGTCTCCGGCAGGCTCACCGGCCGCACCGAGACGCTCACGATCCACGTCGAGGAGCGCTTCCTCGCCTTCGACATGACAGGCGCCTACGCGGCCTCGCTGGTGCTGGCCGCCCTGGCGCTGACGATCTTCTTCGCCATGCACGCGCGGCGGCCGGCGCCGCGGGGAGGCCGATGATGGGCATTACGGTTCGCCATCTACGCAAGACCTACGACGGCTTCCGCGCGCTCGACGATGTCTCGGTCGAGGTGCCAGACGGCTCGCTGACCGCGCTGCTGGGACCGAGCGGCAGCGGGAAATCGACGCTGCTGCAGGCGATCGCCGGGCTGGAGGCTCCCGACAGCGGCGAGGTGCTGATCGACGGCCAGATCGCCAACGCCCTTCCGCCGCGGGAGCGCCATGTCGGCTTCGTCTTCCAGCACTATGCCGCCTTCAAGCACATGACGGTGCGCGACAACGTCGGGTTCGGCCTGCGCGTCCGCAAGCGGCCGAAGGCGGAGATCCGGGTGCGGGTCGACGAGCTGCTGCACCTGGTGCAGCTCGACGGCTACGCCGAGCGCTACCCGGCGCAGCTCTCCGGTGGACAGCGGCAGCGGATGGCGCTCGCTCGCGCGCTGGCGGTCGAGCCGCGCGTATTGTTGCTCGACGAGCCGTTCGGCGCGCTCGATGCTCGGGTGCGCGAAGAGTTGCGCGGCTGGCTGCGCCGGCTGCACGACGAGGTGCACGTGACGACGGTGCTGGTGACCCACGATCAGGAGGAGGCGATGGAGATCGCCTCGCGGATCGTGGTCATGAACCAGGGTCGGGTCGAGCAGAGCGGCACGCCGACGGAACTCTACGAGCACCCGGCCACGGAGTTCGTGATGAGCTTCGTCGGGAAGGTCAACCGCGTCGGCGACGCCTACATCCGGCCGCACGAGGTGGTCATCTGCAGCCCCGACCGCGACGACTGCCTGCCGGCCACGGTCGACCGGGCGGTGATGCTCGGCTTCGACAACCGGATCGAGCTGACGCTGCAGGGGGGCGAGCGCGTCTGGGCGCAGGTGACGCGCCAGGAGATGGCACGCCTCACGCCCTTCCCCGGCCAGGTCGTCGGCGTCGATCTCAGCCGCCGCCGTCGGCCGGGCGCGGCGGAAGCCGCGTCGACCAGTCCCGAGGGGGCCGCGATCGCGGCGGCCGGGGCTATCCGCCGTGATCGGCATCCTGAATGACAGGACGCGCGCGACATTCGGACGGAGCCGTCATGAAGGAATCGGGAGTCTCCGTATTGCGCATGCGCATGCTGATGGCAGTGGTCGCCACCTCGCTCGTCATCGGGCGCTGGGTCGCCGAGATGCTGGTCAGCTATGCCCGCTAACGAGCGCGCGAAGAGAGTCCACGCATGATCGCGCGGCCCTTCTCCGCATGGCGCTCCACCCGCGCTACACGCACGCCCCCAGCACGCATTTGCTGCCGATGCAGCACGAGTCGGTGCAGCAATCGAGGGTGCCGCCTGAGCACGTTGCGCCGGGCGAGCCGCAGCAGGTGTTCGTGCCGCTGCCGTGGCTGGTGCCGCAGACGTACTTTGTCTTCTTCGTGCAGCACTCCTTGTTGGTCTGGCAGGCCGCCTGGGCGCCCTTCGGCTTGCAGCGCCGCTTGTGCCGCTTGCGGCCGCCCTTCTTCGCCTCTATGTCGGAGGCATCGACCAGCGATGCCAGGCCCGCGCCAGCGATGCCCGCCGCCAGCGAGCGGAGCATGCCGCGCCGCGAACCCGGCGCGCTGATCGCGCGCGCGATCCGGTCGAAGGTCGAATGGTCCATGAAATCCTCCGCCGCCTTCGTTGGCGGCCATGCCGGCTCGGCCACGCGCGAGCGGTCCAGGCTGCCCGGGGACAGTCATCCCCGGGCAGCGACGAGGCGCCTCTTACGGTTCGTCGGGCACCGGGACGCACTTCTGGTTGACGCACTCGAAGTTGACGCAGCAGAACGGCTTGGTGTCGTCTCCATCCCCATTCGGCGGACCGCACTTGGAGCCCTGGCCGCCGCAGCAGAAGGTGTCGCTGTTGCTGCCATTGACGGGAACATCGCAGAGGAGCTTGTCTTTCGAACAGCACTGCTTCTTGCTCTTGCACGGTTTGCCCGTCTTGAGGCAACGCTTCTTCTTCTTATGCTTCTTCGCCTCGGCATCCCCGCCGCCGAGGAGCGGCAGGCCGATGCCGCCGGCGGCGACCGCCAATGCGGCCACGATCGCCTCGCGCCGCGTGCGCGCGGTCCCAATACGTTTCGTGACGACATCGAGCGTGGAATCGTCCATGACATCCTCTCGATCCAGACGGCCATCGCATGGCAAGCGATGGCGCGCCGCTTGGCGTTCGGCGAGGCTCCCCGCCGGGGCGCGGCCCGTGTTGCGGACGGGGATGAACGGGGCCGCGCCGGTGCTCGCAGATTAGGAATCGCGGGCGCGCGGCGAAATACCGAAATCTGGGTAGCATTGGTCTGGCAGAGGGTGGCAGTTCTGCCGAAAATTGGGGGGAACGCGCCGAACCGCGTGCTAGGCTCTTCATGTTCTTCGGGGAGCGGGATGGCATTGGGGAAGACTGTCGCCCGCGGGCGCACCCGAGATCGCGCGTCATGGACGTTGCCGCCATGATCGAATTCCCCTTTCCTCGCCAGCGCATCCCGATTCCGCCCACGCCGCTCATCGGCCGAGAGGCGTTGCTCGCGACCGCGCGGGCGATGCTTGCCGATCCTCAGGTGCGTCTGCTGACGCTTGTCGGGCCGGGCGGGGTGGGCAAGACGCGGCTGGCGCTCGAGCTGGCATTGGCGCTCGATGACGAGCTGGCCGATGGGGCCTGCCTCGTCTCGCTCGAGGCCCTCCAGAGTGCTGAGCTCGTGCCCGTGGCGATCGCCAAGGGGCTGGGCATCAGCCTGCCCGGGGGGCGCGAGCCCGAGCTCGTCCTGCGCGAGGCGGTCAGTGGCCGGGAATGGTTGCTGGTGCTCGACAACTTCGAGCATCTGCTGGCGGCGGCGCCGGTGGTCGTCGATCTCCTCTCGGCCGGGGCCGGGCTGAAGATGCTCGTCACGAGCCGCGAGCCGTTGCGGGTGCGGGGCGAGCACGAGATCGCGGTGCCGCCGCTGTCGCTACCCGAGGAGATGGACGTGGCGAGCGGCGCGCTCGATCTCGATGCGCTGGCGGCGACGCCGGCGGTCGCCCTCTTCGTGCAGCGGGCGCGGGCGGCCTGCTTCGAGTTCACGCTGACCAACGAGGATGCCGGGACGATCGCGACGATCTGCGCGCGGCTGGACGGCCTGCCGCTCGCTATCGAGTTGGCCGCGGCGCGCATCAGCCACCTCTCCCCCGGCGCCATCCTCGCCCGAATCGACCGCCAGCGCTCGGCCCGGTTCGCGCTGCTCACGGGGGGCCCGCGCGATGCGCCACCTCGCCTGCGCGCCATGCGCGACACCATCGCCTGGAGCTACGACCTTCTCGATAACGGGGAGCGCGCCATGTTTGGCCGCCTCGCCGTTTTTGTCGGCGGCTTCACCCTCGAGGCGGCGGCTGCGGTCTGCGAGGTCGATGAGTGGGAGGCGCTGGAGGGCATCCGCTCGCTGGTCGAGAAGAGCCTCGTGCGCGGCAGCAATGCCTTGGGCGCGGAGCCGCGCTTCGGCATGCTGGAGACGATCCGGGCGTTCGCGCTGGAGCGGCTGGCGGCGAGCGGCGAAGCCAGCGGAGTGCAGCAGCGCCACGCGGAGTGGTATTTCGCGTATGCCATCGAGAACGGGCTGAACCTCCGGGGGCCGCGGGATCTCGACGCGCTGCACTGCCTGGAGCGAGAGCATGCCAACCTGCGCGCCGCGCTCTCGTGGCTGTCGGAGCAAGGGGATGCCGTGCGGACGGCCCACATGGCGACGGCCCTCTGCCCTTTCTGGGAGGAGCACGCGCACTATCGCGAGGGCCGGCAGTGGCTGGAGATCGCGATCGGCCTGGGCGTGGAGATGGCCCCGGCGGAGCGGCTGCCGCTCCTCCTCGGGGCGGGAACGATGGCCTGGTACGAGGGGGATTTCGCCCGCGCCACCGAGCGGCACCGGCAGGCGCTCTCGCTGGCGCGGGCGATCGGTGACCGTGCCGCCGAGGCGGCAGCGCTCAACAATCTCGGCGTGCAGGCGATGGAGCAGGGCGAGAACGCGCGGGCTGCCGCCCAATTTGCGGCAAGTCTTGCGCTGGCGCGCCCCAGCGGGGAGACCCGCGCGGTGATTTTTGCGCTGCACAACCTGGCGCAGGTCGCGCGCCTCGAGCACGAGGGAGCGGTCGCCGCGGCGCGGCTCGGCGAGGCGCTGACGATGGCCCGGGAGCTCGGCGACGAGGCGATCGTCAGCTCCGGGCTCACCGCGCTCGGCCATGTGCTGCTCGATCTCGGCGAGGCGTCGCGGGCAGACGCCGCATTCCGGGAGAGCCTGGCGTTGAGCGACCGTCGCGGAAATGCCGGCGATGCGATCGATGCGCTGGAGGGGTTCGCCCGCCTCGGCGCCGAGCAGGGGGAGGCAGAGCGCGCCGCGCGCCTCTTCGGCGCGGCCGCAGCCCTGCGCGAGGCGGTCGGCACCCCTTCATCCCCGTCGGATACGGCCTACTTCGCGCCGGCGATGGCCGCGCTGCAACGCGTGCTCGGAGCCGATCGCCTCGCGGCGATCGTGGCGGAGGGCAGGAAGCTCTCGCGACGTGAGGCGGTGGCCACGGCGCTCTCCGTGGCGCCGTACTCGGGCCGAGGCGCGTCGATTACCCTGCTGCCCGGCGCGTCCGCGGCGGCACAGGATGCCGATGCCGAATCGGGCGATCTCCCGGACCTCACCCCGCGTGAGATGGAGGTCCTGCGCCTGCTCGCCGAAGGGCTCTCGGACAAGGAGATCGGGGCGCGATTGACCATCAGCCCGCAGACGGTCGCCAAGCACGTCGGCAGCCTGCGGCGCAAGCTCGGCGCGCCCTCCCGGACGGCGGCTGCGACCCTCGCCGTGCGCCGCGGGCGCCTCTGAGGCGAGTGGGCGATCAGCGCGGGTGCCCCGGCAGGCGGGTTGCGGGCGCCGCTCCCGTCGTCCATGCTGGCGCGCGTGACAGAGCCGCTGCTGGTCGCCATCCTGATCTTCGCCGTGGCCATCCTCTATTCGACGGTCGGGCAGGGCGGCGGCTCCGGCTACATCGCGGTAATGGCCCTGGCGGGTCTCTCGCCGGATGCCATTCGGCCGACCGCGCTCCTCCTCAACGTCCTCGTCGCCTCGGTTGCCACCTTCCGCTACTGGCGCGCGGGGCGCGTGCCCTGGCTCATGCTCTGGCCCTTCCTGGCGGGATCGGCGCCGCTCGCCGCGATCGGCGGCAGCATCCGGCTGCCGGCCTCGGTCTACCGCCCGATCGTCGCGGTCATCGTTCTCCTCGCCGCGGTTCAGCTGCTGCGCTTGGTCTGGCGAACCCCTCGGCTGGCCGAGCATGATGCGGCGAACGCGCCGCGGCTCGCCTCGGCGGTCGCCGGCGGCGGCATCGGGCTGCTGGCCGGGTTGACCGGGACCGGCGGCGGCATCTTCCTCGCCCCGATCCTCCTCTGGACCGGCTGGGCGCCGACCCGGCAGGCGATCGGCCTCACTTCTGGCTTCATCCTCGCGAACTCGCTCGCGGCCCTGGCCGGCAATCTGGCGAGCGTGCGGACACTCCCCGCGGCACTGCCGCTCTGGGCGCTCGCCTCTCTCGTGGGCGGGCTGGTTGGGACGGAGCTGGGCAGGCGCTGGCTTTCGCCGCGGGTGCTGCGGCTCCTGCTGGGGCTCCTCCTGGCGGCGGCCGGCGCGCGGTTGCTCCTGGCGGGCTAGCAACCTGCGGCGACCCGGCTGTTGCTCAGCCGTGACCTGCGGTGGACCGTCTGTTTCATACTATGGGAATACCGCGACGGGAATCGGCCCGCATCGCGGCGAGTCGGCTAGGGATCGGGCGAGCGTGGCGGGCAGTGCAACGAGCGTAAGAGAGGCAACACTGCCCATGGCGGCGACGCGGAAGATCGCGGACACGGCCGGCCCGATCATGGCGATCGGCGGCGCGGAGGACAAGCTCCGGGACAAGCTCATCCTCTCCGCCTTTGTCAATCTTGCCGGCGGGCCCGAGGCGCGCATCGCCATTCTGCCGACCGCCTCCTCGATCGAAGACGCGGGCGAGCGCTACAAGGCGATCTTCCTCGACATGGGCGCTCGGAGCGCGGATGTCCTCTATCTGCCCGACCGCGCCGCGGCCTCGTCGCCCGAGACGGTCGAGCTGCTGGACGACGTCACCGGCATCTTCCTGACCGGCGGCAACCAGATGCGCCTGGCGAGCATCGTGGCCGGTACCCCGGTCGGGCGCAAGGTGAAGGCGTGCAACGCCGCCGGGGCGGTGGTGGCGGGCACCAGCGCTGGCGCCTCGATCCTCTCCTCGCACATGGTCGCCTACGGCGCGAGCGGGCCGTCGCCGCGGATGCGCATGGCGCAGATGACGGCGGGCTTTGGGCTCGTGCCGGGGGTCGTCATCGACCAGCACTTCCGCCAGCGCGACCGCATCGGCCGCCTGCTGGCCCTCGTCGCTGGCAGCCCCGAGCTGCTCGGCGTCGGTGTCGACGAGGATACGGCGGCGGTCTTCATTGGCGACACGCTCGAGGTGCTCGGCCGGCACAGCGTGACGATCGTCGACGGCACGAACATCGTCTCCGATATCCACCGGGTCAGGGCCTACGGCGCGATCACCGTCAGCGGGGCCATGCTGCACGTCCTCGCCGCCGGCAACCGCTTCGATCTGGTGGAGCGGAGGCTCATTCCGGATGAGACGGACGTAAGCCGGCAAGACGGCAAGCCGGCGAGAGGCGAGTCGAGGAGTCGAGGCGGCCCAGAGGGCACCCCGGAGTCGAGAAGAAGAGACGGCAAGGCGGCGAGATGGCAAGCGAAGGACCGGGAGTCGTAAGCCGGGTGCTAACGGTCGAGGGGCGAAGATCGGTACGGCCATGGATGAACTGATTCGGACTCGGCGGGATGACATCTTGCGCATCGCCCACGCGAATGGAGCGACGCGGGTTCGTATTTTTGGATCGATGGCGCGCGGTGCCGCGCGCCCCGACAGCGATATCGACCTGCTCATCGACCTCGAACCGGATCGGCATCTCCTGGACCTGGTCGCTATCAAACAGGACCTGGAAGACCTCCTCGGCCGCGAGGTGCATGTCGTCGCCGAAGACGCCGTGAGTCCGTATCTGCGCGAGCGGATTCTTCGCGAAGCGGCGGCGTTGTGAGTCGGAATACCGACTATATCGAACACACCCTGGGCGCTATAGCAAGAATCGAGCAATACAGTTCTGTTGGAGAGAAGCGATTTTCCGAGGAGCCTCAATGGCAAGACGCCATAATCAGGCAACTCGAAATCATCGGTGAGGCGACGAAGCGGATTTCATACGACTTCCGTGATCGGCATCCGGAAGTTGCCTGGCGGCGTATGGCGGGAATGCGCGATGTCCTCGTGCATGACTACATGGGTGTCGAACTCAGCATCGTGTGGAAAGTTGCGCAACAGGTGATTCCCGAGCTGAAGCGCCAACTCGAAGCCAGCGCGGCTGACGAACGCACGCGCGGAGACGATGCGGCTGAACAGTAGCAGGCCGTCCAACGGTCAGAAGCCAATAGCCCCCAACCCGTCCGCCCCGCATAATACGCACAGGACCTGAACTGACGCCCCGGGATCTCGCCGGTTCCGTTCGCCGGAGTTGCTGCCGTGACGCTTGAAATTCGCGACACCACGATCTACCGCGGGCCCAACATCTGGGCCCGCATGCCGGTCATCCTGATGGAAGTCGACATCGGGGAGCTGGAGGATCGCCCGACCAACAAGATCCCCGGCTTCTATGAGCATCTGACCGAACTGCTGCCCGGCCTCTACGAGCACGCCTGCTCGGTTGGCAAGCCGGGCGGGTTCCTGCAACGGATGCGCGAAGGGACCTGGATGGGGCACGTCCTCGAGCACGTCGCCCTGGAGCTGCAGAATCTGGCCGGGGCCGAAGTCACGCGCGGCAAGACGCGCGGCATGGGCGAGCGCGGGGTCTACAACGTCGTCTACGCCTACGAGCAGGAGGATGTCGGCCTGGCCGCGGGCAGACTCGCGGCGCGGCTCCTCAACCACATCATCTACGACACCGAGCCCGATTTCGACTTCGTCTCGGAGCTGGAAGAGAAGGTCATCCGGGTCGCGGAGCGGCTCGCCTACGGCCCCTCGACCGGCGCCATCGTCTCGGAGGCGGAGCGGCGGGGCATCCCGGTGCTGCGGCTCGATCCCCGGCGCTCGCTCGTCCAGCTCGGCCACGGGGCCTACCAGAAGCGGGTCTGGGCGACGGTCACCAGCGCGACGGCCAACATCTCGGTCGATATCGCGGGCAACAAGGAGCTGACGAACCGGCTGCTGCACGAGGTCGGCATCCCCGTCCCGCGCTCGACCGTCGTCCGCTCGGCCGACGAGGCGGCGCCGGCCGCGCGGCGGATGGGCTACCCGGTCGTGCTCAAGCCGCTCGATGGCAACCATGGCCGGGGGGTGATGATCAACCTGCCGGACGAGGAGGCGGTGCGCGAGGCGTACCCCTTCGCCGAGCGGGAGTCGCGCGGCGGCTACGTCGTCGTGGAGACCTTTATCCCCGGCAAGGACTACCGCATCCTCGTCGTCAACAATCAGGTGGTCGCCGTCGCCGAGCGGGTGCCGGCGCA
>JADYYO010000287.1 GCA_020853615.1 Thermomicrobiales bacterium
CCTTGCCGACCTTCATCGCCCGCGCCAGCCGTTGGTTCGGCGCGCCATTCGCGGCGATCGCGGCGATCATCGCCGCCGAGCCGACGACCAGGCCGCTCGCCTGCGGCCCGCGCAGATCCTTGCCGCCGGAGAAGATGGCCAGGTCGGCGCCCATCTCCCGCGTAAACCGCCAGAGGTTCTCCGTCGGCGGGAGCTGCGCGGCGGCGTCGATGACGACCGGGACGCCATGGGCGTGGGCGATCTCCACCGTCTCCGGCAGCGAGAGGGCGCCGGAGGCGAGGTGGACGCCCCCGGCGTAGAAGACCATGGCCGTGCGCGGGGTGATCGCGGCTTCCAGCTCCCAGGGGAAGGTCTGCAGGCGGTTCCCGATATCGACGATGCGGGCTCCGGCCAGGCGGAGCGCCGGATCGTACGGGATGCGATGGGCGCGATGGACGATGACCTCGTCGCGCGGCGCCTCACCCGTTTCGATCAGCCGGGCGATCGTCGGAAGATCGCCGCGGGTCATCGCGGCCAGGGTCGCCAGCACGATCCCCGAGGCGGCGCCGCTCGCCACGTAGGCCGCCTCGTTGCGGGTCAGCGCGGCCAGCCGCTCCCCGACGACCCGCTGCAGCTCGACCATGTCCACGAAGTTCCCGGCCGCCTCCCGCACCGCATCGAGCACATCCGGCGGCATGAGCGACCCACCGAGCCGGGTCAACGTGGCGTCGGCATTGATGACGGTTCGCACGCCCAATCGTGTGTAGATGCTCACCGTGTCATCCTTTCAATCGCGTGTTGCGACCAGCCGCTTTCAAGCGCAATTCGAGCCGAGTACGAATGGTCCTGTGGAAGGGACTGAATGGATCTTTGCCCGATGGTCACCGCGGGCGATGATAAGTCCATCGTCGATCGGTTCCCCTTCCCTCCCGGTCGCCGAGCCGGTCCGCAAACCGGACCACCCATCCCGCGACGCCCCGGCCCCGCCCGGGGCGTCGGCATTTCCGTCACTTAGTCCTTTTGAACTCCTTGATCGGTTGGTGTTGGTCTGACGGGATATGTCATGTAACGCGCGGCGTGCTCGGGACCGCAGAACGCCAGCGCCTCCCCCTTCACCTCCCCCCGCCAGTAGCGCCTGGCGATCGGCCGCCCGCAATGCGCGCAGTGCCGCCGCTCGGGGTCGACGTAGCTCACCTCCGGCGTGACCCACTCGCCGTCGTTCGTTTCCCGCGCGGACCGTGTCGCTTCTGCGCTCATTCGGCAAATCCATAATCGATCCGGGCTCGCTCAGCGGTGACGAACCCCTCCGCGATATCCCGCGCCACCAGGCCGCGGTCCCGCGCCAGCGGGTCGCCGTACCCGCCGCCGCCCGGCATCGCCAGTCGCACCTGATCGCCCGGGTGCAAGCGGATGCCGGAGAACTTCGACGGCGACATGGTGCCAAACTGCTCGACGAACGTCTTCCACTCGTCGCTGCCGCGCAGCTTGACCCAGATCCCGCCCCGCGCGCCGTCGCGCCCGTCCAGCACGCCCCACGGGTCCGCCTTCATCCGGTTGAGCAGAGCGCTCACTGTCACCTCCGAGGTCACCGTCAGCAGGCGCTCACCGCCAAGCCCGCCCCGGAAGGCGCCCGGTCCGCCCGAGTCGGGCAGCAGGCGGTACGACTCGATGAGAAACGCGGGATAGCGCGTCTCGAAGACCTCGACCGGCGTGTTGCGGCAGTTCCCGTTGATCGTCACGACCATGTCGTTGCCGTCCATCCCCTGCCGGCCGCCCCAGCCGACCCCCTCGAAGTGGAAGTGGGCGTAGAGGTCGCCGTTGCGCGGGTCGGTCCCGCCGAAGAGGAATGGCGATGATGTGCCCCCGCAGGCCGCGACGACCCGCTCCGGGATGGCGCCCTGCAACGCGCCGAAGACCATGTCGGTGATGCGCGGGCTCGTCTCCGTGTTGCCGCCCGCCACCGGCGCCGGGAAGGAGCAGTTGACGATGGTGCCCGGCGGCGCGATCACCGAGATCGGCCGGTAGCACCCCTCGTTGCGGGGGATGGTCGGGTCGGTCAGATGCAGGACCGCGTTGTAGACGGCCGAGGCGGTGACCGCGTAGATGGCGTTGACCGGGCCGACCGCCTGCGACGCCGATCCGGTGAAGTCGGCGATGACCTCCTCGTCCTCGACGGTCAGCGTCAGCCGCATCGGGTAGGCGTCGCCGGTGATGCCGTCGTCTTCGATGACGTCCTCGAAGGTGTAGACGCCGTTCGGGATCGCCCGAATCTCGGCGCGCATGCGCCGCTCGGCGATTTCGATCAGCTCCCGGCAGGCCGCGCGCACTGTCTCGACGCCATAGCCCTCGAGGAGCTCGTGCAGCCGCTCCTCGGCCAGATCGAGCGACGCCATCATCGCCCGAAAGTCGCCGTAGGTCACCTTCGGCGTGCGATGGTTGGCGAGGATGATCTTCCAGATGTCGTCGTTGTCGACGCCCCGGCTCTTGATCTTGACCGGCGGCAGCAGCAACCCCTCCTGAAAGACCTCGGTGGCGTCGCCGGAGAGGCCGCCAGGCGTCTTCGCGCCCGGCTCCGACATATGGGCGACGTTCGCCACGAAGCCGAACAGCTCGCCGCCGAAGAAGACCGGCTTCAGCATCATGTGCTCGGGCACGTGCCCCGAGCCGCGATAGGGATCGTTGTGCAGGATCACGTCGCCCGGCTCGAACGCGTCGAGGCCGAGCTCGTCGAGCGTCCAGGTGACGGTGAACTTGATCGTGCCGATCTGCGACGGGCAGAACTCGGCCTGGGCCAGCATCTGCCCCTGTGGATCGAAGATGACGCAGGAGAAATCGAGCGACTCGTTGAAAATCGGCGAATAGCTCGTTTTCATCATGGTGACGCCCATGTCGCGGCACGTCGACGTCAACACGTTGTCGATGACGGTCAGCGTCACCGGATCGAGACTGAGACCCTCGGTCATCTGCTCATACCTCACCGGTCTCCGCGACCGGCCGTCTCCACGCCGCTACCCAATCCCCGTCTCGATCAGGAGCTGCCCATCGGGCAGAACCTCGCAGATCATCCCCGGTTCCACCA
>JADYYO010000288.1 GCA_020853615.1 Thermomicrobiales bacterium
CCCACGAGCGTCGGTCCCATCGTTTTACTCCATATTGCCCGCCACAATGCGGCCGGGATGCGATCATGCGGGGCGCGGGAGCAACGGTGTTCATCCTGATGATGATGATTGGCGCGCCATTGCCCGCGCTAACCGCGCAGAATCGGCCGCGTCAGGCAGGTCGGGCCGCCGGCACGGTTGTGGGAGAGCTCATCGCCCGTGTAGGCGACCACGCGGCAGCCCGCCGCCTCCAGCCGCCCTCGCGTGATTGGGCTCCCCTCGCAGACGAGGGCCGACATCGGCGCCAGCGCGAGGACGTTGCAGCCGTGGGTGTCGAACTCCTCGTCGGGCACCTCGATGAACGACCAGCCCCGCCGCCGCAGCTCCTCGACAAACGGCACGGACATCAGCGGCAGGTAGACGACGGCCAGCCGCTCGGCCACCGGGCTGATCATCGACATCAGGTGCAGGCACTCGCCCGGACCACGCCAGTGGGGCAGGTCGACGGTCAGGACCTCGATCTCGCGCGGCGCAAGGATGGCCCGCAACTGCGCGATCCCCTCGTCGTTGGTGCGGTAGCCGCGGCCGACGGCGAGCGTCGTCTCGTCCAACCAGAGGGTATCGCCCCCTTCGACCGTCCCCGGCGCCTCGACCCGCCCGATCACCGGGATGCCCAGTTCAGCGTAGCTCCGCTCGGCAAGCTCGACCTCAGGCAGGCGCAACGCCTTCCCCGGCCGCAGGAGAACCGCGCCCGCGTCGGTCACGATCGACGGGTCGTACGCGAAGATGGCGTCGAGCACCCCCGGCTCGTCCGGTCCCGCCGCCAATACTTCGCACCCGGCCTCCTCGAGGATTGCCCTGAATGCCTCGTGCTCCTGCACGGTCCGGTCATGGTCGACCGGACGCGGGTAGGCAAAATCCGCGTACTCCACGCCACTCGCCGGCGGGGCCGGCTGCCGCACCAGCACCCGGCGCAGCGGCGCCACCATGCTCTGCCCGCCCCATTCGGCGCGGGTCGCCAGGTCGTCTCGCTCCTGAAGCATCGCCATCGCTACTCTACCCCGTTGCTCGTCGTCAATTACCCGGTCGGAGTGCCCGCGATGCTAGCACGACGCGCATCGCCGGCCGCCATCACTATCCTTTGCATGAGACGACCGCGCCGGACCGAACGGAAGGAGAGACGATCTTGGCGCGAATCCTGGTCTGCGATCCCTTTTCGGGCGCCAGCGGCGACATGATCCTCGGCGCGCTCGTCGACCTCGGCGTCCCCCTCGCCACGATCGAGGCGGCGGTCGCCCGGCTCGGCATCGCGGGGGTACGGCTCTCTGTTGAACCGGCACGCTCCGGAGCGGTCAGGGGGAGCCGGATTCACGTCGACGCCGACGCCGGCCAGCCGTCGCGCGACTGGCGTGCGATCCGCGCCCTCCTCGAACACTCCACGCTCGCCCCGGAGATCCGCGACGCCGCGCTCGCCGTCTTCGGCGCGCTCGCCGCCGCCGAGGCGGAGGCGCACGACGAGCCGATCGACGCTGTCCACTTCCACGAGGTCGGCGCGGTCGACGCCATCGTCGACATCGTCGGGGCCTGCGCTGGCTTCGCGCATCTCGGCGTCGAAGAGATCGTCTCCCGGCCGGTCGCCACTGGCTCCGGTTGGGTCCATGCCGATCACGGCGTCCTGCCCGTGCCGGCGCCAGCCACGGCCATCCTGCTCGCCCGCGCCTCGATCCCGGTCCGGCCCGAGCCGCCATCCCCGACCCCGAGCGGCGAGTTGCTCACGCCGACAGGCGCCGCGATCCTCGGCACGCTGGCGACCTGGCGGGTCCCGGCCTTCGTCCCCGAGCGCGTTGGCTACGGCTTTGGCACGCGCAACCTCCCCTGGCCGAACGCCCTGCGGATCTGGCTCGCCGACTCACACGAAGCCGCCTCCGCCGATCGATCGGGGAGTGAATTTCTCCTCGAGACGAATATCGACGATATGAACCCGCAATTCTTCGCGCCACTCGCCGAGCGCCTCTTCGCGGCGGGCGCGCTCGATGTCTGGCTGACGCCGGTCATCATGAAGAAGGGGCGACCGGGCACGGTCGTCTCGGCCATCGCCGCCGCTGACCAGCGCGACGAGGTGGAGCGCACCCTCTTCCTCGAGAGCACCACCCTCGGCGTCCGCACCACCACCATCGCCCGCACGCGCGCTCCGCGCCGCTTCGTCTCCGTTACCACCCGCTGGGGCGACGTGCAGCTCAAGCTGCGCGGCTGGGAGGGTCGGGTCACGGCCGCCATGCCCGAGTACGACGACTGCCTCCGCCTCGGCCGCGAAAGCGGCGCATCGATCCGCGACATCTGGGGCGAAGCCAATCGCCTCGGCGAGGTCTACATCGGCCAGCGCTGGGAGCAGCCATCGGAACATCCGGGTGGATCAAGGGGATAGAACACTGCCCCCTCCGCGTTAGCAAGCGCATGGATATCGGTTGCCCGCGCACGGAATGGTGCAAGTCACTTTCGAACCGCCGTGATCAAGGGCGGGCGCGCTTGAACCACCGCCGTCCTGGCGCTGCTCACCCTCACCCCCTACCGCCACCCAGCGGGTCCCCGGTTCTGTGCGCAGGGAGAGGGGAACGTTTGGCGAGGTCTCGCGGCAAGAACGGACCATCTTACGGCACGAGATGCGATCGAGGTTCGAAGAGTTCCGCTCGTGGCATGAGTCATCGACATCAGCACACCCTCGCCCTGCGCACAGGGCCGGGGACCCGCTGGGTGGCGCCGGGGTGAGGGTCGGCGTCGGCGAAACGAAGGCTGATTCGAAAACACCCCTCCCCTCACCCGGCCTGACCTGCAGGAGTCTTGAGGCGGAGGAGCCGGCAGAAGCCAAGCGCGCAACTCTACCGGAAGCGCACCCAGGCAATAAGGATCGGCAACAGTGCGAAAAGAAGGTCAGGAATAGGCCGCAGGTAGAGCGCCCGCTGCACCACGGGCCGCAGCTCGCCGAGCATCTCCAGGTCGACCCCCAGCCGCTGCATGATCACCGCCCGGCTGAGCACCATCCCGTAGAGAACGATGACGATGGCGATCGCCTGCAGATCGACGCCGCGCGGGTTCTGGCCTCGCTGCACATTCAGCAGCCGCACCATCGTCTCCACGACGCCGAAGCCGAGCAGTAACGCCCAGTAGAACTGCCAGTCCGGGAAGAAGCCCCAGCCGAGCCCGGCCAGCGTCGCGACCACGAGCCCGCCACCGGCCGCGACGAGCGTCCGTGTCGGGTTCGCCTTCGAAATCGCGCGCGTGCCGGCGCAGTCGGGGCAGCGCATCCCCACCGGCGTGCGGACGGCGCAGCGCGGGCAGATCGGCTTGCCGCAGCGCGAGCAGCGCAGCCGCGTCTCGGTATCCGGATGCTCCGCGCACGGGACCGGCCCGGTCGCGGGGAAGAGGGGCTGCGGTTCGGTCAACAGTCAGCGCCCGCCAGGCTACGAGAAGCCGCCGCCACCGCCGCCCCCTCCTCCGCCCCCGCCGCCACCGCCGCCGAAGCCGCCGCCCCCGCCAAAGCCGCCCCCGCCTCCGCCGAAGCTCGAGCCGCCGGACCAGCCGCCGCCACGGCCACCGCCACCGCCGGAGAAGATCTCGCCGGCCGAGTTGAAGAGGTCGAAGAGCGACCCGGACGACGCCTGCAGCGAGCGCCCCGCCTGATCGCTGAAATCCTGCAGATCGGGCACGTTCCAACCGCCCCCCGCCGGGGCGCCGCCGAATTCGCCTCCGCCCGGGGCGGGCTGGTCGCCCTGCCCGCTATACCCGCCGCCGGTCGGGATGATGACCGTTCCCCCGTAGGGGCCGTACGGCCCGTACCAGCCGCCACGGCCGTACCGCCGGACAGGCCCGGGATAGGGCGCACCCGTATCCCCGTACCAGGGCGGGGCGGCCGTCGGCACGCTGGCGAACTTGTCGACCCACGAGCGGTCGAGCCCGAATGCGATCGCGTAGGGCAGGAAGCGATCGAAGATTCCCTGCGCCTGATCGAGCTTTTCGTACCGCTCGATCGACTCCAGATAGTTCCGGAAGGCACGCCACTTGGCCGCAGCCTCGGCCCCTGCGGGGGTCTTGCGCGGCATGAAGCGCGAGATGCCCATGATGAGCAGGCCGAGCACGATCAGCGCCCCGATCGGCAGCCAGATCGTCGGGGCGATGTCGGAGTAGGAGCTGATGCCGATGCAGCCGCCGATGATGGCCGCGATGACCAGGAAGGTGCCGACTGACCGCCAGGCGCTCCGCGTCGATGACGGCGCGGTGGTGAAGTAGCCGCGATCGACCAACTCGTCGTAGAGGAGCTTCTGAATCTCCGGCTGCGCGGCGGCGAAGCGCGACTTCACCTCCGATAGCTCGACCCGCTCGCCCGGCTTGATCTTCGCGCCAAAGAGCGCCTTGAGCAGCTCCCGCTCGTACTTCGTCGCCGGCGGATTCGCGTCGAGCGCGGTGATCTGGAAGTCGCTCCCGCGCCCGAAGATCCCCTTCCCCTCGACCCGGTCGATGCGGATGATGCCGCGATGCCCGAGATCGACCAGCGTCGCCACGATGTCGCGTTGATCGACCTCTTCGTCGATCAGCGCCCCGACGACGCCCGGCGGCAGATCGTCCGGCGGCTCCGGCAGGAACGCGGCGACCGGCCCGGCCTCCGGGTCACGGCCGCGCGTCCACCAGGCCGCGAGCACGCCGATGCCGCCGCCAATCGCGATGAGGATGCCGAGTCCGAGGAAGGCGAGGTTGAGCAGGCTGTTCTGCTCCGCGCGCTGGGCGGCCTGCTGCTCGCTGGTGTCGCTGGCGTCCTGCCACGCGGGCTTCGTTGCCGGCACCAGCGGCCTGAACTGCAATCCGGCCTGCAGCGAGTCTCCGGCGCGCAGGTTGCTCTCCGACCAGGTCCACGTCTTGCCGTCGGTGGTGTGGTCTTCCGGCCGGCTGCTCCCCGGCCCCTGGATGAAGGTCTCGCCCGGGTCGACCGGCTTCGGCAGCACGAAGGTGAGGGTCGCCTCGTTCACCGGCGCGGTGTCGGTGATCTCCGAGCCGACGCCGATCCAGGAGATCTGCTGATACGGGGTCGGCGCGGTGTCGTAGACGCGCAGCCCGCCATAGGCGTCGTAGGTGATCTGGAAGGTCCGCGTCTGCGACGTCGTCGGTGGGAAGCTCCAGTCGATGCGCAGTTTCGAGCCGACATTCTCGTAGGTGTAGGTGTTCGGCGTATCGCGCGAGAACTGGCGCGGCGGGACGAACTGGTACTGCCGCACCGTATCGCCAGAAACCTCGCCGACGCGGATATTGTCGATCCCTTCCACACGCGCGAGAGGGATTTCGCGGAAGCCGCTGCGGAAGGGCCCGCCCGAGAAATCGATGCGATCCCGCTCCGTGATGTGGAACGAGCTGTCCGCGCGCAACTCGAGCGTGACGTCGATCCGGTCCCAGGTGACGGACCGGCTGCTCTGGGCTCCCGCGCCCGAGGTCAACCCGGCGCTCGCCATCAGGAGCAGCGCCATAAGGGCGGGAAGCCACGAGAGGAGCCGGCGCATGATCGCGGGAACCCATTGGCCATTCTGACGGTCGAGCGCGTTCGTGTGGTGCATGGCCGGAGGATACGGCACCGGCCGCATCCCTCACCACTCCGGCGGCGGCAACCCGAAGTGCTACCCTACCCACATGGCAACCAGAGCGCTCATCCCATCGGCAAGCGACGCTGATCCCGGCCACTACTCTCCGCGCGAGGCCATCGCCGCCATGGCCCGCCAGGGCTACCGCATCACCGGCCCGCGGCGCGCGGTGATCGCGGCCGCGCTGCGCCACGATCGCCCCTTCACCGCGGAGCAGATCGTGGCGGAGTCAGCGACTGCCGCCGGGGAGACCGGGCGCTCGACCGTCTACCGCACGCTCGAAATCCTCGCCTCGCTTGGGGTGCTCGCCCGCATCCTCGACGCCTCGGGCAAGCCCGTCTACGTCGCCGGCGCCCCGATCCACCGCCACCACCTCGTCTGCTCCGGCTGCGGCACGGCCGTCCCCTTCAACGCCTGTCCGGTCGGCGAGTTGGCGGATACTCTGGCGCGGGAGAACGACTTCGAGGTCCACGGCCACCTGCTCGAGATCTTCGGCACCTGCGGCGATTGCAAGAGCGCCGGCGGCTGACCGCGCGCTTCAGCTCGCTCCTTATTGACACCGCGTCTCATCTACTGGTAGCGTCCTCCATCGCACTCCGCGTTGGCCGCCACGGGGCCGGCGCTCCGCTTCGACAGGACTACGCTCCTCGATGGGTCAGATCGTTACGTCACTACGCCCCGGCACGACGGCGCCACCGTCGACTGGCGCCGGCATCGAGCCATCCAACCCAGCGTCGCCGGCGCGGATGCGCACGGTCGACCTCAGCGTCCACTTCGACGATCGCTCCGCGCTGGAAGACGTCACCCTCGACTTTCTCCCCGGGGAGATGACGGCCCTCGTCGGCCCGAACGGCGCCGGGAAGAGCACACTCCTCCGCTGCCTCGCCGGCATTCAGCCGCCGACCCACGGCATGGTCCTGCTCGATGGCCAACCGGTCGGCCGGCCGAGCGCCCGCATCGCCTACGTGCCCCAGCGCTCCGAGGTCGACTGGAAGTTCCCGATCGACGTCCTCGGCGTGGCGCTGATGGGCCGCGCCCTTGCGGCCAACCGCTTCCTGCCGATCCCGCGCGGCGACCGCGAGGATGCCCTCGCCGCCCTCGACGAAGTCGGCATGCGCCGCTTTGCCGGCGTCCAGATCGGGGCCCTCTCCGGGGGCCAGCAGCAGCGGGTCTTCATCGCCCGGGCACTCCTGCAGGCAGCCGACGTCTACCTGCTCGACGAGCCGTTCACCGGGGTCGACGTCCCGACGCAGGCCCTCGTCGTCCGCATCCTCGCGGACCTGCGCGCGATCGGCAAGACGATCATCTTCGCCACGCACGACCTGACGATGGCGGCCGAGACGGCAGACGAATGCGTCCTTCTCAATCGGCGGGTCGTGGCGGCGGGTCCATCGTCTGACGTGTTCACCGCCGAGAATCTGCGGGCGACGTTCGGCGGGGCCGCGGTCCTCCCCATGGGGCTCGCCGCGCGATGATCAACCTCGCCGCCGCGCTGGCCGAACCGCTGCAGCACGGCTTCATGCGCAACGCCTTCGCCGCGATCATCCTGGTCGGCCTGATCTGCGGCGTGATCGGGGTCTTCGTGATCCTGCGCGGCCTCGCCTTCATGGGCGATGCGATCGCCCACGCCATCTTCCCCGGCGTGGTCATCTCCTACGTGATCGGCGGCAGCTTTCTGGTCGGCGCCATCATCGCCGCCATGGTCGTCTCGCTCGCCGTCGGCGTCGTGACGCAGAGCGGGCTCCTCCGCAACGACACCGCGATCGGCGTCTTCTTCGTCGGCGCCTTCGCCCTCGGCGTGGCCATCATCTCCACCCAGCGCTCCTACGCCCGCGACGTCACCAGCCTCCTCTTCGGCTCGATCCTCGGGGTCTCGCATCAGGATCTACTCCTGACGGCGGTCGTCGGCGGCATCGTCCTGCTGGCGATCTGGCTCTTCCGGCGCGAGCTGGTCGCCATCTCCTTCGACCGCACCTTCGCCCGCACGCACGGGCTCAATCTCTGGGGCTGGGACCAGTTCTTTCTGCTGCTGCTGGCGTTGACCATCGTCATCTCGCTGCAGACGGTCGGCAACATCCTCGTCCTCGCCATGCTGGTGACGCCGGCCGCAACCGCTCGCATGATCACGGTCCGCCTGGCGCCGATGGCGGCCGTCTCCGGCCTGATCGGCATCGCCTCCGGCGTCTGCGGCCTCTATGCCTCCTACTATCTCGGCGTCTCGTCCGGGGCGAGCATCGTCCTCGTGGCGACGGCCATCTTCATCGTCGTCTTCCTCTTCGCGCCCCGCAGCGGCGCGATCACCACGCGGGTGGCGCGCCGCCTCCACTTCCCACACCCCGAGCGCGACACCTTCCGTGACGAGGAGACGGCGGGGATGCAGGTGTAGGGCCGCTCATACGGATTCTGCATGAGCGCCGCCGCTTCGCTGTGCTCACCCTCACCCACAGCCTCTGGGTAGCGGCTGGGGGTGAGGGCAGGCCGCGGCAAGGCGACAGTGATTACCGGGAGTTCGAATCAGAGCTTCCAGTACTCCTGCTGCACCTCGAGCGCCCGCTCGATCGCCTGGGCCGCGTCGAGGCCGAGCTCGCGTGACGCAGGTTGGGTCCGCGCCCGCTCGCCATACGGGTCGGCGATGGGCGCTTCGCCCTCGCCGAGACCGACCAGCGTCTGCGCGATCGTCGCCGAGCAGTAGGGCGCGTACTGCGGCGCGTATCCCCCCTCCTGGGTGGCGACCATCCGCCCGCCGCAGCACTCCGCGGCGATCCCCATCATCGTCTCGGTCATCGCCTGGTAACCCGCCAGCGTCACGGACATCCGCGCCAGCGGGTCGACCACGCTCGCGTCCTGACCGGCAGAGATCATCACCAGATCGGGCCGAAACTGGCGGGCGATCGGCTCCACGATGCGGGAGAACGCCTCGGCGTAGCCTCGGTTGCCGGTGCCGCCCGGCAAAGGGACATTGACAGTGAATCCCTTCCCCGCCGACATCCCGACCTGATCGACGGCGCCCCATCCGGGCGGGAAGAGATCATCCTGGTGCAGCGAGATGAAGAGGACGCTCGGGTCCGACCAGAAGGCGGCTTGCGTCCCGTTGC
>JADYYO010000289.1 GCA_020853615.1 Thermomicrobiales bacterium
GATAGTCGGCGATCCGCCGCGTGTCAAACCGCGGCGGACTCCGGACGCCGAGCGAGCCACGACTCCGACTGCTCGTACGCGTGGGCGATGCGCAGGATCATCGGTTCGGCGAAGGCGGGTCCGAGGACCTGCAAGGAGACGGGCATCCCCTCGCTGAAGCCGCAGGGGACCGCGATGCCCGGGATGCCGGCCATGTTCGCCGGGACGGTGAAGATATCCGACAGGTACATCTGGTACGGATCGCCGCTGCGCGCGCCGAGCGGAAACGCGACCGTGGGGGAGGTCGGCGCCACGATGGCGTCGACCCGATTCCACGCCTCGTCGAAGTCGCGCTTGATCAGCGTGCGGACCTTTTGCGCTTTGACATAGTAGGCGTCGTAATAGCCGGAGCTGAGGGCGTAGGTGCCCAGCATGATCCGCCGCTTGACCTCCTCGCCGAAGCCCTCGCCGCGCGTCCGCTCGTACGACTCGCGCAGCGTGCCCGCCTCGACCGAGAGGCCATACTTCACGCCGTCGTAGCGCGCCAGGTTGGCGCTCGCCTCCGCCGGCGCGGTGATGTAATAGGTCGGCAGCGCGTAGCCGGAGTGGGGCAGGCTCACTTCGACGAGGTTCGCGCCGAGCGCCTCGAGGCGGGCGACCGCCGCTTCAAAGGCAGCAATGACGCCCGGCTCCATCCCCTCGAGGGTGAATTCACGCGCGATCCCGATGCGCAGCCCGGCGATATCACCCGTAAGTGCGGCGCGGTAGTCGGGCACCGGCGCAGGATTCGACGTCGAGTCGAGCGGATCGTGACCGGCGATTGCCTGCAGCGCCATCGCGGCATCTTCGACGCTGCGGGCGAATGGCCCGATCTGATCGAGGCTCGAGGCGAAGGCGAGCAGGCCGAACCGGGAGACGCGGCCGTAGGTCGGTTTCAGCCCGACGACCCCGCAGAAGCCTGCTGGCTGGCGGATCGAGCCGCCCGTGTCAGAGCCGAGGCTGATCGTCGCCATTCTGGCCGCGACGGCCGCGGCCGGACCGCCGCTGCTGCCTCCGGGAACGCGGCTGAGGTCCCACGGGTTGCGGACTGGCTTGTAGGCCGAGTTTTCGTTGGACGAGCCCATCGCGAACTCGTCGGTATTCGCCTTGCCGAGAAAGATGGCGCCCTCGTCGCGTAGGCGGCGCACCACCGTCGCGTCATAGGGGGGGCGAAAGCCCTCGAGGATGCGGGAGGCGGCGGTCGTCGGTGCGTCGACGGTGCAGAGGACATCCTTGAGCGCAACCGGGATCCCGGTCAGCGGGGCCGCCTCACCGGCGTCGATCCGGCGCTGCGCCGCCTCCGCCTGCTCGAGCGCGACCTCGCCCATGACGTGCAGATAGGCCCCGATGCGCGGGTCTTTCGCCTCGATGCGCTCGAGATGCGCTCGGGTGAGCTCGTTCGCTGAAATCGCCTTCGTGTCGAGCGCGCGCCGCGCTTCCGCGAGCGTGAGGTCGGTCAGCCGGGGCATCGTGTCGCTCATTCGGCGTCATCCTCGGCGGTTCCCAGGACGGCCTGCACGGCGAAAAAGCCGTCTTCCCGACGCGGTGCATTCATCAGAACGGCCTCGCGGGGCAGCGAGGGCATGACCACATCGTCGCGCATGACGTTCGCCAGCGCGGCGACCTGCGCGGTCGGCGGGATGGCCTCCGTATTGAGCCGGTCGAGGGCCGCGATATGCTCGAGAATTGACGAGAGGGAATCCTGCATCCGGGTGATCTCGTCGTCGGTCAGACCCAGGCGGGCGAGGGAGGCGACGTGGATGACTTCTTCGCGCGACAGGCGCATGGCTCCGCTTTCACACGCTAGGCCGCACCCTTCATGCAAGGCGTGCGGCTGAAAACAGGCAACCGGAGGAGTCTAGCATGGCAATTTCGGCGTCGATTCGCGCGGCGGATGCGGCGACAGGAGCGTGGTGTAAACTACGCCGGCGGATGCATCCCGGCGGGTGGAGGAGCGCGAAGTCTCGGGCATGGACCAGGTGATTGTCGATCGTGCTGTAATTGTAACGGTCAAGGCCCGCGACGAGATGCCACGCGCTTCATCGATGACCACCGGGAGTTTCCGTTCACGCGCATGCGGGAGACCATGAGCCGGGCGCCTGGATTTCGACCATCCTGGGCCGTGGCGATGGTCTTTTGCCTCCTGTTGGCAGCATGCGCCGACGAGGCTCCAGGACCCAGATTCGCCAGCGATCCGATCGCGACGCGCCCCGCAACGACGGTAGCAGCGGTCGCGTCCCCCTCGACGCTTCCTGCCGCGTCCCCGACCATCCCGGCGACGCCGGTCTCGATGCGTGACCTGCTCGAGACGCGGGGCGGCGTGTCCACGCTCTTCGTTGCGTCGACGACCACGATCTGGTCGATCTCGAGCAACGGTGAATCAGAGTCCTTGTTCGAGGCCGATCCTGGGGTGGAGATCCGCGCTATCGACCGGTCGCCGGACGCGACGGCGGTCGCCGCCCTGCTGCAGGAGACGCGCGAGTTGTCGGCCATGAGTGTCGCCTTCATCGATACCGCGACCGGAAACGAGACGCGACTGGTCAGCTTGGAGAGTCTGGCGGCGCCAGGGCCTGGCGAAAGCCCCACACGCATCGATTGGTCTCCGCAGGGCGACCGTATCCTCGTCGCGTTTCAGGATGGCTCGATCGTCCAGATCCCGGTAGCTGATGACGGTCAACCCGAACGCATCGTGTTCGACGCTGATGGCTATGATGTCCTCGAACCCTCCTGGTCCCCAACCGGAACGACAATCGCGTTCATCGCGGCTCGCGACAACGGACGCGACCGCTCGCTGCGGCTCCTGAACGTAGCGGACGGAACCGTTTCCGAGGTTGTCTCTCCGCCAGAGGGGCAGCTCGTGGTCGAGTTCGCCTGGATGCCCGACGGCGTCTCGCTCCTCTTCACAGCGGGGGGCGAGCCGGGCGGCGCCGTATCGGGGATCGATCTCTGGCGCGTCGACATCTCGGGAAAGAACCGCCGCCTGGTGGCGAGCGCTGGCAGTGTGGCGCCGGTCGCCAGGATCTCGAATATCCAGCCCTCGCCGGACGGGCGAAGCGTCGCCTACTCCGTTCTGGTTCCCGGGGCCGGGGCGCCGGTGGTCGACAGTGCGTGGGTTCGGGAGATCACGTCGGGCCTGGGGTTCAAGATCGCCCTGCCGTCGGTGCGTTCGGTCGACGATATCTGGTGGACGGACAAGGGTGTCGTCCTGTCGGTGACGACGGACGGGAACAACACGCAAACGCCCGGAGTGAAGACGCTGTTCCAGGTGACGCGAGATGGCGTAGTCGAGCCGCTCTGGTTCGCGCCGCTAGCGGGCACCCCGGTCCCCGCCGCGCCGCCGGCGACGCCCGCCGCCTAATCGCCGTCTGGCGCCGGAATCTTGGCGACCACGGACGCCGGCTCGATCTCTTCGGCGTCGAAGATGTTCTTGGCGGCGCGGATGCGCGTTTGGATCCGCTCGTCGCCCTCTCCAGTCTCCGCCGTTTCAGGAGTGGTGACGACCGAAGGCGCGGATTTCGCCATCGGCGGTCCTCCCCCGGCGCCGCCATTCAATTCGCCTCGGAGAACGCAGACAAGGGAGACCTGCCGGTCCAGGAGGCGGGAGAGGACGCTGGCGACGGTTTCGCGCACCTCGTCGCTATTGAGCTTGTCGCGGTGGAACGCGTAGGGAACGGCGAGCGTGATCTGACTCCCCGCGATGGCGACAGGGTCGACCTCGCTGAGCAGCGCCTCGATGCGGCGATTGATCGCCTTGACGTCCGCGCGGACGTTCGGCCAGAGGTTGGCAATCTGCTCCACATCGATATTGGCTGGCACTGAGGGTGCCGGTGGTTCTGCGGCGGGAGTCGGTCGGATCGGCGTCACGGGCGCGGGATCGGACCGAGGCGCGGCGGGAGTGGGCGCGGAGCTTGACGGCTGCACGGGAGACGATCCGCGCACGCGCTCTCGCAGGGAGGTCGGTCGCCGCGGCGGCGTCTCCGGCTCCGAGGATGGGGCAGGAGGCGTTTCGTCGCCTCGCGTTGCTGGCTCCGCTGGCGCGGCGGTCGCCTCGACCAGCGCGATCTCTAAGGGGAGCTGCGGGAAGGGCGAGTGCTTGATCGTGAAATCGATCTCGCCGAAGCGGCGAGCGTGCCCCGCCAGATCGGTTAGCGTGAAGCGGCCGGCGAGCGCCGCCGCGCGCTCGTCCCCCTCGCTTGTCGCCCCCGAGCGCTCGAGCAAGAGCATGCGGAGATAGCTGACGAGTTGACGGTTCAACTGGCGTGGATCTTCGCCGTCGTCGATGGCGGTTTGCACCACGCGGAGTGCGGCTCCGGCGTCTCGGAGCGCGAGCGCCTCGACAAGCGCCTCGACACGATCGTTCCGGCTCAGCCCCAGCGCGGCGCGGACATCGTCCGCGTCGATCGCTGCCTGCTCCGAAGGGGCGTCGCTGCCGAGCAGGGCGAGTTGCTCGAGGAGGCCGAGGGCATCGCGCAAGCTGCCGGTCGCGTGGCGCGCGATCACCCGCAGCGCGTCGTCGGTGACGCGGATCGCCTCGAGATCGGCGACCGTGCGCAACCGGCGCGCCATGTCCTCGGCGCTGACGCGGCGAAACTCGAACCGCTGGCAGCGGGAGACGATGGTCGGCAGCAACTCCTCGGGGTCGGTGGTCGCGAGGATGAAGCGGGTGTGGGCCGGGGGCTCTTCGAGCGTCTTCAGGAAGGCGTTCGCCGCCGCGCCGGTGATCTGGTGCGCCTCGTCGATGATGTAGACCTTCGAGGGGAGTTGGGAGGGCGCGTAGCGAATTCGCTCGCGCAAGTCGCGAATATCGTCGATGCCCCGGTTGCTGGCCGCGTCGATTTCGATGATGTCGGGGCTCGATCCGGCGTTGATGGCGATACAGTTCGGACAGTGATTGCAGGGCCGATCCGCGGGATCAGGCGCGAGGCAGTTCACGGCCTTCGCGACGAGGCGCGCAGTGGTCGTTTTGCCGGTGCCGCGCGGGCCACTGAAGAGATAGGCATGCGCGACACGGTCGAGCGCGATAGCGTTGCGGAGTGTCCGCACCACATGATCCTGCCCGACCAGTTCATCGGCGTCGAACGAGTGGGGCCGATACTTGCGATAGAGCGATGTTGTCGCGGCTCGCCCCGGGCTGGCGGCGCTGAATGCGCTGCCCGCATCCGCATCGTTGGGCGAGAGGTCCCGGCTGTCGCTGGCATCGAAGAGCGACGGCGCCGACATGCACGATCTCCTTCAGGGTGAGGGATGGAGGGCGAAAGGACGGATGGCTGTACGGACAGCAGTATAGTGCAGGTGTTCCGGCCCCGCGCCGCGAACGCGGCACCCGGATAGAGGAAACCTGAGGTGGGCACGCTCTTCGTCGTGGCGACGCCGATCGGCAATCTCGATGATCTCTCGGTCCGGGCCGTGCGCATCCTGCGGGAGGCCTCGCTGATCGCTGCCGAGGATACGCGTCACAGTCGCAAGCTCCTCGCGCACTTCGGCATCGACACGCCGATGATCAGCTACCACGAGCACAACCAGCGGGAGCGGCGCGATCTCCTGCTGCGCTCGCTGGAGGCGGGCGACGTCGCGTTGATCACCGACGCCGGAACGCCCGCGATCTCCGATCCGGGGGTCGATCTCGTCGCGGCGGCGCACGCGGCGGGGCACGCGGTCTCGCCGGTTCCCGGCCCCTCGTCGCTGGCGGCAGCGGTGAGCGCCTCGGGTCTCGTCGATGGCCCGTTCCTCAGCCTCGGCTTTCTGCCGCGCGAGCGCGGGCCGCGGCAGACCGCGATCGGGCGGGCGGCCGCCAGCGGATTGCCATTCGTCCTCTTCGAATCGCCGCACCGTCTCGCCGACACGCTCGCCGATCTGGAAGACGCGCTCGGCGACCGGGACGTGGTCGTCGCGCGCGAATTGACCAAGCTCCACGAAGAGGTGCGGCCCGGCCGGCTGCGGAGCCTGCGGAGTTGGGCGGAGGGAGCGCCGCCGCGCGGCGAGATCGCGCTGGTCGTGGCTGGCGCGGGGGACGAGCAGGCGGCCCCAGACGATGCGGCGAGCGTAGTCGCCGCGCTGCGCCGCTCGGGCCTCAGCCCGAGTCAGGCGGCGCGGGAGGCCGCAACGATCACCGGGCTGCCGCGCTCGGAGCTCTACGCGATGGCGCGATCGATCGCCGTGGCGTCGTCAGCCGGGTTGGAAGGCGAGCTTTCGGTGGCGGATGAGCACACTCTGGAGCAGCCCCTCCGCGACGAGGAACGCCCAGAGCGATGAGAGCCCGGAGCTGACGAAGGGGAGCGTGATTCCTGTCACCGGCATGATGCCGATGTTCATCCCGATGTTGACGAATGCCTGGAAGAAAATCACGCCGGTCACGCCGGCGGCGAGGGACTGCCCGAGATTGTCGCGCGCAACCTCGGAGACATGGAGGCAGCGCCAGAGGAGGAGGACGAACGAGAACATCAGGGCGAACATGCCGATGAAGCCAAACATGCCGCTCGCGTGCGCAAAGATGAAGTCGGATTCCCGAACCTTGAGCAGACCGAGCTGGCTCTGCGTGCCGCCCTCGATGCCGAACCCGCGCCAGCCGCCCGAACCGATGCTGATGCGCGCCTGGATCAGATTGAAGCCGTCGCCCCGCGCGTCGGCCTCGGGGTTGAGAAAGACCGTCCAGCGCCGCTTCTGGTAGTCGACCAGGAGGAACTTCCAGGCAATCGAGATGGCGAGCGGAGCAGCGACAAGAATGGCCGCCCAGTAGCGCTTCGGGAGCTGGCTCGTGGTCATCACGGCGATCCAGATGACGCCGTAGACGAGGCTGGAGCCGAGATCGGGCTGCCGGAAGACGAGGGCCATTGGCACGAGGACGATCAGCGCCGAGACCGCGACGTTGCCGAACTCGCGCATGGCGGGGCCGCGCGAGGCGACGAATGCGGAGAGGGCGAGGATCGTCGCCGCCTTGCCGAATTCCGACGGCTGGACAGTCGTGAATCCGAGATTGAACCAGCGGTGCGAGCCGACTTCGAGATCGGAGCCGAGTCCGGGGATCAGCACCAGCACGAGCGAGGTGACGGCAAGTCCGTAGATGGCCCAGGCGAGCGAGCCGAGAATGCGGTAGTCGATGCTGGCGACGATGAACATGACCACGAGGCCGAGCGAGCCGTAGATCGCCTGGCGGACGCCCAGATTGGAGGGGCTGATTGGCCCACCGCCGTCCGCGCTGTAGATGGTGACGGCCCCGAACGCCATGAGGACGACGGTGGTCATGAGGATGTAGACGTCGAAGTCTTTCCACCCGCGACCGAATCGGCTCATGACGCTCGCCGCCCCGCGATTCGCGTGCCGATATGCGGCCGAATGAGGCTGGATGGGGTCGCGTCTGCCAACGCCGCGTCGTTCAAGTCACTCCCCGATTGCGAGATGGCGCCTGTCTCTGCCGCCTCTGAGCGCTTGGCTGGGCAAGTGGCGGGATCGGCGTTCGATGTTCCCGGTTGCCCAGTGGCATAGACGCACAAAAGCCGGTCCCCGTTGCGCGGCCAGTCAGCATGTAGGTGGAGTATACGTCGCGTGGGGAGCGTCCCTCTGTCGCCGGAGATCGGATTTCCGGGTGGCGCGGAAATCGGCGTGAATTCGCGTGGCCTCGTGCTATGCTGTGCAGGTTCCAGGTTCCGGTGAACAGGGGCTGCTTCTTCCGCCGTCAAACAGGTGGTTTCAGGGATATGGCCGGGGATCTCGACGCGGAGCGAATTCAGATCGAGGCGATTGGCGAGCCGGGCGAGCGTCGCTTCCGCTTTCTGGCAATCGTCAACGGAGAGACCTACGCGATCTGGATGGAGAAGCAGCAGGTGCACGCTCTGGGGCTCGCCCTGGAGCAGATGCTCGACCGGCTGCCGGACATGGGGCCGACGCTGGGCGCCGCCCCGGGCATGGCGGAGTTCGATCGCGAGACGCGGCGGCAGTTCCGGGTCGGGCGCATGGAGCTCGGCTATGACGAGGGCGAAGACCGGCTCGTCGTCGTTGCCCACGACCTGAACAGCGCGGACGAGGACGAAGCGACGTTCGCCTGCCGCATGACCCGGGAGCAGGCGCGCGACCTGAGCGCCGAGGCGGCTGCCGTGGTCGCTGCCGGCCGGCCGCGCTGCACGATGTGCGGCGAGCCGATGGGGCCTGGGCCGCATGTCTGCCCCCAGCAGAATGGGCACTTCAAGCACGACCTCGAGGCGGCGGACGAGCCTGACGAGGAATGACCGCGTCCGGGGGTTGACAGAACGGGAGGAGTGGGGCTACGATGCTTCGCGATGGCGCAGCAGCCCGCTGCTCTCTGGTGTTGGGTTCATGACATTCGCAATTGCCATCATTACCATTGCGCTGGTATCGGGCCTCGTACTTACGGGGCTCCCGGTAGGGAGCCGCGTCCGCTAAGGGAGGCCTCGCACTCGGCAATTGCCGCAATTGAAAACGACAGAATCCTTGGGTGGCCTCCCGGTTGTGGGAGGCCGTTTTCGTGTGTATGGGCAGAACGACGGGCATCGACGAGCGACTCGACCGCGCGGGCCGGGACTCGGGGAGGGCAGAGAAGATGGCGATCGATACCACCAGGCCGAAGCGAACGGCCAGCGAGCAAAGCAACGGAGCGCGCCGAAAGCGCGACCGCCCGGTCCTGACTGGCTCGGAGATCGTCTGCAAGGCCCTCGAGGACGAAGGCGTCGATACCGTCTTCGGCTACCCGGGTGGCGCGGTGATCCCGCTCTACGATGCCTTGCCCGGGGCGGGGTTCCATCACGTGTTGGTCCGCTTCGAGCAGTGGGCGGCGCTGGCGGCCGAGGGGTACGCGCGGGTGACCGGCAAGCCGGGCGTCTGCCTCGTCACCTCCGGTCCCGGCGCGACGAACCTGGTCACCGGCCTGGCCGACGCGATGCTCGATTCGATCCCGATGATCGCGATCACCGGCCAGGTCATCCAGCCGCTCATCGGCCGCGACGCGTTCCAGGAAGTCGACATCACCGGCATCACCCTCCCCGTCACGAAGCACAACTACCTGGTGCAGCGGATTCAGGACCTCGCGCCGACCTTCAAGGAGGCGTTCCACATCGCGACGACCGGCCGACCGGGCCCGGTGCTGATCGATATCCCGAAGACACTCTTCACCCAGACGCATCCGTACGAGTATCCGGAGAGCGTGTTCCGCCGCGGATACCAGCCGACCTCGGTGCCGAATATGCGCCAGGTGCGGCTGGCGGCGACGGCGATCGCGAAGGCGCGCAAGCCGCTGATCATGGCCGGCCACGGCATCATGCTGAGCGGGGCGACGGCGGAGTTCCGGGCGTTCGTTGAAAAGACGGGCATCCCCGTGGCCCACACGCTCCTCGGACTCGGGGCGTTTCCGGAAGAGCATCCGCTCGGCCTCGGGCTGATGGGGATGCACGGCCACAAGCATGTCAACGATGCGTTTGACGAGTGCGACCTCCTGATCAACATCGGCGCTCGCTTCGACGACCGGGCGACCGGGAGGGTGAGCGGCTTCGCGCCGAACGCGAAGGTGATCCATGTCGACATCGATCCGGCGGAGATCGGCAAGAACGTCCACGCCGACGTCCCGGTGGTCGGTGACGCGAAAGAGGCGCTCAAGCTGCTGATTCCGGAGGTTGAGGAGCGGGTCCACGACGACTGGATGGCGTGGATCGACTCGCGCCGGGACCGCGCGCTCGATGCCGCGCTGGCCGAGCGGCCCGCGTATCCCGAGCCGTACACCATCATCCGGGCGATCGCCGAGGCGACGAACGGCGAGGCGATCGTCACCACCGACGTCGGGCAGCACCAGATGTGGACCGCCCAGCACTTCGGCTTCAACCACCCCGACCGTTGGGCGACCTCCGGCGGCCTTGGCACCATGGGCTTCGGCCTTCCGGCGGCGATCGGTGCGAAGATCGGCCGCCCCGATCTCGAGGTCTGGACGGTGATCGGCGACGGCGGCTTCCAGATGTCGGGGACCGAGCTGGCGACGGCGGTGCAGGAGAATCTCGACATCAACATCGCGGTGATCAACAACGGCTATCTTGGCATGGTGCGCCAGTGGCAGGATCTCTTCCACGCCAAGAACTATTCCGAAGTGCGCATCAGCGCCCCGAACTTCCAGGCGCTCGCCGAGGCCTACGGCGTTCCGGCGATCACCGTTCGCACTGACGCCGAGATCCGGCCGGCGATCGAGCGGGCGCGGTCGATTCGTGGCCCGGTCCTGATCGACTTCGTGATCGAGCCGGAAGCGAACGTTTGGCCGATGGTGCCGCCGGGCGGCGCGAACTCCGAAATGCTGCACCAGCAGCGATACGAAGGGTAGGAAGCGACTGATGAAGACCCGCCACACGCTCAGCGTTCTCGTCGAAGATCATCCCGGGGTGCTCAATCGGGTCGTTTCCCTCCTGCGGCGCCGCTCGTTCAACATCGAGTCGATCACGGTCGGCCATTCGGAGCAGCCGGGCGTCTCGCGCATGACGATCGTCGTCCTTGGCCGGGAGGAGGAGGTCGAGCAGGCCGGCAAGCAGCTCTACAAGCTGATGGAGGTGCTGAAGGTCGCCGAGATGACGCCGGCGAACTCGGTCGCGCACGAGCTGGCGCTGATCAAGGTCGCGGCCAAGGCGCAGTCCCGCGCCGAGATCCTGCAGATCGCGCAGATCTACGAGGCGCGCGTCATCGATGCCAGCCCGACGACCCTGATGATCCAGGCGGCCGGGACCGAGCAGAAGGTCGACGGCCTGCTGCAGATGCTGAAGGGCTACGGGATCCGCGAGCTGGTGCGCACCGGGCCGGTGGCGATGTCGCGCGGATCGCAGATGGTTGCCGTGCGCGACACGGTGCGCCCGGAGCGCGAGTTGGCGGTGACCGCGAACGGCTCGGGGGTGAACGCGAATTGATCGCCGGCACCCGGCCGGCGACGCGATAGCGCGAGTTTCAGGAACTGCCGGGGCACGTGGTCCCGGCAGCGAAACCGGCGGCAAGCGCCGGAAACGGGTTTGTGGAGGAATTGCATGCCCGCGAAGGTCTACTACGAGAGTGATGCTGGTCTCGACGCGCTGCAGGGGAAGACCGTGGCCGTCATCGGTTATGGCAGCCAGGGGCACGCGCACGCGCTCAATCTCCGGGATTCCGGCATCGACGTCGTGGTCGGGCTGCATGAAGGAAGCAAGAGCCGGGCAAAGGCCGAGGCCGATGGCCTGCGCGTAACCTCGGTGCCGGAGGCGGTCCGCGAGGCGGACGTCATCATGGTCCTGGTGCCGGACCACATCCAGAAGCGCCTCTACGAGGAGGAGATCGCGCCGAACCTGACGCCCGGCAAGACGCTGATGTTCGCGCACGGCTTCAACATCCACTTCGGCGCGATCACGCCGCCCGAGGGGATCGACGTGGCCATGATCGCCCCCAAGAGCCCGGGGCACCGCCTGCGGGAGCTCTTCCAGGAGGGGGTCGGCGTGCCGGCGCTGATGGCCGTGCAGCAGGACGCGACGGGGAACGCCACGCAGACGGCGCTGGCGTATGCGCGGGCCCTCGGCTCCCTTCGCGCCGGCGTGCTCGGCACGACCTTCAAGGAGGAGACCGAAACCGACCTCTTCGGCGAGCAGGCGGTCCTGTGCGGCGGGGTCAGCAACCTTATCGAGGCCGGCTTCAACACGCTGGTCGAGGCCGGCTACCAGCCCGAGATCGCCTACTTCGAGTGCCTGCACGAGCTGAAGCTGATCGTCGATCTCATCTACGAAGGCGGGCTCGAGTACATGCGCTATTCGGTCAGCGATACGGCGGAGTTCGGCGACTACTACGCCGGCCCGCAGGTGATCGATGACCACGTCAAGGAGACGATGCGCGGGCTTCTTGGGCGCATCCAGGACGGCTCGTTCGCCGAGGAGTGGATCGCGGAGAACGAGGCCGGCGGGCGCGAGCGCTTCCTCGCCCTGCGCGAGAGCGCCCAAGGGAGCAAGGTCGAGCAGGTCGGGGCGGAGCTGCGCAAGATGATGCCCTGGCTGAAGAAGGGGCGGCCGGCCGAGGTCGCACGCTAAAGGGGAAAGACCATGCCGGAGGATGGCGTACAGGCGGCTGAGCAGGCGCCGCGCGTAATCGTATTCGACACCACGCTGCGCGACGGAGAGCAGTCGCCGGGCGCGACACTGACGGCGGACGAGAAGCTCGAGGTCGCCGACGCACTGGTCGAGCTCGGGATCGACGTTATGGAGGCGGGGTTCCCAGCCGCGTCTCCGGGCGACTTCGAGGCGGTGCGCACGATCGCGGGCCGCGTCAAGGGCGTCACCGTCGCGGGGCTGGCGCGGTGCAACGAAGCGGATATCGAGCGGGCGGCGCAGGCGGTCAAGGGCGCGGAAGCGGCCCGGATCCACACCTTTATCGCCACCTCCGACATTCACCTCAAGCACAAGCTCCGGCTCACCCGCGACGAGGTGCTGGAGCGTGTCGACCGCATGGTGCGGCTGGCGAAGGGCTTCACGAGCGACGTCGAGTTCTCGGCCGAGGACGCGACTCGCTCCGATTGGGACTTCCTGACGCGGGTCTTCGCCACGGCGATCGCGGCCGGGGCGACGACGGTCAACGTGCCGGATACGGTCGGCTACACCTCGCCGACCGAGTACGCCGCGCTGATGGAGCACCTGATCGCGACGGTGCCGGGCATCGAGCATGCGGTCATCTCGGTCCATTGCCACGACGATCTGGGGATGGCGACCGCGAATACCCTCTCGGCCGTCCGCGCGGGGGCGCGTCAGGTCGAAGTGACGATGAACGGCATCGGGGAGCGCGCGGGCAACACCTCGCTGGAAGAGGTCGTCATGGCGCTGGCGACCCGCTCCGAGCAGTTTGGTGGCGTGTCGACCCGCATCCGCAAGGAGCGTCTGGTCCCGACGAGCCGAATGGTCAGCATGCTGACAGGTGTGCCGGTGCAGCCGAACAAGGCGATCGTCGGCGCCAACGCGTTCGCGCACGAGGCGGGCATCCACCAGGACGGGATGCTGAAGGAGCGGACGACCTACGAGATCATGAACCCGACCGACGTAGGCTGGGAGGGGACCAAACTGGTCCTGGGCAAGCACTCCGGCCGAGCCGGGTTCCGCAACACCCTGCAGGAGATCGGCATTCGCCTCGACGAGGAGCAGTTGAACGAGGCGTACCACCGCTTCCTGACGCTGGCCGATCGGAAGAAGGCGGTCACCGCGGCGGACCTCGCCGCGCTGGTCAGCGACCAGCTCGAGGCCGCGGATGACGTTCTGCAGCTCGTGCGCTGGAACGCCAGCATCGGATCGAGCGGCCCGGCGACCGGGAGCATCGTCGTCAGCCGCGACGGGCGCGAGGTGAGCGGCGACGGGCAGGGGAATGGCGCGGTCGACGCGCTCTTCGAGGCGATCGACGATGCGGTCGGGATTTCCTGCGAACTGGAGGAGTACAACGTCGAGGCGGTCACGCCGGGCGAGGATGCGCAGGGGCAGGTCCGCCTGCGCGTGCGCTCCGGCGACCAGGTCTACACCGGCCACGGCCTCGCGACCGACGTGATCGAGGCGAGCGCCCGGGCGTATATTGCCGCGTTGAGCAAGATCATCCAGGGCGAACCGACCGCGATCATTCCGGGGCCGGTGTCGGCCGTCTCGCGCTGGTCGTGATGCGGCGCCGGGCCGGCCATTTGACCTTTCCACGGAGTCGAGGCGAACGAACGTGACTGCAACGAGCGCACCGCGCACTTTGAGTGAAAAACTGTGGGACCGCCACCTGATCCACTCGGCAGAGGGTGAACAGGACCTACTCTACATCGACATGCACCTCGTCCACGAGGTGACGTCGCCGCAGGCCTTCGACGGCCTGCGGATGGCGAACCGCGCGGTGCGCCGGCCCGACCTGACGATCGCCACCGCCGACCACAATGTGCCGACGATCCACATCGAGCGGCCGATCGAGGACCCGATCTCGGCGACGCAGCTTGCCGCACTCGACACCAACTGCGACGCGTTCGATATCCGGCTCTTTCCGCTGGCTCACCCGAACCAGGGGATCGTCCATGTGATCGGGCCGGAGCAGGGGTTGACCCTGCCCGGGATGACGATCGTCTGCGGCGACAGCCACACCTCGACGCACGGCGCGTTTGGCGC
>JADYYO010000290.1 GCA_020853615.1 Thermomicrobiales bacterium
ACGTGGCCGCATCAATTGCGCAACCGCCATCAGCCTCCGGCGGGCCGGGCGCGGCGTCTCCTCGCACCACATGGGTAGATCAATTCGACAACCGCCATCAGCGAGCTTTCGAGAGGCAGCACGCGGCTTTCCAGATCGGGCATGGCGAGGCGGTCCAGGGATCGCAAGGACCGGCGGAGGACGTCCGCGCGGGATCATTGGTGAGGGGAAGGTGAGCGGCCTCCGGTGTCACGGTGGCAGCGCCCCGCAACCCGGATCAGTTCGGCGACGGCGACCCGAGCAGGGCGACGATCTTCTCCATGTGCTTGCCGTCGTTGGCGAGCAGGGCGGTGACCGCGTTGCGGATGGTGATCCCGCCGCCGCCCGGCTCGTCCCACGCCTCCGGGGCCATGCCGCGGAGCATCGCCAGCGTCGATTCGCGCGCGGTCCCGAATTGGGAGATCACTTCGACGGTGGTGTTGCCCGCCGGCGCAACCTCCGGCCCCTCCTCACGCCCGTTCGCCAGAACATCGACCATGCCGCCGCCGGAGAGGCGGTCCTTCAACGCCTGCGAGAAGCGCAGCTCGTCGTTGCGCATGTCGAGGATGACGTGCCGCACCGTGTCGCGGCCGCGGCCGAGATTCAACCGCTCTTCGGGCAGTGGCCGCACCTTGAGATTGAGCTCGCGGTAGGTTGCGATCAGGCCGTTCAGGATCTCCTGCTCGCTCATCGTCTTCACCCCTGTTAGACGGTGCGCCCGATTGGGTCGAGCGACCTCGAAGGTCCGATCTATCTGGTCCGGTTCTGGCGCCTGATCGTACCACTGCCGCGGAAGCGCGCCAATCGCGGCCCCTTCGCGCCCTTCTGGCCACGATGCTAGACTCCGCGAGGAGAAGTCGAGCGCGCGGCGTGCCTGACACGGCGCGGCCACACCGCCACGGAGCCAGACAGTCGCTTATGGATGAGAAGTTTCCCTCCCGGGACCGGACTGACGTGCGCACGCCGATGCGCTGCCCGATCTGCGGGCGTTCGCTCGATGAGGTGGTGGTGCGAGATATCGGCGGCGTGACTGCCGATCTCTTCTGGCAGGTGCACGCCGGTCGCTGCCCTGTGCATGGCTGGTTCCAGACCGAGGTCATCGCCCGCCCGCCGCGCGAGATCTTTCCGGTCAACAAGCCATTTGGCACCGTGCGGCGGGTGGTCGTCGACGGCCGCGAAATCTTTTCCTTCCAGACGCTCTGGAACACCCTCCCCAAGGCGCAGCAGCGGCTGCGCGTCGACCCGCTCGATGCGCGCTTCTGGCAGGTGGTGCCGTCGCCCGGGTCGCACCAATCGCATACCTAGGATCCGTTCCGGCCCCTGTCCGCACGGCCAGGCGGCTCCCATCCGCCCTTGACCAGCAAGAGGCCGCGCCGTGAGCCACGACGACCGCGAAGTCGCGCATCCCCAGCGCCGCCCACCGGCGCAGACCCCCGCCGAGCGGGACGAGCGGTCGCGGTCGGCCGCGACCGTGGCAGAGCGCCGCCCCGGCATCACGCCGCTGTCGCTGCTCCTGGTCCTCATCGTCGGCTATCTGCTGATCCAGATCCAGTTCGTCCTGGTGCTGGTCCTCCTCTCCCTCGTCTTCGCGACCGTCATTGCGCAGCCGGTCGACGCGCTGGAACGGCGCCACATCCCGCGCCCGCTGGCCATCCTTCTCGTCTATGCCGGGTTGATCCTGGCGCTGACCGCGCTCTTCGTCCTCCTCTACCCGGCCATCCGCGAGCAGTCGGTGGCGTTCCGCGTCCAGGCGCCGGACTCGCTTCGGCAGTTGCGCGCGACGTGGCTGGAGAGCGGCAACCCTCTGCTCGCCGGGCCCGGACAGGATCTGCTCGGCCGCGCGCTCGCGTTCATCGACCACCCCTCGTCGCAGAATCTCACCGTGCCGCAGGGGGCGGCGATCGGCCTGCTGACCGGTCTCGGCGGCGGCGTCATCGGCCTCGTCACCCTGCTGATCATCTCCTTCTACTACCTGATGGAAAAGCAGTGGCTGCGCGGCATCATTCTGGCCACCGCGAACCCGGAGACCCGCATCCACGTCAGTCGCGTCTGGGACGAGGTCGAGCAGAAGGTCGGCGACTGGTTGCGCGGGCAATTGACCCTCTGCCTCGTGATCGGGGTCACGGCGACGATCGGCTACGCGATCCTCGGCATCCGCTTCTGGCCGCTGCTCGGCCTCTGGGCCGGCGTGACCGAGATCATCCCGATCCTCGGCCCGTGGTTGGGCGGAATTCCCGCGGTGATCATCGCGCTCACACAATCGTGGGAGAAGGCCGCGCTGGTGATCCTCTTCGTCGTCCTGCTGCAGATGACGGAGAACGCGGTCCTGGTGCCGCGCGTCATGCGGGGCGCGGTCGGACTGACGCCGCTGACCGTCTTCCTGGCGATCCTTGCCGGTACCGAGTTCGCCGGCGTCGCGGGCGCTCTCCTCGCCATCCCGGTCGCGGCCGGCATCCAGGTCATGCTCTCGCACTACACCGAAGTCCGCCGCGTGGCAAAGCTGGGTGGACCCTCGGGGCTGCCCGGGTGGAGGTGGATGCGCGGATCGGCCGTCCCTCCCGCCTTTGCGCCCGTCGAGCGCGACCTGGGCGATCAGGGCGAGGTCGCGGTGGAGGAGCCGGAGACAGGCCCCGGCTGGCGGGCAGACGTGCTGGCGCGGGCCGCCGGGGCGCCAAAGCCCACGGGTGAAGCCGAGCGTTGACCCGCCAGCCGCGTCGATTGGCCATGCGCAAGGCATGAGCCGGCGGTAGGGGCGACACCTGTGTCGACCGCCTGCCCTGGCGGGCGGTTCATCCCTGGCAACATCGTTGCCACCATGGATATGCGCGGCGGATCGGCCTGGGCGACGCAGGCGTCGCCCCTACACCTCCCCGGCTGCCGCGCGGTCGAGCGCGGTGTCTGCGAATGATGCCGGGTCCTCCAGCGATTCCAGGTGCGTGAAGACGGTCGCGTTCGGCAGCGTGGCGCGGATGTCGTTCTCGATCGACTCAAGCAACCGATGCCCGTGGTGCACGGTCCAGTCGCCCGGCACCAGCACGTGGACCGAGACGAAGCGCCGGGCGCCCGCCTCCCGCGTGCGCAGGGCGTGGGTTGCAATCCCCTCGTCCCGCCGGTAACGCGCCAGGATCGCCTCGATCGCCTGCCGCTCCTCGAGTGGGAGCGCGGTGTCGAGCAGGCCGAGCATCGAGCGCCGGACGAGTTGGATGCCGGTCCAGACGATGTTCACCGCGACCGCCAGACCGATGATCGGGTCGAGCCGGGTCCACCCCGTCACTTCGACCGCGGCGATGCCGAGGACGACACCGGCGGAGGTCCAGACGTCGGTCATCAGGTGCTTGCCATCCGCTTCCAGCGTGATCGAGCGGTGCTCCCGCCCGGCGCGCAGCAACCGCCGGCCGACGAGCAGGTTGACGAGCGTGGCGACGATCGAGACGACGATGCCGACCCCGACCTTCTCGATCGGGACCGGGTGCACCAGGCGCGGCACCGCGGTGAAGACGATGGCGACCGCCGCGAAGAGGACGAGCGTCCCCTCGAGGGTGCTGGCGAAGTATTCCGCCTTGCTGTGTCCGTAGGCATGCTCCTCGTCTGGGGCCTTCTCCGAGACGGTCAAGGCGAGGAGCGCGCCGATCGCCGCGACGAGGTTGACCAGCGACTCGAGCGCATCGGAGAGGAGCCCGACCGAGCCGGTCAGCAGATAGGCGGCCGCCTTCAGGCCGATCGTGAGAACGGCCGCCCCGATCGAGAGCCAGGCAAATCGCGTCAATGAAGGTCGAGCCTGGAGCATCCGGGAAGCGTAGCAGCCGATATCGCGGGTGAGGAAACAGGGGAGTATTGTGACCGCACAGGCGAGCCCGCTCCAGTCCAACGCCGGACTGATGCGCCGTCACGCATGGGTGGAGTACTTCATGGACAGCGAAGGCTTCGACGCGTTGACCCGCACCACAATGCTGTCGTCGTCGCGCCGCGGAGCGCTCGTGGGATTCGCCCTCGGCGCGCTGGGGTTCCTGAGGAGTTCAGGCGACGTGGCAGCGGTCCTTGGCTGCAAGTCGGCCGGGAAGCGGTGCCGGAAGAGCGCCGAGTGTTGCGAAGGCATTTGCAAGGGGAAGAAGAAGCGGAGGCGATGCCGGCGCCGCGTCTGCAAGCCAGGGCAGACCTTCAATGAGTGTGGAGGCGTCTCGCTCACCTGCACGTCGGTCGAGGGGAACCTGGGAACGTGCGCGACCACGACGAGCAACAAGGGATATTGCGCCAGCGGTGTCTACTGCATTCCCTGCACCACCGATGCCGATTGCGTTTCGCATTGCGGCCCGCACGCGGCCTGCCTCGACTGCGCCATCTATTGCGGCGCGGGCAAGGCGTGCGCGGGGCCGGCGGCCTGCAGCTAGGAGGGTTAGCCTCTCGGCTTTGGGGGCCGGATCAGCAACTCGATCCCATTCTCGTGGATCTCGAAGACGTAGCCGCCGGCGGTGACGATCGCCGGCGAGCTGATCTCGCCCCAGCGCACCTCGATCGTCTGCCCATCGATTTCGTACTCCTTGCGCGAGTTGAAGCTGAATGGCTGGCGCGGGTTGCGGTAGATCATGCGCGCGCCGCCGGCCATGTCGACGGCGCGATGCGCCAGCCGCGTCGCCTCCGCCTCGGTCAATGGGGCCGGGCGCTTCTCGCCCGGGGTCGGTGTCTCGGTCACGGCTGCTCGCTCCCTTCGTCGTCCTGCCATGAGGCTACCGCATCGGGACGAAGAGGGAGCGGGACACCCGGGATCGGCGTCGAGCACCTCCCTGGCCTGTTCCAGCCGTAACGACGAGGAGCCGGCATTGCCGGCTCCTCGCTGCCACGGCCGGTACTGCTACTTGTCGACCGGGGCGGTCTCCGCGCCCGCCGGCACCTGATCGGCGGCGACGAGCCGCCAAACGGTGCCTTGCGGGTTCTCGAACGGATCGTACTGCCGGCTGAACTCGCACTGGCAGGCGGTCGCGTAGAGGTTGCCGGCCTCGTCCGCCCCTGCCCCGGTCACGGCCAGGCCAGTGTCGAGGAGCTGCTGGTAGACCCAGACGCCGTCATCGCCTCGCTTCAGGCCCCAGACTTTCCCGGAGCACCAGTCGGAGTTGAAGTAGATGCCGTCGAGCGAGGGGAACGCCTCGCCCCGATAGACGCCCAGCCCGGTAATCGAGCAGCCGTCCTCGCCATGCATGTACTCGGCGACGGGCAGGGTGCCGATCTGCTGGCGCGGGCACTCGGCGACGGATGCCGGGTAGCAGTGCCCCGCCTCCTGCAGGTCCCAGCCGTAATTCTGACCGCCCGGGCTGCCGGCCGGCTGGAAGTTGATCTCCTCCCAGGTGACCTGCCCGACGTCGGCAATGTAGAGATCGCCGGTCTTGGCGTCGAAGCTGAACTGCCACGGGTTGCGCAGCCCATACGCCCAGATCTCGCGCCGTGCGGCCGGATGGTAGTAGGCCGCCTCGAGGCTCAGCCCCTCGGTCTCGCCGATGACGTCGGTGATCGAGTTGGACTGGACTACCCGCGCCTGGGAGTAGGG
>JADYYO010000291.1 GCA_020853615.1 Thermomicrobiales bacterium
GCCGCGCGCATGCTGCGCCGCCTGAGCGGCCGCGCCCACGACGTCATCACTGGCCTCGCGCTGGTCGACGCCGGGTCTGGGGAGGAGCGCACTGACGCGGTGCAAAGCACCGTCACCTTCCGGCCGCTCGCTGGCGAGGAGATCGCCCGCTACGTCGCCACTGGCGAGCCGCGAGACAAGGCTGGCGGCTACGCCATCCAGGGCGCGGGCGGCGAACTGCTCGCGCGGCTCGATGGCTGCTTCGCCAACGTCGTCGGCCTCCCCCTCTGCGCCGTCTCCGAGCTGCTGACCGAGGCGGGGATCCTCATTCCGGCGGACTGGGCCGGCTGCCGTCTGCCGGACGGCGCGCGCTGCCCGCATGGGGTTTGACATGCGGCGCAATGGGGCGACAGAATCCTCAGTTGACGCCGCGAACCGCGGCTCACCGGCGCGCGACCAGCCAGACAACGCTCAGCACCGCCGGACCGACCGAACAGCGAGTCTCCGAGGCCACCAACGCGCATGAGTCAGACGACCGTCGAACCAACCCGTTCCGAGCCAGCCGGCACCCTCGCCAAGGCGTACGACCCGCGCCAGGTCGAGGCCGGCGTCTACGACCGCTGGGACGAGGCGGGCTACTTCCAGCCGCGCGAGCGGCCCGACCGCGAGCCCTTCGTGATCGTGATGCCGCCGCCGAACGTCACCGGCGAGCTGCACATCGGGCACGCCCTCTTCGTCACCGTCGAAGACATCATGATCCGCTGGCACCGCATGCTCGGCGACCCGACCCTCTGGATCCCCGGCGCCGACCATGCCGGCATCGCGGGGCAGTGGGTGGTCGAAAAACTCCTCGCGCAGGAGGGGCTGACCCGGCACGACCTCGGCCGCGAGCCGTTCGTGGCGCGCGTCTGGGACTACATGGACCGCTATCGCGGCCGCATCCGCGAGCAGACGATGATTCTCGGCGCCTCATGCGACTGGACCCGCTTCGCCTTCACCATGGACCCGGGCCCCTCGCGCGCCGTCCGCCGCGTCTTCAAGCGCCTCTACGACAAGGGCTACATCTACCGCGGCGAGCGCCTCATCTCCTGGTGCCCGCGCTGCCACACGGCGCTTTCCGATCTGGAGGTCGTCCACCGCGACGACCAGGGCTTCCTCTGGACCCTCGCCTACCCGATCGCGGGGAGCGACGAGGTGATCACCGTCGCCACCACCCGCCCCGAGACGATGCTGGGCGACACCGGCGTCGCGGTCCACCCCGACGATGCCCGCTACCAGCACCTGATCGGCAAGGAGGTCCGGCTGCCGATCCTCGACCGCCTGATCCCGATCGTCGCCGACGCCGCCGTCGACCAGACCTTCGGCTCCGGCGCGGTGAAGGTGACCCCGGCCCACGACCCGAACGACTTCGAGATCGCCCGGCGCACGGGCCTGCCGGCGATCAACGTGATGAACACCGACGGCACGATGAACGCCAACGCCGGGCCGATCGCGGGGATGGCGATCGCCGAGGCGCGCGCGGCCGTCGTGGACCGACTCGAGCGGGACGGCTCTCTCGTGCGCACCGAGCCGCACCGGCATGCCGTCGGCCACTGCCAGCGCTGCGACACCGTCGTCGAGCCGCTCATCTCGACGCAGTGGTTCGTGCGCATGGACGAGCTGGCGAGGCCGGCGATCGCGGCGGCGAAGGATGGCAGCCTGCAGTTCGTGCCGGAGCACTTCCGGAGCGTCTACCTCAACTGGCTGGAGAACATCCACGACTGGACCATCTCCCGCCAGCTCTGGTGGGGGCACCGCATCCCGGTCTGGTACTGCCAGCGCTGCGGCGAGACGATCGTCACTGACGAGGAGACGCTCGCGGCCTGCCCGCATTGCGGCGGCCCGGTCGAGCAGGATCCGGATGTCCTCGACACCTGGTTCTCCTCCGGGCTCTGGCCCTTCTCGACGCTCGGCTGGCCCGACGACACCCCCGACCTGCGCCGCTACTACCCCTCTTCGGTCATGGAGACGGGGTACGAGATCCTCTTCTTCTGGGTGGCGCGGATGGTCTTCTTCGGCCTCGAAGTGATGGGCGAGCTGCCCTTCCACACCGTCTACCTGCACGGGACGGTGCGCGACCTCGAGGGCGCGAAGATGAGCAAGACGAAGGGGAACGTGATCGACCCGACCGTCGTCACCGCCGAGTACGGCGCGGACGCTCTCCGCTTCGCGCTGGTGACGCAGAGCTCGCCGGGTAACGACTTGCGCCTCGACATCCAGAAGGTCGAGGACGCCCGCAACTTCGCCAACAAGCTCTGGAACGCGACCCGCTTCGCCCTCCGCCCCATCGCCGAGAGCGACATCGCGCTCGACGCCGAGGGCCCGGCACGGCCGCGCGGCGACCTCGCCCTCCCCGACCGCTGGATCCTCAGCCGCCTCGACGCCACGATCGACGAGGCGACCCGCCTCATGCAGCAGCACCTCTACGGTGAAGCGGGGAAGGCGATCCGCGAGTTCGTCTGGTCGGAGCTGGCCGACTGGTATATCGAGGCGGCGAAGGTCCGCCTGCGCGGCACGCCCGAGGAGCGTCAGGCGGTCGCGCAGACGCTCGCCTACACGCTGGAGCGGTCGGTCCGCCTCCTCCACCCCTTCATGCCCTTCGTCACCGAGGCGCTCTGGCAGGAGCTGCCGCAGGTTGGCGAGAGCGTGATGATCGCTCCGTGGCCGGAGCCGAATGAGCGCGACGAGGCGGCGGAGACCAGCTTCGGCGCGCTGATCGAGACGGTGCGCGCCATCCGGAACGCACGGACCGAGGCGACCATCGAGCCAGGGCGCTGGATCGCCGCCAGCGTCTACCCGGGCGCGCTCTCCCCTGCCTTTGAGGCATCCCGGCGCGAGTTGGCGGCACTGGCCCGGATCGCCGACGACGAGTTGAGCATCCTCGACGGCGCGCCGGAGGGGGGGAAGGGCGCTCTGACCGCCGTCGCCGGCAACGTCGTCGCCATCCTGCCGCTCGCCGGAGCGGTCGACCTCGATGCCGAGCGGGAGCGGCTGCAGAAGGAGCTGGCCGCCGCGATGGCCGAGCGCGATCGGGCGAATGCGCAACTCGGCAACGAGAAGTTCATGGCGCGCGCGCCGGCGCAGGTCGTTGGCGTGCAACGCAAGCGCCTGGCGACCGCCAACGAGCAGATCGCCCTGATCGAGGGCCGTCTCGCGGAGCTCGATGGCTGATTTCGCCGGCCATCTCGGCCGCGACTTCTACGCGCGGCCGACGAACGCGGTCGCGCGCGCCCTGCTCGGCCAGCTCGTCGTCTCACATGCGCCCGAGGGGCTGACCGCCGGGACGATCGTCGAGACCGAAGCCTACCTCGGCCCCGGCGACCCGGCGTCGCACGCGGCGCGGCTGCGCAACGGACGCGTCGAGGCGATGTGGGGCGAGCCGGGCATCGCCTACGTCTACCGCTCGTACGGCGTGCACGCCATGCTCAACGTCGTCGCCAAGCTGCCGGGCGAAACGGGGGCAGTTCTCATTCGCGCGCTGGAGCCGGTCGCCGGCATCGACCTGATGCGCGAGCGGCGAGGTATCGCCGACGACCGCCTCCTCTGCAACGGCCCGGGCAAGCTCTGCCAGGCGCTCGGCATCGGGCTCGATCTGCACGGAACGGATCTCGTCACGAGCGACCGCCTCTGGATCGCGCCGAGCGAGCGCGTCGCCACGATCTCGACCTCGGGCCGCATCGGCATCAGCCGCGGCCAGGAGCGCGACTGGCGCTACTGGATCACCGGCAACCC
>JADYYO010000292.1 GCA_020853615.1 Thermomicrobiales bacterium
CCTACGTCCTTGACCACCTCAACCCCGACGACCGCTTCACCATCGTCGAGTTCAGCACCGGCGCGCGCGAGTTTTCGCGCGAATTGCTCCCGGCGTCGCAGGCAGGCGGCGCCGCGTCGTGGGTCGATAACCTGCAGGCGACCGGCGGCACCGACATCAACCTCGCGCTCCTCGACGCCCTCGACATGGTCGAGCCGGACCGGCCGGCGATGCTCCTCTTCCTGACCGACGGCCTGCCGACCGAGGGCGAGGTCGAGACAAGCCGCATCCTGCGCAACGTCGCCGATGCCGCGCCGGAGAATGTCCGCCTCTTCGCCTTCGGCGTCGGCGACGACGTCGACGTCATCCTCCTCGACAGCCTCTCCAGCGAGCACCACGGCCGCACGACCTACGTTCGGCCCGGCGAGGCGCTCAACGAGGCGGTCTCCACCTTCTACGCCGGGATCACCGCGCCCGTCCTCGCCGACGTCGCCATCGATGTCTCCGGCGTCGAGGTCAGCGATCTCTACCCCACGCCCATCCCCGACCTCTTCGCGGGGAGCCAGCTCGTCGCGCTCGGCCGCTACGACGGGAGCGGGCCCGCGACCCTCACGCTGCGCGGCGAGGTGAACGGTAAGGAGCAGGAATACGCCTACCCGGTCACCTTCGCCGGCTCGGGCGGCAACGACGTCCTCCCCCGCCTCTGGGCGACCCGGAAGATCGGGTACCTCCTCAACCAGATTCGCCTGCACGGCGAGAACCCGGAGCTCGTCGACGCCATCGTCGATCTGAGCCTCGAGTTCGGGATCGTCACCCCCTACACCTCCTATCTGATCACCGAGGAGGACATCCACTCGCGGGCCTCGCGCGATCGCGCTGCCGCAGAAGCCGTCTCGCGCATCAATGCCGCCCCGGCCTCGGGCGCGGCCGCGGTCGACCAGGCGCAAGAGGTGCAGGCGATGGCCGACGCGGCCATGCCCGCGGCAGCGCCGACGGCGACCTTTGTCACCGGCACGGGCGAGACGGTCAGCGCCGCCGACGTCCTCCGCTACGCCGGCGACCGCGCCTTCGTCCTCCGCGACGGGACGTGGACCGACACGGTCTTCGACGCCTCGACCATGACCGCGGTCGAGGTCCCCTTCGCCAGCGATGCCTACTTCGCCCTCCTGGAGGAACACCCGGATCTCGGTCCGGCCCTCGCCTTGGGACGGAACGTGATCGTCGTGACCGGCGACACCGTGTATCACATCACCGAGGCGGAGTGATCTGTTGCAGGGGGCCGGCCATCACCGGACCCCCTGCTACCATGCGCCGAGGTTCTCGTCCTTCACAGGAGGGTCAAACTGATGGTCGATATCGACCTGTCTACCGATTTCGGCGCCCGCGTCAGCGACCATCTCAGCAACGACCAGGTCGTCTGGTTGACGACGGTCGGCGCGAACGGGACGCCCCAACCATCGCCGGTCTGGTTCCTCTGGGACGGCGAGCGCGTCCTGATCTACAGCCAGCCGAACACGCCGAAGCTGCGCAACATCGCGCGCTCACCGCGCGTCAGCCTCAACTTCAACAGCACGCCGACGGGCGGCGACGTCGTCATCCTCACCGGCGACGCCGAGATCGACCGGGACGCCCCGCCGGCAAACGTCGTTCCCGACTATGTCGAGAAGTATGCCGAGGGGATGCGCGGACTCTCGATGACCCCCGATCAATTTGCTCAGGAATATTCGGTGCCCATTCGCGTGCGGCCAACCCGGCTGCGCGGTTTCTGACGCGGCCCGGCACGTTCTAGCGGCGCCCCCTACGCCGTGTCATGCTGACGCAGGAAGCATCTCGGCTCAGGGGAAACGTGGCCCTGGGGAGCCGAGATCCTTCGCTTCACTCAGGATGACGCCCTCCACTGAGCATGATCGCGTAGGCACGCGCTGCTACATCGAACCGCCGAAGAGCGAGCTCAGCACCGAGCCGACCAGGATCGCGACCAGGATCAGGATCGTGAACCCGACCGCGAGCGCGAGGAGGACGACGGCCGCCTGCCGGTCGTTGCGGGCGCGCTCCCGCCGTTCGGCGGCCGTCGGCTCCGGGCGCGGGGAGACCTTGGCGGCGCTCGGCCGATCGAAGGTCTGAAACCCGCCGACGTACTGGCGCATGATCTGATCCTGAATGACCTGCTGCCGGATCGTCCGGTCGTAGGCCTGGCGCTTGATCGGGTTGGAGAGGACGGCGTAGGCGGCGTTCAGCCGGCGCGCCAGCTCCTCCGCCTCGGCGCGCTGCTCCGGGTGGCGCCGGTCGGGGTGCGCCCGCTTCATCGCCCGGCGGTAGGCCTGGTCGATCTGGGCGCTCGTCGCCTCGAAGGGCACGCCGAGGAGCGAGTAGTGGTCCTCTTCGTCCAGATTGGCGCCGGCTCCGCGCGTTCCGGCGCCGCGAAAACCAGCTTCAGGATTGGCAGCCAATCAGCACATCCACGCGATATCGACGGGCGGGACGTCGTGCCGCCGGCGGCATGCACCGCACGCGGGCATCGACGCGCCGATCGCGAAGTGTACGAAAGTCACCGTCGTCGATCCCGCACATTCGACCCGATGGGCGAAGGAGTGGACAAGGCGCCCCGCCACATCCGGGTACAATCGGCCATCACAACACGGAATCCGGAGATCGGACAGCGTCCGCCAGGGGTGATGCCATGCGGGTCGAACTCGTCACCGTTCCCTATCGCTACGACGAGCGCGGCGAGGGCCTCGGCGCGGGACCCGAAGCCCTGATCGCGGCCGGGCTGCCACACGCCATCGCCGGGGCTGGGCACGAGCTCGGCGGCAGCCACGAAGCAACGCTCGCGCCAGCCGACCGGGAAGAAGGGCGCACCGCCGTCAACATCGGCCGTCTCGGCGCCCAGACCGCGCACCTGATCGCGGCGGCGAGGCGATCCGGCGCGGCCGCGCTCGTCCTCAGCGGCGACGACACCGCCGCCATCGGCGTCGTCTCCGGCCTGCAGCAGGCGCACGGCGCCGGCGCGCCGATCGGCGTCGTCTGGCTCGATGCCCACGGCGACTTCAACACGCCGGAGACCTCCTTCAGCGGCATCCTCGCCGGCATGCCGGTGGCCATTATCGCCGGCCTGGCCGGCCCCCTCTGGCGCGAAGCGGCGGGCCTCGCCGCGCCCGTGCCGACCGAGCGCATCCTCCTCGCCGGCGTGCGCGAGCTCGACGAGAAAGAGGAGGCGCTCATCCGCTCGACCGAGGTCCGCATCGTGCGCGGCGCCGAGCTGTGCGACGGGACAACCCTGGCCGACGCGCTCGACCGGCTCGGCCGCCGCTGCGGTCTCTTCTATCTCCACGTCGACCTCGACATCCTCGACCCCCGCTTCGTCCCCAGCGCCTCGACCCCCTCGGCCAACGGCCCTTCAATCGACGAGCTGGTGCGCGCGATGGCGACGATCCTGGCCACGGGCAAGGTCGCCGCCCTCTGCATCAGCAGCCTCAACCCGGGCGCCGGCGCGCGCGGCCAGCGCTCCGTGGCCTCGGCTATGGCGCTGCTGAAAGGGGCTTTGCCGGCCTGGACAGCCGCGCCCGATCTGGCCGCCGAGCCGGCGTCGGAGACGGTTGGCTGATCATTGAACGCGAGCGGTCACGACGAGAAGGGGAGATCGCAGGTATGGGAGCCAGGGCACGGCATGTGGTGCCCCTACAATGCGCCGTCCGGTAGGGGCACGGCATGCCGTGCCCACTCGTGAAACACCAAACCGCGATTGGCTCCCAACCCGCCGGCATGGTAGACTCCACCGCTGTGCCCGGTTTCTGGGCTCACTCTATTGTCACGCGCTGAAATCCGCGTGGGGCGGCGCGAATCCCGCCGCGCGATGCCGCGTTGCCCACCGGCTGGACCGAGAAGCAAGAAAGACGGAGTTCGATGGTTGCCCAGATCATTCGCGACATCGAAGCGGAGCAATTCAAGCAGGAGGTTCCCGATTTCGGGCCTGGCGACACCGTCCGCGTGCACGCCAAGGTCGTCGAGGGCAACCGCGAGCGGATCCAGGTCTTCGAAGGGGTCGTCATCCGGCGCCGCTCCGGAGGCATCAACGAGAACTTCACCGTGCGCCGCATCGCCTCGCACGGCATCGGTGTCGAGCGCACCTTCCTCCTCCACTCGCCCCGTATCGACAAGATCGAGGTGACGCGCCGCGGCCGCGTCCGCCGCGCCAAGCTCTACTACCTCCGCGGCCGCACCGGCCGTGCCGCCCGCATCAAGGAGCGGCGGACCTAGGTTCCAACCACGATCCACTTCGACGCGCCCGGCTTTCTGGCCGGGCGCGTTCGCGTTCAGCGCCGCGCCGCGCCGGCCACCCCTCGTTGGCGTAGTACCCTGAGGCGGTGGAGGGCGGCAGCGAGCGATGGCGACGCGAATACACGCCGCGAGATCCGCGCCTGGTTCCGCGCCGAGTCTGGCGTGGGAACGCGCATTCTGGCGGGCCGGCCTGCCCCTTGTGGCCGGCGTCGACGAGGTCGGCCGCGGCGCGATGGCGGGTCCGCTCGTCGCCGCGGCAGTGGTTCTCCCTGCCAGCGAAGGGATCGCCCTCCGCCGCCTGCGCGCCGCTCTCGCCGGCGTGCGCGATTCCAAACTCCTCACGCCCGAGAAGCGCATCGAGCTGGCAAGCCGCATCGAGCACGCCGCGCTCGCGGTGGCGACCGGCTTCGTCCCTGTCCCGGAGCTCGACGCCGTCGGCGTCGGGCCGGCGAACCGCATGGCGATGGAGCGCGCCGTCCTCGGCCTCGGCCTCGAGGTCGACGCCCTCGTCATCGACGCCTGCGTCCTCGATCTCGGCTGCCCGCAGTCCGGCCCGATCGACGGCGACGCCCTCTCCCTCTCCGTCGCGGCCGCCTCGATCGTCGCCAAGGTCGCGCGCGACCGGGTGATGATCGAGCTTGGCCATGCCGATCCCCGCTACGGCTTCGAGCTGCACAAAGGGTACTGCTCGCCCCTGCACAAGGCGCGCTTGGCGGAGTTTGGCCCCTGCGCGCATCATCGCCGCTGCTTCGCCCCGGTCGCCCGGCTGGCCGCGGCGCCATGACCCGCACCGCCCGGCAGGGGCTCGGCGCCGCCGGCGAGGCGCTCGCCCGCCGCCATCTGGAGCGGCAGGGCTACCGCTTCCTCGAGGCCAACTGGCGCTACCCGGGCGGCGAGCTCGACCTGATCATGCGCGACGGCGATCTCCTCGTCTTCATCGAGGTCAAGACCCGCCGCGGCGAGCGCTTCGGGGCAGCCGAGGAGGCGATCAGCCGCGCCCAGGCCGCGCGGCTCCTGCGCGCGGCTGAGATCTATCTGGCGTCTCGGCCCGACCTGGCCGATTTCTTCTGGCGCGTCGATCTGGTCGCGGTCACCCTGAATGCGGCCGGGACCGTGACGCGCCTCACCCACATCCAGGACGCCATCCACTCCGCATGAGGCGGTCTCGCCGCCATGCGAATGCCGGGAGACCCGGCGCGAATCCGGTATGCTCTGAGAACGCCGGAAGCGCGGCGGGACCATCATTCGACACACCGGTCCGCCCCGGATCGGGGCACACCAGATGCGCGGGAGGAGAGAACACCATGCGGTTCCCAACCAGGTTGCTATCCACCGCCGCCGTCGCGGCAGCCATGACCGCCGCCATCGTCGCCGCGGGGCTCGCACAGAACGCGACGCCGCCCGCGGTCGGCAATCAGTTGGCCGGCCCCATCTACCTGAACGATTTCCAGGCCGGCACCTGCGCCAACTTCGATCCCGCGCCCGGGATCCTCCTCGCGGATCTGCAATTCCCCGCGTGGACCGGCGCGCTGACCGAGCCCTCCGGAGCGGGTGCGGAGGCGATGCCGCTCGATCCCGCCACCTTCGGCAACGCGCCGATCCCGGTCGCGCAGGCGACGACCGAACTCCCGGCGCCGATGGCCGACCTCATCGCGAGCAGGGTGGCGCTCGTCGTCCACGACGCGGAGAATCCGGATCAGACCGTCGCCTGTGGCAATCTCGGCGGCATGCCGGACGAGCGGGGCGACCTCTTCATCGGCCTGAGCGAGACCGAAAATTCGGGCTACTCGGGCATCGCCTGGCTGCACGACAATGGCACCACCACCACGGTCGTCGTCTTCCTGGCCAATCCGAAGGCGCAGCCGGCCATCGAGTCCGGTCTCGCTAGCCTCGCCGCGACGGCGGTAGCCGAGGGCACGCCGCTGGCGACGCCGGAGGCCACCGTGGAGGTGACGCCCGAGATCGACATGTCGGCAACGCCGATCGCCTGATTCATCGACAGGCATGCGGCGGCGCGGCACTTGCCGGCCGCGCCGCCGCTCCAAACCACGGGGTTCGCGGCCATGGGCGAGGGACCATTCGGATTCGGACTGCCCGCGACGGGCACGGAGGCGCATCGCGCGGCGGCGCCTCCCTCGGTCCGCTGCGCCATCCTCACCGTGAGCGACACCCGCACGCCCGACACCGATGCCTCCGGCGCCCTCCTCAAGGAGACGCTGCGCCTGGCGGGGCACGAGATCGTCGACTATCGCATCGTCCCCGACGAGCCGGACCAGATTCGCGACATCCTGCGCGCGTGGATCGGCCGCGAGGAGGTGCAGGCGATCATCTCCAACGGCGGCACCGGCATCGCCGCGCGCGACACCACCTACGACGCGATCGCCGGCCTCCTGCAGACGCGCATCGACGGCTTTGGCGAGCTCTTCCGCATGCTCTCGTGGCAGGAGATCGGCGCGGCGGCGATGCTCTCCCGCGCCGTCGCCGGCGTGGCCAGCGGCACGCTAATCATGGCGCTGCCCGGCTCGACGAACGCCGTTCGCCTCGGCCTCACCAAACTCATCGTCCCCGAGCTGGGGCATCTCATCTACGAGATTTCGAAGTGATCCGGCCCGATGTTGCCGGCATGCCGGCCGTCGGCTAGCATCGCGGGCCGGGTAGTTGAGATTCCCGACAGGCGCACGAGCGGAAAGGACCGGCAGCGGGTGAGTAGTCAAAGCGGCGGCGCGAAGCGGCAGGCGCGCGTCCTCAAGGGGTTCCGCGACTACCTCCCCGAGCAGATGATCCTCCGCCAGCGCATCATCGGCATCTTCCGCGACATCTTCGAGCGGCACGGGTTCGAACCGCTCGACACTCCCGCCCTCGAATACCTCGAGATCCTCACTGGCAAGGCGGGCGAGAACGAGAAGCTGATGTACCGCTTCGAGGACGCCGGCGGGCGCGAGGTCGGCCTGCGCTACGACCTGACGGTGCCCCTCGCGCGCGTCGTCGCCATGCACCAGAACGACCTCGCCCTCCCCTTCAAGCGCTACCACATCGCGCCGGTCTGGCGCGCCGAGAACCCCCAGCGCGGACGCTTCCGCGAGTTCTGGCAGTGCGACGCCGATATCGTCGGCTCCGCCTCGCCCCTCGCCGACGCCGAGGTGATCGCCATCATGGCGGAGGCGCTGGAGGCGATCGGTATCCCCGAGTTCGTCATCCGCATCAGCCACCGCCGCCTCCTCGAAAGCCTCGGCCACGCCGCCGGCGTGCCCCCGGAGCTGGCGACCGCCCTCTACCGGTCGATCGACAAGCTCGACAAGATCGGCCCCGAGGGTGTGACGCGCGAGCTGACGGCCGCCGGGTTGAGCGAGAAGCAGGCGGCAAAAGTGCTAGAGCTGGTCACCCGGCGCGGGGAGCCGCTCCAGCTCCTCGCCGAGCTGCGGGAGGCGCTCGCCGGCATCGAAGGCGCGGAGGCAGCCATCGCCGATCTGGAACAGATCTTCCGCGTCCTCCCCGCGTTCGGCGTCGCGCCCAAGCGCTACACGCTCGACCTGACCCTCGCGCGCGGCCTCGACTACTACACCGGCCCCGTCTTCGAGGCGACCGTCACCGAGCCGAAGGTCGGCTCGGTCGGCGGCGCGGGGCGCTACGACGGGCTCGTTGGCGCCTTCCTCGGGCGGTCGATCCCTGCCACCGGCATGTCGCTCGGGCTGGAGCGGATCATCGAGGTGGTGCGCGAGCATGGCCTCCTCCCCATCCCGGCCACCGTCGCCGATGTGGCGCTGGTCTTCTTCCCGGAGACGGTCGCACCGGCCGCGCAACTCGCCTCGACCTTGCGCGCGGAGGGGCTGCGCGTCGATCTCTCACTGCAGCCGCACCGCGGCGTCGGCGACCAGCTCAAGCTCGCCGATCGCAAGGGGATTCCCGTCGCCGTGATTCTCGGATCGAGCGAGCTGGAGGCGGGCAGCGCCCAGGTCAAGGATCTGCGCAGCGGCGAGCAGTGCGGCGTGCCGCTCGCGGAGTTGGCCACGGCGGTGCGAGACTACATCGACCGCGCCTGACGCGGGGCGCGCCAGCGGCACGATTGGGCGAAGGGATTCAGGACGCGATGGCTGACGGCGAGTTCAACGACGAGTTTCAGACCTACATGCTGGTGGTCGCCCACCCCGACGACAGCGAATTCTCCTCGGCCGGCACGGTGGCGCGGCTGAAGGACGCCGGCCGCCGCGTCGTGCTGATTCAGGTCACCTCTGGCGACAAGGGGACTTCCGATCCCAATGCCGACTCGGCCGAGCTCGGGCGCACGCGCGAGGCGGAGGAGCTGGAAGCCGCCCGCCGGCTCGGGATGGACGAGGTCGTCTTCCTGCGCTGCGAGGATGGCGCGCTCATGCCCGACCTCTCGCTGCGCGAGAAGATCGTGCGCATGATCCGCACCCACAAGCCGGACGTCATCATCACCCATGACCCCTATCGCCCCTACGCACTCCACCCCGATCACCGCGCCGTCGGCCTGACCACGACCGATGCCGTCTATCCGACCGCGCGCGATCCGCTCTACTTCCCACAGCATTATCAGGAGGGGCTCGAGCCGCACAAGACGGCCGAGCTCTGGTTCTTCGGCGCCGAGTCGCCCGACAAGGTGGTCGACATCACCGAGACGTTCGACCGCAAGATCGACGCACTGCGTGCCCACCGGTCGCAGGTCGGCAATATGGACGATCTCGAGGAGCGCATGCGCGATCGTGCCCGCGAGCTGGCCGCCGACCTCCCCTTCGAGCTTGGCGAGGCATTCAAGGTCGTGCAGATGCGCCGCTAGCGGAGTTGGCCATGGAGCGGTTTTCCGGCACATCCGCCAGCGAAAGCATTCGCCGCGCGATCGCGGCCGGGAGCGACGCCTTCGGCCACGATTGGACGCCCGACCGCGTCGCGATCGCCTCGGGCCGCATCGAGCTCATCGGGAACCACATCGACTACAACGGCGGCCCGGTGCTGGCCGCCGCCATCGACCGCTTCGTGGCCGTCGCCGCGTCGAATGACGCAGGCCGCGCACCGACCCTTCGCGCAACCGCCGCCGACGTTCCAGGGGAGGGGATCGCCTCCCTCGCTGCCAGCGACCTCGCCGGCTGGCGCAACGACGCCAACGCCCCGCGGACCTTCGACTACGCGCGCGGTCTCCTCGCCGCCATGCGGGAGCAGGAGCCAGCCGTCTCCCCGCGTCTGCCAGCGTCGATCGCCATCGCGGGCGATGTGCCGATCGGGCTCGGCCTCAGCTCCTCCGCCGCCCTCTGCGTCGCGCTCGCGCTGGCGTTGACCTCGGGCATCGACAGCGATCGGCAACTGGTGCTGCTGGCGCAGGAGGCGGAGCATCGCGCCGGGACGCCCTGCGGCACGATGGACCAGTCCGCCTCGGTGGCCGGCGGCGTCATCGCCTTCGACGGGGCCGCGCTCGAAGTCGAGCGGCTCTCGCCCGCGCTCGGCGATCTCGTCTTCGTCGTCGCCGACTCCGGCGTCGATCGCTCTCTCGGCGCCTCGTCCTACCCCACGCGCGTCGCCGAATCGCGAGAGGCGCTCGGGTTGGCGCGGGCGGCGCTCGGGCTGCCGATTCCGCATCTCGCCGCCATCACCCCGGAACAGCTCGGCGCGCTCGACAGGATGGACGCCCTCACGCCGCTCCTGCTGCGGCGCGTCCGTCACGTGGTCGAGGAGACGGGCCGCGTCGCCGTAGCGCGCGAGGCGCTCGGCCGGGCCGACTGGCAGCGGTTCGGCACGCTGATGACCGCCTCCGGGCGCTCGTCGGCCACGCTCTACGAGATTAGCCACCCGGATGTCGAATCGCTCGTCGCGGAGGCGCTGGCAGTCGAGGGAGTTCTCGGCGCGCGCATGATGGGCGGCGGCGAGGGGGGAACGGCCCTGATCCTCCTTCACGCCGGTGCGGTTCCCAGCCTGGAGGCCACGCTCCGCGCGGGCTACTACCGTGAGCGCGACATGGAGAACCGGAACGGCCTGCTGACTCGCTGCGCCTTCGCCCCCGGGGCAACCCTCATCGAGCGCTCAGCCGGCGTCGGCCTCGCGTGAGGGGCGCGGGCTCCGCCCGAAGATCGAGCGCTTGAGCTTGCGGCGGATGTCGCGGCTGCCGCGCTGTCGATTCCGGTAGGCGGTGGTCAGATGGCGGCCGGTCGCCGGATCGAGCACGAGCACGGTCCCTTCCAGGCGGCGCAGACGGTCGTCGCGCCGGTCCTCGACCGGGATATCGCGCAGGCCGAGGTGAACAAAGGTCGCGTTCGCGGTGTGATGCAGCCGGCCATGCGCGGAGACATACTGAATGTCGGTCGCCGTCAGGTTCCGCTGGGCGAGCCGCCTGCGGGCGTGGTCGGAAACGGTCGCGACCGTGGGGATACGCGCCATCGTGCCTCCTTCGCCTTTTGCCGCGCCAGTCCGGGAGGAACGGTCGGGCGCGAATGGCGGGTGGCCCGGGCCGCGGGGGTGCTGGACCCCACGATAGTGCCCAAAGTCCTGGCCGCCGTCAAGAGCCCGACCAGCCGGCGTGTCGCCGCGCGGGCTCCGTCGCGAATGCACGTTGCACGTCCTGCGCGGGCCGCCGCCCGTAAAATCGCCATACAGCAGTCACATTTCCGCATGAACCCGTTGCGTTTTCGCTCCGAATGCCGCATCCTGTGACCAGGTGAAACAGGATAGCCCGCTTGCGCGTTACGGCTATTGGGACCGGAAGTCAGGACCTGGGAAGGGGAACCCCTGCGCCGTGTTCGTCTATACTCGATCGCTGGAAGCCCGGTGCGTCACGGAGACGTAATGCACGTCCAGGAACGTACCCGCGCGACAATTCAACCCCGCTGCCTGCTCAACGTGCGGCTGTCCATCCTGGCCATCGCCGCGGCGCTGCTGGCGCTCGCCTCCCTTTTCCAGCCCGCTGCCGCGCAGGATGCGACGGCGTCCGGCACGACGCACTCGCTCGGCGTCAATCTCGCCTTCCCCGATGACGGCCTGGTCGACAGCGAGCAGCTCTGCGTCGCGCTCTTCTCGGGAACGAGCCCCGATCTCACTCAACCGCCCCTCCTCTCGCGCTGCCTCGACCCTGGCAACTCGGCCGTGACCTTCGAGGGGCTCAAGAAGGGCGACTACAGCGTGCTCCTGCCGGGCCCCGGCTCCGAGATCGAGGAGAACCGCTACCAGGGGCAACTCGTCGCGACCTCCATCCCCGATGATGACCGCCTGCAGGCCTTCGGCATCGACATCAACGTCGGTCTCTCCCCCGACTACGCCGGGACCACGGGCCGCGTGCAGGTGAATGTCTTCGGCTGCCCCGCTGGCACGAACGCCGGGGCCGACCGCGCGAACTGGGAGACCGAGTGCCAGGCGCTGGCCGGAGGGGTGCCGCTGACGCTCAGCGGCACCGGCAGCATCCACGACGCCGCCTTCCGCGCCGTCACGGGCGTGAGCGGCCCATCGTCCGGCCGCGTCGAGTTCACGAACCTCCCCGCCGGCGCCTACCAGCTCGGCGGCAATCTCCCCGAGAACGTGACCGACACGCCTGCCCTCTTCGTCGAGTCGAGCATCGACGGCAGCCTCGGCTCGCTCAATCCGGACGACAAGCTCGCCTTGCGCCCGACGGAGACGGTCGCTGTCGATGTCTTCCTCGTCCTCGACCCGGGCGCGGCCACGAACACCGGCGATACGGTCGGCTTGGGCGAAGTCGGCATCACCGGCGGCCTCGACCCCGCCTCCGACGGCCCCGAGGAGATCCTCCTCGGCGGCTAGCGAATCCCGATTTCATGGCTTCACGCCCTGTACAGCCTGCGGAAACGGCGTGCTCGGTATTGGCGGGCTGATCGACCTCTCAGGAGCGAGAATCGCGTCAATGCGCGCGACCAGGGGCGACGCTTACCCCCAGCGGAGTGGACCGCGAGGGGTCACCGAGGAAATGAAGCTGCAGGGATCAGGAGGGAGTTTCTCGAGGAACGCGACCAAACACCATCGTTCAAGGTCATCGAGAAATCCCATTGACGGCACCAGCAGTGCTTGGGCATCCGTGGTGTGCCGAACAAAATCCGCGGTTGCCCGAGCGAACGGGATATCCAGAAAACAGTAGGGCGCGTTGTCAATGGACAGGGCGTCGCACACACCGCCGCTCCGTAAGTCGAGCACAGCGTCTATCGATAACTCCAGGCTGAAGGCGCTTCGCTCGACGGTCATCTGCTGGAGTTGGACGGTACGATTCATGGCGAAGTGACGCCCCCACTCGGCAATCAGGACGCCTTCGTCGCCGGCGAGATAGAGCGTCGGGGAGCCTGGTTCATTCCAACGGTTATCAGCCCCTCGTCCAGAATAGCGAAAGTCGAGAACGTCAAGGGACGACTCCGCGGGGATGTGACGCAGCGCAGAGCCCGACCAACGATGCAGATGCCCGGTGAGGGTCATCTAATAGCCAAGACCCTCGTAATCGGAGGCCAGGGCAGCGATAACGTCGCCGGCCCGGCCTTGCTCGATCATCTGCAGCGGCGTCCTACCATCGAAGGTCGGCAGCGGTGTCTTCAGGAACTGTCGAAACCCCTCCGGGGTGTAGACACAGAGGCCCAGATCGCGCACCTCCTGGATCTGGGCCAACTGGGCGCGAATGCGCGAGCTTGCCCTCGTCGGAAGCGCACGTTGCTGCTCCCACCGTTCGACCGTTTTCGCGCTCACGTCCACGAGGCGCGCCATGCGCTCCCGCGACAGGCTCAAGTCGCGGCGCAACTCATCCGGCCGCAAGGTGTACGCAACCCTCTCAGCAACCATGGTCGAATCCTCACGTCTTGCTCGGTCCCGGCTCACGCTACCGTGCAGCCAGACATCCCCACCGTAGCGGAAGTCTGGACATTTGTCAAGACTTTTACCAACGCCGGGGTGCGCGTCAGGGTTTTGCGGGAGTGGGCGTGACGGCAGGATAGCGCTTCCAGGGGTGGCGCGCGGTCGGCCGTTGACGATGGACTTGGGGCCGAAGCGGGGGACCGCTGGGCCGGGCAGCACGCGGCCAGCAGGCGCGAGGGAGGCGGGGGTGGCGACGGCGCCCGAGCG
>JADYYO010000293.1 GCA_020853615.1 Thermomicrobiales bacterium
GCGCGCCCCGATGCGGGAGATCGCAACCGCGGCCGCGATGCCGCCGACGGCGAAGGCGAGGATGATGCCCGTGAAGGCCGCGGCGCGCGATGCCGCGGAGTCGTCACGCCCCTCGATCATGGCGACGATTGACGACATCCATTTCGTGATGTTGCTCGTCGTGACCGTTGTCGAGAACGACCAGTCCTGCACCCTGGTAAAGACAGCCATCTGCACGCCCGCCGCCATGGAGAGGAGAACCGTCATCGGAATCGCCGGGCCCGCTATCGGCGGCACGCCAGCCAGCGCAAGGAGCGCGATCTCGAGCAGCAGGGCGGCCTGCGCGGGGCTGGGGATGACGCGCTGCACCGTCTCCAGGCCCAGGCTGCCGCCGACAGAGCTGCCCACGGCGAAGGCCACGATCGGGATCAGGGAGCCGAGGGCCTCCCGCCATTCCCGTGCGGCCAGATGGATGGTCAGGAGCACCAGGTTGCCGGTCTGGGCGCCCGCGAAGACGCTGGCGTTGATGTAGGAGTACGCGTCGAGAAAGCCGCCGACCGCGGCGAGCATCATCGCGAAGCGAATCGATGACTCCACCCGGCCCATCAGCCCTCCCGAGGCGCCCCTCCCGCTTGTCTCGATCAACGCATGGTATGAACGCCCGCGGTAGGAGCGGCGAGGCATCGCCCCGCCATGGCTCAGACGGGGATCGCCTTGAACCGCTCGACGGTGCTGGCGATGGCGACCTCGGTCGGCAGCCGCTCCATGCTCGAGGCCCCGAAGAAGCCGACGACGCCGTGTGTCCGCGCCAGGACGTAGGCGGCATCGTCCGGCTCGGCGATCGGGCCGCCGTGGCAGAGGACGAGGATCTCCGGGTTGACCGCCTTCGCCGCGTCGTGCATCGCCTGCACCCGCGCGACCGCCTCGTCGAGCGTGATCGCCGTCTGCGCCCCGATCGTGCCGGAGGTCGTCAGCCCGACGTGCGGAACCAGCACATCCGCGCCCGCCTCCGCCATCTGCCGCGCCTCCTCTTCGTTGAAGACGTAGGGCGCGGTGAGCAGATCGAGTGAGCGCGCCGTGCGGATCATCTCCACCTCGAGGCCGTAGCCCATCCCCGTCTCCTCCAGGTTCTGGCGGAAGACGCCGTCGAAGAGCCCGACCGTCGGGAAGTTCTGCACGCCGGAGAAGCCCATCGCGCGCAGGTGGGGCAGGAAGACATCCATGATGCGGAAGGGGTCGGTGCCGCAGACCCCGGCCAGGACCGGCGTCGATTTCACGACCGGCAGCACCTCGCGCGCCATGTCGACAACGACCGCGTTGGCGTCGCCGTAGGGGAGGAGGCCCGCCAGCGAGCCGCGCCCGGCCATCCGGTAGCGCCCCGAGTTGTAGATGATGATCAGGTCGGCGCCGCCCGCCTCGGCGCTCTTCGCCGAGAGCCCCGTGCCGGCGCCCGCGCCGACAATCGGCCGTCCCTGCTCGACCTGCGCGCGCAGCCGCGTCAGCGCCTCCTCCCGCGTCATGCCTCGCTCCTTTCCCGCGCTCCCGCCCAAGCGATATACGTCTCGTGGAGGGCATCGGCCATTGCCCGTGCCAGGGCCGGGTCGTTGATGTCGGTGTCGACCTCGCGCACCTCGATGCGCGGGTCGAGCTGCTCGCGCAGCGCGGCGATCAGGGCGGCATCGGCCGCCGCGTCGTGGAAGACCTCCCCCTCGCGCGCGATTGCGGAGACGCCACGCAGGGGGATGAAGAGGATCACCGGGCCACGTGCCGCGTTGAGCTTGCGCGCGACGATGCTCCCCAGCGCGGCGCACTCCTCTGCCGTCGTCCGCATCAGGGTGACGTTCGGGTTGTGCCGGTAGAGGTTCCGCCCCGCGAACTGCGCCGGCACCGTGTCGATCGGGCCGAAGTTGACCATGTCGAGCGCGCCGAGGGAGACGACCTGCGGGATGCCCATCTCCCCGGCCGCCTCCAGCCGGTCCGGCCCGGCCGAGAGGACGCCGCCGACCAGCTCGTCCGCCAGCTCGGTCGTCGTGATGTCGAGGGCGGCCGTGATGAAGCCGTCCCGAATCAGCCGCTCCATCGAGCGCCCGCCGGCGCCAGTGGCGTGGAAGACGAGGACCTCGTACCCGAGCTCCTCCAGCCGCTCGCGCGCGGCGGTGACGCAGGGGGTGGTGACGCCGAACATCGTCGCGCCGACCATCGGCCGCGCCGTCGTGGCCGGCTGGAAGGTGGCGCTTGCCTTCGCCATCGCCGCGGCGGCCGCGGCCGCGTTGGTCAGGATCCGCTCCGATATCCGGTTGATGCCGGAGATGTCGACCACCGAGGGGATCATCATCAGGTCGGAAGTGTCGACGTAGGGGCGCGTATCCCCCGAGGCGACCGTCGAGACGAGGAGCTTCGGCGCGCCGATCGGCAGCTCGCGCATCGCCGCCGCGATCAGCGACGAGCCGCCGCTGCCGCCCAGCCCGAGGATGGCGTCGAGCATGCCCGCCTCGTAGAGCTGCCGCACGATCGCGCGCAACCCCTCGCTCATCGCCTCGATCGCCCGGCCCCGGTCGCCGACCCTGACCAGATCCGCGATGTTGACCCCGGCCGCGTCCGCCACCGCCTCGCGCGCGATGTCGGGCGTGACGAGCGGCTCGCCGAGGATGCCGACGTCGACGAGGAGGACGTCGACTCCATTCTGTCGCAGCCGGTCTCGGACGTAGGCGTATTCGCGCCCTTTGGTGTCGAGGGTCCCGGCAAGGACGACGGTGGCCATCGTGACTCCTCTCCGATCCATCGGCGTGAGGCGCTTCGTTACGCCAGTGCGACAGGGGTGGCGACACTGCTCGCGCCCGCGACGGCAACGGGTTCCCCGTTGCTCAGCAAAGCGGCCTCGTAGCCGCGCATCACCTGCAGCGCGAATTCCAGCGTGCCGATCCCCGGCTGCCCTCCCTCGAGGGCAGCATCGCAGAAATCGTGCAACTCGTCGTACATCCCCTGCACAAAGAGAGCCTTGTTTTCGAGCGTCCCCTGCCGGTTACTCGACTCCCAGACGACGCTGCCGCTGTCGATGCCGGGCGCGATGAACTCGCGCTGCGTCTCGTAGGTGAACGGCACGCCCCGGTGCCAGGCGACGCGGACGCTGTTCTCGATCGAGACGCTCTGCCCCTCGCCGAAGCAGTCGTACCGCTCGCCCGCCTGTAGCGCCGGGCTGCCGCCCGCCAGATGGAGCGTGCCGACCGCGCCGCTGGCGAATTGCAGGGCGACGACGCCAACCGCCTCCTCGCCTGGGCCGCGCAGCGTCGTGACGGTCTCGACTGGACCGCCGAGTGAGACGAGGAGCGAGAGGGGGTGGCACCCGACCTCGAGGAAGGCAGGCGAGAGGCCTGAGGCGAGGGCGCGGGCGCCGTCACGCGGGATCGTCACCGGGTAGACGGCGAGGAGCGAGCGGAGCGCGCCGAACTCCGGCAGCGCCAGCAGCTCCCGCGCCTTGCGCGCCGCTGGCATGGAGTCCTTCTTGAAGCCGACCGCGCAGACGCGATCGCCCCGCGCCGCGATCATCGCCTCGACCCCCGCCGCGCGCATCGCCGGCGGCTTCTCCATCCAGACGTGCAGCCCCGCCTCCATCGCCATGATGGCTAGCTCCGGGTGAAATCGCGGCCCGGTGCAGAGGAGGAGCGCATCGAGCGGCTCCGTGGCAATCATGCGCGCCGCGTCGGTGGAGGCCGTCGCGACCCGGTATTCGGCCGCGGTGCGCGTCAGCAGATCGGCGTTGACGTCGCAGAGCGCCGCCAGCTCGACGGGAAGGTAGTGGAGGGTCGGGAGGACGTTGCGATAGGCGTGCCCGCCCAACCCGACGACGCCGACGCGCAGCTTGCGCGCGAAATCCCGCTGATAGGTCATGCGATCTCCCGTGAATCAGCCAGCGATGCCGAATCGGTCGTGCCAGCATGATCACATACCCGGCGAGGCGAAGGAGCGCGACGCTGGCGTGGCCGCGCTCCGCAGGCGGGAAAGCCCGCTTGGGTCTCCCCGGGAAACGCTCAGAGCGACGCCGCGGCCGCGCCAGCGCCCTTCGCCGAGGGTAAGGCTTCCGACGGCAGCGTCTCCCGCCGGAAGCTCGTCACGTCGAGGAAGACGTCGGCGACCTCCGGCAGCGCCTCGCGAATCTCCCCGTCGAGCGCGTCCATCTCGCGGGCAAGCTGCTCGCTGCCGAGTGATTCATCCGGGTGAATCTTCGCGGCGACAATCGCCTCTTCGGGGGCGATGTAGACGGCCCAGAGGGTGAGGATCTCGGCGACCGCCGGCAAGCCGGCCACGATCGCCTCCAGCCGCTCCAACTGCGAGGGCGGCAGGGAGCGCCCGACGAGATAGTCGGCCAGGATCCGGCCCAGGCCGATGGCGGTGACGGCGAGCAGCACTCCGATCAGGAGGGCGGCGAGGGCGTCGGGGATGTCGTTGCCGGCCCAATGGCTCAGCAGGAGGCCGAGCGCGGCCAGCGCCAGGCCGAGGAGCGCCGCGTTATCCTCGACGACCACCGCCCGCAACACGGGATCGCTCGTCCGCCAGAGATAGCGCCGCACCCCCTTGTCGTGCGCCGCCGCTTCGCGGCGCGCCTGCCGCATCCCCCGCCACCAGGAGACGCCGTCGGCGATGAAGGCGATCGCCAGCACGAACCAGGCGATCCCCTGGCTCGTGCTCTCGCCCGTCGCACGCAGATTGCGGATGGCGAGCGCGATGGAGAGGCAGCTGCCGATGAGAAAGGAGGCGATCGCCGCCAGAAAGGCCCAGAGGAACCGCTCGCGCCCGAAGCCGATGGGGTGCAGGCGATCGGCCGGCCGGTTCGCCCGGGGCATCGAGCTGCCGAGCAGCACCTCGTTCAGCGAGTCGGCGAAGGAGTGCGCCGCTTCGGCCAGCATCGCCGCCGATCCGGAGAGCAGGCCGGCGCCCAGCTTGGCGAGCGCGATGACGACGTTGGCGAGGAGCGCGATGCGAACGGTGCGGGCGCTCTCTCCCGTCTCGGCGCTCCGCAGAGCAGCCCGCGAATGCCGGGGCGGGAGGCTGAGCGCCATTGGTGAGGATCCCGGACCGTCAGTCGACCGGCTGGCCCGTCAGGTCCGCCAGCGCCCGTCGGAGCAGCGCCTTCGCCAGCGGCAGCTTGTACCCATTCTTCGCCAGCGCCCCGGCCCCTGTCAGCGCCGCGTCGGCAGCTCGAGCGAAGAGATCGGCCGATGATTCGGCGCCGACCAGCACCTGCTCGGCATCGCGAGCATGCCACGGCGCCGGCGCCACGCCACCGAGCGCCACGCTCACCTCGGCGATCCGCCCCGCCTCGAGCCGGAGCACCGCCGCCACGCTGACCAGGGCGAACGCCCAGGCTTTCCGCTCCATCGCCTTCAGGTAGACGCCGCGCGCATCCGCGTGCCGGGGCGGGATGCGCACCGCGACGATCACCTCGTTGTCGGCCTGAGTGGTCTCCTTGCGCCGGCCGTCTTCCGGCGGGGCGAAGAAGCTGCCGAGGGAGATCTCTCGCTCCCCGGAGGGGCCGCGCAGCCGCACCCTGGCATCGAGCGCCAGGAGCGCCACCGCCGGGTCGGAGGGGTGGACCGCCACGCAGGGGCTGACGTCGAAGAGCGCGTGATGCTGATTCTCGCCCCCGCGCGCGTAACAGAGATCGCCCCCCTTCAGCCAGCAGTGAACCCGCGAGTCGCGGAAGTACCAGCAGCGGGGCCGCTGCAGCAGATTGCCGCCGAGCGTCGCCATGTTCCGGAGCTGCGGCGTCGCCGCCAGGCCCGCTGCCTCGGCGAGGATCGGGTAGCGCGACTGGACGAAGGGATCCTCCTCCAGCTCCGCGAGCGTCGCCAGCGCGCCGATCGTCAGGCCCTCCGCCCCATCCTCGATCCGGTCGTCCAGCTCGGCGAGGCGCTTGATGTCGACCAGCCGCTCTGGCGCGATCAGGTCGGCCTGCATCAGTGTCAGCAGATCGGTCCCGCCGGCAAGGAGGCGCGTCCCGCCGGCGTGCCCATCGCCCGCCCCATCCAGGAGCGCGATCGCCTCATCGAGCGAGCGGGGGCTGGCATAGGCGAAGGCCCTCATGACCGCGCCTCGCCCTGGCCCGCGGCAGCGAGCGCGGCCAGCACCCGCTGCCGCGAGAGCGGGTACTCCCGGATGCGGATGCCGATCGCGTCGTAGACGGCGTTGGCGATCGCCGGAGCGGTCGGGATCAACGGCGGCTCGCCGATCCCCTTCGCCCCGGTCGAGTTCGCCGCGAGGTCGGGCACGTCGACCGGGGCGTGCGCGATTGGCGGCGCGTCGGCGACGGTCGGCACGTAATAGTCTTCGAGGTTAGCGTTGAGCACGATCCCGAGGCGGTCATCGACCACCCGCTCCTCCATCAGCGCGAAGCCGATCCCCTGCGTAATGCCGCCGATCACCTGGCTGTCGACCATCGTCGGATTGACGATGCGCCCGCAGTCGTGCGAGGTGGCCAGGCGCAGGATGTCGATCGTGCCCGTCTCGGTATCCACCTCGACCTCGACGCACTGCGCGCCGAAAGTCCGCACCGCCTTGTCCTCGGGGTTCGGCGCGCGGCAGCCGCGCGCCTGCAGCATGTGAGGGGCGATCTTCTCCGTCACCTCCGAGAGGGCGACGGCCCGCTCCGGGTCGCCGTCGACCAGCACCTTGCCGTCCTCAATCGACAGGCGAACGGCACTCACCTCCAGCAGCGCGGCGGCGACATCGAGCACCTGGCGCTTCAGGTCGACCGCCGCGGCGCGAACCGCCGGCCCGATCGTCGCCTGCGTCGCGCTGCCGGAGCTGACGGGGGAGTAGGGGCCGACTCCGGTGTCGCCCAGTCGGAGCGTGATCTGCTCGAGCGGCAGCCCCAGCTCCTCGGCGGCGATCTGGGCCAGGCCGGTGCGGGTGCCGGTGCCGATGTCCTGCGTACCGGTGATCACCTCGACCGTGCCGTCGGCGTTCATCTCGATCCAGGCGTAGCCAGGGTCGTGCCCACCGCCTCCGACCCAGTCGTGCGCGGCGAAGCCGGTGCCCCGCCGTTTGGTCCCGCTGGAGGAGGGCCGAGGACGGTCCTGCCACCCGAACGCCTCGGTGACCCGGTCATAGCTGAGTCGCAATCCCTCGGGGAGGGTGTAGGGCTTGCCGGAGGGCTGGTCGACCTCGCTGTAGTTGCGGCGGCGCAGCTCGACCGGGTCGATCTCCAGCGCGCGCGCCAGCTCGTCCATCGCCTGCTCGAGCGCGGCCGCGCCTTCCACGAATCCCGGCGCGCGGAAGGCGACGGCCGGGCCGGCGTTGATGTAGACGGCTGTCTGCTCGGTGCGCACATTCGGGCAGCGGTAGAGGCTCTGGTAGGTGCCGCTGACGTCGCTCGCCTCGCCGCCGGTGCGATAGGCGCCGGCCGCTTGCGCGATCTCGGCGACGATCGCGGTCAACGTGCCGTCGCGCCGCGCGCCGAGGCGCACCCGCTGCCGCGTCGGGTTGCGGTTGCCGGAGACGAGATTCTCCGCCTCGCGGTCGAGGATCAGTTGCACCGGCCGCCCCGCGAGTTTCGAGAGGAGCGAGGCGATGACATCGACCTTCCAGGCGATCTGCTTGGCGCCGAAGCCGCCGCCCATGTGGTGCTTGATGACCCGCACCCGGTGCTCCGGCAGCCCCACGGCCCGTGCCACCTCCTCGCGGACGACGAAGACGGCCTGCGTCGAATCCCAGAGCGTGAGCTGGTCCCCGTCCCAGAAGGCCGTGCCGCCGTGCGCTTCCAGCGCGTTGTGGAGGGCGCATGGCGTCTCGTAGCGCTCGTCGATGACCACGTCGGCTTGCCGCAGGCCGGCCTCCGGGTCGCCCCGCTCGTAGATCACCGGCTCGCCGGCGATGTTGCCGCTCTCGTGGACCTTCGGCGCGTCCGGGGCGAGCGCGGCGGCGATCGTGGTCACGAACGGCAGCGGCTCGTAGGCGACCTCGATCAGGCGCAGCGCATCCTCGGCCTGCTCTTCGCTCTCGGCCGCGACCGCCGCGACCTCGTCGCCGACCAGCCGCACGGTCGACTCGAAGAGCTGCCCCTCCTGATACCAGCCGATCGGCGGCGCGTTCAACATACTGAGTACGGCGTGAACGCCCGGCGCCGCCTCGGCCCTGCTGACGTCGAGCCGCGTGATGCGCGCGCGGGGATACGGGCTGCGCAGCACCTTGCCATAGAGCTGGCCGGGGAGGCGGATGTCGGAGGCGTAGATCGCGCGGCCGCTCACCTTCTCCCGCCCTTCGAGGCGGGGATAGGGATGCCCGACGACCGAGAGCGCCTCATTCGGCCCCCAGGGCGGCAAGTCCCCCTCCGACTCGATGAGCTGGAGCGCGACCCCGTCGTCGCCTTCCTGGCGCTTGATGCGGAATGCCGGCATCGCCGCTCCCCTCATGCTTCCTGTTGCCGCGCCATCGCCTCTGCCGCTTCGCGCCCCGCCTTGACGATGTTCGCGTAGGCGCCGCAGCGGCAGATGTTGCCGGTCACGGCGCGCGCGATCTCCTCGTCGGATGGGTGCGGGTGCGCTTGCAGCAGGGCGTGGAGGCTCATGATCTGCCCCGAGGTGCAGAAGCCGCACTGGAAGCCGTCGCTCGCGACGAACGCCTCCTGCAGCGGCGAGAGATTGTTCCCGTGGGCCAGCCCCTCGATCGTCGTGATCGCCCGACCAGCGCAATCGACCGCGAGCAGGAGGCAGGAGTACATCGCGCGGCCATCGACGATGACGGTGCAGGCGCCGCAGTCGCCCATGGCGCAGACCTTCTTCGTGCCGGTCAGCGCGAGGTCGTGGCGCAGCGCATCGACCAGCGTGCGCCGCGGCTCGACCATGATGGGATAGTCGCTGCCGTTGACCGTGAGCGTCACCGGCTGGAAACCGTTCGCTGCCAACGCTCGCCACTCCGTTGCCGATTGGGGCGGGTCGCCGCCGGCAGAAGAATCGTGCTGCCGGCGTTGGATGCTTCGTTGCGTCATCGGGACGCAATGGGCGTGCCAGATTCGGCGACGAGTCAGGCCGCGGCCGCTGCCGGGCCAACCGGGAAGCGTGCGCGCCAGGCATCGAGGCCACCCGCCAGCGCGTAGGCGTCGAAGCCCTTTTCGCGGAGGAGGAGCGCCGCACGGGCGCTCGTCGCCTCGCCGGGTCAGGTGCAGTAGGCGACTACCGGGCGCTCGCGCGACTGATCCTCGGCCCACGCCTCGATATCGTCGAGCGGCACGCGGATGCTGCCCGGGATGCCCGGCACGCCCCGCCCCATGGCGGCACGGCTGCGCACGTCGACAAGGACCGGCGGGTCGCTGCTTTCCAGCCGCGCGACGAGCTCGTCGACGCTGATCCGGGGCGCCTCGGCGGGCTCGGCCCCGAAGAGTCCGGCCGCGGTCGCTTCCCGCTCCTCCGGCAGCGTGCGCCGGGTCATCGCTCGTGCATAGGCGGCGATGAGCGGCGAGGCGGTCATCCCGTGCAGGACGACCGAGGCGATCACCACCACCCCGGTGATCGCCAGCAGTCGCTCCGCGCCCGGCACGCCATCTGCCACGACGACCAGCGCGAAGAGGAGGGCGCTGAGCCCGCGCGGGCCGAACCAGCCGATGAAGAGCCGCGCCCACTTGCTGGTCGTCGTCCGCTGCAGCACGAGCCCGATGGCGACTGGCCGCGCGATCCCCAGCACGACCAGCGCGAAGAGCAGCTCCGGCACGAGCGGCGCCGTCCCCGCGATCGCGGAGAGGAGCGCGCCGAAGAGGATGAAGGCGAGCAGCATCGCCATTTCGGCCGTGACCTCCCCGTACTCGAGGAAGCAGTCGCAGAGGTCGTAATCCATCGTCGTGATCACCACCCCAGCCGCGAAGACCGCCAGAAAGCCGCTCCCGCCCACGGCCTCGCCGGCAACGTAGGCGGCGAGGATCGCCCCGACACCGTAGAGGGCCCGGTACTCGCGGCTGACCTGCCGGTGCTGGCGAATAGCGCGCATCAGGGCGATGCTGAGATAGCCGACCGCGGCGCCGGCCAGCGGTCCGATCAGGACGATCTGGACGAGGATGCGCACCCAATCCGTCGCGCCGCCCATCTCCCCGAGCGAGATGGCGACGAGGATCAGGATGATCGGCAGGACGACGATGTCGTTCGTCCCCGCCTCGGCCGTCAGTCCCTGGCGGATGGAGCGGGGCACCCGCTCGTCGCTGACGACGCTGCGCAGGACGACCGGGTCGATCGAGGAGAGGATGGCGCCAAGCAGCAGCGAGTCGACCAGCGACGTGGCAAAGAGGAGGTGCGCCGCCAGCGCGACGATGGCGGTGGTGAGGAGCGTCCCCGGCCCGAGGGCCAGCATCGGCTCCCGCCAGGCGACAACGCCCTCGTCGAAGCGGAGATTGACGGCATCGAGAAAGAGGACGAAGGCGAGGCTGAGGACCGCCACGACCTCCAGCGCCCGGTCGTGCGCACCGATGCGCAGCACGCCGAGCCCTCCTTCCCCGAGCAGGAGGCCGAGCCCGAGGAAGACCATCGGCACCGAGATCGGCGCGTTGCGGATGAACGCGGAGACGAGGCCGGAGAGCATCAGGACGGCGGCCACGAGGAGGAAGGGAACGAGGAGATCGTGCATAGTCGGGCGTTCGGCCTCGTCTCGGCTGCTCGTTCGGACTAACAGGATAGGCTAGCTGCCAGCCGAAGCGCGATCGCGCGACCGATCGCGCCTGGCGTTCATCGTAGCAGCCAGTGAGCCGGCTTCACTTTGGGGCCGACATCGATCAATCGTAGGGGCGACACCTGTGTCGCCCGCTTCCCCGGCCGGGTGGTTCATTCCTGGCAACATCATTGCCATCATGGACATTCGTAGCAGATCGGCCCGGGCGACGCAGGCGTCGCCTCAACCGAACCGCTGTTGCCAGGTCTCGATGGTCGTGGGGGGGCAGCCCGGGCCATGCGGGCATTTACTGCTTGTGCGCCTACCCCACCGAGGCGAGGGCCGGCCGCAGGGGACGCAGAGCCGTCACCCAGCGCCCGAGCTCGTCGAACATGGTTCGCGCGGCCTCGTCGTTCTGTTCGATGGCGTCGAAGCGCCCCTCGTCGTCGATCTGGCTGCTGACCCAGGGGATGGGGACGGCCTCGGGCAAGGGGACCATCTTCAGCCCGGAGAGGATCAGCTTGAGCGACTGTACGGCGCGCAGGCCGCCCGAGATCCCGCCATAACTGACCAGCCCGACCGGCAGACCGACCCGTCCCGGGCGCGTGCTGGCGATGATGAGGAGGAGGCGCGGCCGATCATCGGTCGTCAGTCGCCCATTGGCATCAGGCCGTTCCATCGCTCCGGCTCGCTCCGCTCGCGTTGCGTGCAAGACCTCCGGCAGCCAGGTGGCGCCGCCTCACCCGCTCACTGGCAAGCTGCATGCCAGAACGTCAGTGCTCCTGGGTGATCGGCCGCAGCGTCAGCTCGTTGATGGCCATCGTCTTCGGCTGCGTCAGCACGAAGAGGATGGCCCGCGCGATGTCGGCGTCCTGCAGCGGATGCGAGGTCTCCAGCCACTCGTGGGCAAAGGGATTGGCGCGCGTCAGCGGCGTGTCGACCATCCCCGGCTCGATCAGGGTCACGCGCACGCCAGTGCCAACCGTCTCCTTGCGCAGCGCATGCCCCAGCCCGACCACGCCCCACTTGCTCGCCGCGTAGATCGGCTCGCCGGCATAGGCGACTCGGCCCGAGACCGACGCCAGGAGCACGATGTGACCATCCCCCTGCTCCAGCATTGTCGGCAGCACCGCGCGCACCGTGTAGGCGACGCCGAGCAGGTTCGTCTCGATCACCGCGCGCCAGCGCTCCGGATCGCCATCGGCGAGGGTTCCGGAGTCGACGAGCCCGGCGTTCGCCACGGCAAAATCGATCCTGCCGAAGCGCCCCAGGCAGACATCGCGGACGCGCTCCAGGTCGGCGATCTTCCGGACGTCAGCGACGACCGGCTCGACCTCCCCGCCCTCCTCCGCCAGCGCGGCGGAAAACTCGGCCAGCCGCGCCTGGTTGAATTCGGCGGCGACCACGTGCGCCCCCATCCCGGCCAGCGCGCGCGTGACCGCCGCGCCGATGCCGCTCGCGGCGCCGGTCACGATGCCGGCCGTCCCTCTCAGCCCTGATTCAGTCACACGCCCTCCTCCACGTGCTCCCCGATATCGAGCAGAATCTCCGCCAGCCGCTCGGGGTGCGAGAGGAAGGAGGAGTGGCTCGTCGCCATTGTATAGACCGCCTCGCGCGGCAGCTCGGCGTGCATCCGGCGCTGGACGGTCGGCGGCAGCGCCCGGTCTTCGCTCGTCTCGATATAGACGCGGAGAATCGCCGGCTCACCCCGCGGTTCGTCGTCGTCGCCAGGGCCGGGCGGGATGATCGGCTCGGGTTGCAGCCGGGCAATCGCCCAGGCGGCGTCCTCGTCGGAGCAGTCGTGGTAGAAGGCGGCCCGCGCCAGATCGGGCCGGATCGTCGTCACCCCCGCCTCGGGATGCACGACGATCGCCTCCGTCAGGAGCGACTCGCTTTCCGGGCCGATCACCTCGCGCGGGGTGGCACCCGGCGGTAGGAGGAAGGCGGCGAGGTAGACGAGCGCGGCGATCCGCTCCGGAATCTCCCGGGCGACCTCGCTGATGATTATGCCGCCCGAACTGTGGCCGACGAGGATGACCGGCTCCGGCCGCGCCCGCGCGATCGCGACGATACTCGACACGTACCGCTCCCAGGGCCGGGAGGGGGCGGGAGCATGGTCGTCGCCGTGGTCCGGCAGGTCGGGCGTCAGAACTGTCTGACCCGCTGCCTCCAGCAGCGGTGCGAGGCGCGCCCAGCACCAGCCGCCGTGCCACCCGCCATGCACGAGAAGGAAGGTGCTCATCGGCTCCCGATCGTCTCCGGGGCGTAGCGCGCGATCATCTCCGGCAGGAGATCGAGCGCGTGGCCATCGACCGTGCCGCGATCGTTCAGGGTCGTCGTCGGCGCCTGCGAATAGTACGTCCCCGAGGGGACGGTGCCGCAGCCGCCCCAGCGGCGCATGAGGAGATTCTGCACCAGCACCTCCTCGCCCGAGTGGTAGCGGGGGAGGCGATCCCAGAAGGCGAAGCCTCCGACCGTCTCGAGCTTGCGCCGGTCGTAGAGGATGCAGGAGGCCAGCCAGGCGACCTTGTAGCGGCGTGACTCGCCGGGCGGGAGCGCGCGGCCGACGTGGTAGAGGTTCGCGGCGCGATGCAATTGCCAGCGCTCCCACTGTGGCGAATCGGGATCGACCGCCTCGGGCCGCACCGGGCCATCCCAGTACGCGATCGCCTGCTGCGCCGGCCGCACGTCGTCGCGGTGCGAGAGCCCAGCCGGGAAGGCGCCGACGAAGGCGCAGCGCTCCTCGGCGAGCACCGCGAGCAGCCGGTCGACAACCCACGGCTCCATCAGGACATCGTCGTCGAGGTAGAGGACGGCGTCGGCGCTCGCCTGGCGCAGGAGAAAATCACGCTGCTCGGCGATGCCCTGGCGCGGCGGGCGATGATGCCATTCGACCGCGCCGCCCCGCGCCTCGATCACGCGGGCGAGCGTCTGCACCGCCGGGTCGTCGCCGGCGAGTGCCGCGCTCTGGTCGGCGACGATCACCCTGAGATCGGTCACGCTCTGCGCGGCGAGGCCGCCAAGCGTCATCGTCAGTGAGGTGCGGCGCTCGATGGTCGGGAGGAGGATGTCGACCGTCGCCATGCGCTACCTAGAATATCCCGGCGTAGAGGGCGCAGGAGCGGCAGATCTCGGGCGGCTCCGCCGAGGCGAGCTGGTCGCGGAAGGCGGTGAAGACGTCGCCATTCCAGACCGCCTCTACCCCCTCCACGAACATGTTCCCCATGTTGGCCCGGTCGGGGGTAGAGACCATGCAGCAGGGCATGGCGTCGCCCGCGTAGCTGACGTAGCCGCCAGCCCACGGCCAATCACAGCGCTCGCGGCCGGGGGTGCCGGGGGGATGCGTCTTTGGCCGGGCGCGCGGCAGGCGGAGCTCGACGCCCAACTCGGCGGCGACCTCGCGGGCGAGACCAAAATAGTGTTCGACGCGGGAGAGGTCGTCTTCGAGGAGGGTCTGCTCCTGCACGAAGTCGCGCATCGGCCGGTAGTGGGCGGGGAGGGTCGATTCGCCGAAATCGTGGCAGAGGTGCTGCACGAAGAGGCTCTCCATCGCCCACTCGTGGGCGAAGCGGACCAGATCCGGCAGCTCGGGCAGGTTCTGGCGCATCACCACCATCACCATCCGCACATGCGGGCGGTGGTCGGATGACCGCCGCCGCGCCTCGCGCAGGAGGCCGAGGTTGCGGATGACCCGGTCGTATCGGGAGCGGACCCGGATCCGCTCGTACGTCTCGGCGGTCGCGCCGTCGATCGAGACGTGGAGGGCGTCGAGGCCACTGGCGACGCAGGCGGCGGCGCGGCGCTCGTTCAGGAGGGTCAGGTTGGAGTTCGTGGTGACCCTGATCCCCTTGCTCGCCGCGTAGCGCACCATGTCGAAGAAGCGGGGGTGCATCATCGGCTCGCCGAGTCCCTGCAGATGGAGGTCCTCCAGCCCCTGCCACCGGTCGACGAGCCGGGTGAAGTCGTCGTAGGCCATGAAGGCGAGCGGGCCGTAGGGCGGGCCATCCTGCCGGAACTGGATGGAGCACATCTGGCAGCGGAGGTTGCACTGCCCGACCGGTTCGATCTGCAGGTAGGTCGGAAGTTGCATGCCATCCCTCCGCTCTCGCTCTTCGAATCGGGTCGAGGCGTCGAGCGTGGCGCAAGAATGGTGCCGCCGATGGCACCGATCGTGCGGAGTCGCGGCGCGAGACGACAGCGGCGCGTGCCTTGAATCGCCAAGGAACCTCCGCGATGTTCACCCTGGGGATCAATGCGGCGTTTCACGACCCGGCGGCCTGCCTGGTGCGGGATGGCGTCGTCATTGCCGCCTCCGAGGAGGAGCGCTTCACGCGGATCAAGCATGGCAAGCGGCCGATCCCCTTCTCGACCTGGGAGCTGCCCTACCACGCCATCGACGATTGCCTGCGGCAGGCGGGGATTGCGCTGGCCGATGTCGACCACGTCGCCTACGCCTTTGATCCGTCGCTTCGCGCGCGCGACCTCGACGCGCGGCAACAACTCGCCCTCCCCCTGCGGCCGAGCGCCTTCCCGGTCTCGGAAGAGTGGGAGGCCGCGTGGGATCCCCTCTTCATCGCCGCGATCGTCAATGCCCCGCGCCACCTCGCCAGCGGCGCGCCGCACCACCTCGCCGCGCGGTTTCGCGGTGCGCGGCCGGATGGTCCCTACCAGTGGCACTTCGTGCCGCACCATCTGGCGCACGCGGCGAGCGCCTTTCTGCCCTCTCCTTTCTCGCGGGCGGCGGTGTTGACGCTCGACGGCCGTGGCGAGCGAGTGACGACGGCGATGTACCGGGGGTGCGGCACGCGCCTGGAGCGCATCCGCGAGGTCGAGATGCCGCACTCGCTCGGCATCCTCTACGAGCAGGTGACGGAGTACCTCGGCTTTCTCCACTCCTCGGACGAGTACAAGGTGATGGCCCTCGCCTCGTTCGGGGCTCCCGCCTTCGGCGACGACTTCCGGGAGATCGTGCGGCTCACCCCGGACGGCGCCTACACGGTCGGGCCGCCCTGCCTGACGGAGCGCTTCGGCCCGCCCAGGGAGCGCGGCGGGCCGCTGGAGCAGCGCCATTGCGACATCGCCCGCTCGCTGCAGGAGGTGCTGGAGGCGGCGGGGTTGCACCTCGCGCGCTGGCTGCATGAAGCGACCGGCGAGCGCGACCTCTGCCTCGCCGGCGGCGTCGCGCTCAACTGCGTGATGAACGCCCGCATCCGCGACGAAGGGCCATTCGACCGCGTCTGGGTGCAGCCGGCCGCCGGCGACGCCGGGACGGCATTAGGGGCGGCGCTCTGGATCGATGCCCGCGAGCGGGGGGAAGACGAGCGGGCCTACCAGATGGAGGACGCCTACCTCGGCCCCGGCTACGATGATGCCGAGATCGCGGCCTTCCTCTCCTGGGCGAAGCTCCCCTGTCGCCGCCTCGACGATGTCGCGGTGGAGACGGCGGCGCTGCTGGCGGGCGGGCGGATCGTCGGCTGGTTCCAGGGGCGGATGGAGTTCGGGCCGCGTGCGCTCGGGGCGCGCTCGATCCTCGCCTCGCCGCTCGACCCCGGCATGCAGGCGCGGCTGAACGAGATCAAGGACCGGGAAGATTTCCGACCGGTCGCGCCGGTCGCCCTGGCGGAAGAGGCGGACGACTGGTTCGTCGACGCCGGCTCCTCCCCCTTCATGCTCTTCACCCACGCCGTGCGGCCCGATCGCGCCGCGCGCATCCCCGCCGTGCGGCATGTCGATGGCACCGCCCGCATCCAGACGATCGCCCGCGCGCAACACCCGCTCTACTACGACCTCGTCGCCGCATTCCACCGGCTGACCGGAGTGCCGGTGCTGGTCAACACCTCCTTCAACACGCGCGGCGAGCCGATCGTCTGCACGCCGCGCGACGCCGTGGAGTGCTTCTGGACCTCCCCGCTCGACGCGCTGGTGATCGGCCCCTACCTGCTTGAGAAGCCGAGGGCCGGACGGTGAGCGTCGCGGTTTCGGTGGTGATCCCGACCTGTAATCGCCCGGACCTCCTCGATCGCTGCCTCGCGGCGCTGGCAAGCCAATCGCTCGCGCCGGACCGCTACGAGCTTGTCATCGTCGACGACGCGGCGAGCGAGGCGACGCGGCGCCAGGTCGCGGGCAGGGCAGAGCGGCAGGAGGCCGGCCCGGCGCTGCACTACCTGCCGGTGTCGGCCACGCAAGGCCCGGCCGCGGCCCGGAACGCCGGCTGGCGCTTCGCGCGGGGGGAGATCATCGCCTTCACCGATGATGACTGCGTTCCCGACCGCGAGTGGCTCGCCGCGGGCCTGCGCGCGATGGGGGATGGCGCCAGCGGCGTCTCGGGCCGGGTGATCGTGCCGCTGCCGGAGCGGCCGACCGACTACGAGCGGAACGCGGCCGGGCTGGAGACGGCGGAGTTCGTCACCGCGAACTGCTTCTACCGGCGGCGGGCGCTGGAGGCGGTCGGGGGCTTCGACGAGCGCTTCGGCGCGGCCTGGCGCGAGGACAGCGACCTCTTCTTCACGCTGCTGGAGCGGGGCGAGCCGCTGGCCTATGCGGACGAGGCCGTCGTGACGCACCCGGTGCGGCCGGCGCGCTGGGGCGTCAGCATGCGCCAGCAGGGCAAGAGCCGCTACAACGCGCTTCTCTCCAAGAAGCACCCGCAACTCTTCCGCGAGCGGACGCAACGCGCGCCGCTGCGCCATTACTACGCGACCGTCGCCGCGCTGGCGGGGCTGCTACTCGGCGCCGTCCGGCGGCAGCCCCTCGTGGTTTCGGCCTGCCTCACCCTCTGGTCGGCCCTGACGCTCGAGTTCGCGGCCCGCCGCCTGCGCGGGACTTCCAGAGCGCCGTCGCACGTCGCCGAAATGCTCGTGACCTCGGCGGCGATCCCGCCGCTCGCCGTCTTCTGGCGGCTGCGGGGCGCGGTCCAGTTCCGCGTGCCGTTTGTGTAGGGGGCCAGCATGCGGATCCTGGTCACGGGCGGGGCGGGGATGGTCGGTAGCCATCTGGTCGACGCGCTCCTGGTGCGGGGCGACGCGGTCATCGTCGTCGACAATGTCTCGACCGGGCGCTGGCGCAATCTCGCGCACCTCGAGGGGCGCCCGTCGCTCTCCCGCATCGAGGCGGATATCGCCGCGCCGGCCGACTCGCTGCGGCAGATCGCGGCGGTCGACCGGGTCTACCACCTGGCGAGCCCGGCCAGCCCGGTCGACTACGGCCGCTACCCAATCGAGACGCTGATGACGAACGCCGCCGGCACCCGGGCGGCGCTCGAGTGCGCGGCGCGATGCGGTGCGCGATTCCTCCTCGCCTCGACATCCGAGGTCTACGGCGACCCGGTCGAGCACCCGCAGCGGGAGAGCTACGTCGGCCACGTCAACCCGGTTGGCCCCCGCTCCAGCTACGACGAGGGGAAGCGCTTCGCCGAGAGTCTCACCGCCGCCTACTGGCGCACCCGCGGCGTCGATGTTCGCATCGCGCGCCTCTTCAACAGCTACGGGCCGCGCTCGCGGGCCGACGACGGGCGGGTCGTGCCGACCTTCTGCGCGCAGGCGCTGACCGGGCGGCCGCTGACCATCTTCGGCACGGGGCTGCAGACGCGCTCCCTCTGCTACGTCGGCGACACGGTGCGCGGCCTCATCGCGCTGATGGAGCGCCCTGGGCTCGCGGGCGAGGTGGTCAATATCGGCTCGCCCGACGAGCGGACCATTCTGGAGATCGCGCGGGCGATCATCGCCCTCGCCGGCAGCGGCTCCGGCATCGAGCGGCGCCCGCTCCCGGCCGATGACCCGACGCGCCGCTGCCCCGATATCGCCAAAGCGCGGGCCCTCCTCGGCTGGGAACCAGAGACCCCGCTGGCGACAGGGCTGCGCCTTGCGCTCGATGCCTTCCGGGCGGAGTTCTCCGCATGCACCGGGGCCGAGGTGGCCGTGCCATCCGGGGCAGCGAGGGCGCTGGTCGTCAGCGGGGTTCACGGGCGAGGCGAGGCGCTACCGGCTCCCGGCAACGGCTGGGAACCTCGATAAGCGGGCGTTCCCGATGCGCGCGCGGTCTCCCCACTGGCCGCTCATATAAATAAACGACCGGCAGCATGGAGCATGCCGGCAACCTCGTTCTCGAAAATAGCCGCCAGCTTGGGCACGGGATCGTCGCCCAGATTCCGTGCGTCGCGTTCGCGATCGTCATCGTCGCCATCTTCGTGCTGGCGGGGCGGTTGCCGCGGGGCATCGTGCGCCGGACGCTGCGCCACTAGGACCGCGCCTTCTCCGAGATGCGGGCGCGCCTCGTCTACGCCGCCATCGTCGTGCTCGGCCTCCTCGTCGCCATCGGCATCGCTGGTCCAGCCGTCCAGTTCAGCCAGATCTTTACCAGTCTCGGCGTCATCGGCCTGATCATCGGTTTCGCTCTGATCCGGACCGGCGACGACGAGGGGACGGTCTCCTTCCGCTCGACCCTGCTGCGCACCTACGACGGCGTCGACATCTTCATCCCCAACGGCACGGTCTTCACCACGCCGGTCGAGAACCTGACGGTCAACCGCACCCGGCGCAGCAGGGTCGAGCTGCGCATCGCGCGAACGGCATCGGTGGCGAGGGCGCGGCAGGTGATCCGGCAGACGCTGCAGGGGATCGACGGCGTGCTGGCGCCGGCGCCAGCGGCACGATGCATGCGATGGGAAGGAGTCGCGGGCCAACGAGCGGGCGCGCTGGCGAGAGGAGCAGTGACGGCGATGGCAGTGCCAGGACGAGCGACCCCGGCTGAAGCGACGGGACGGCTGCTGACTCGCCCCCATTCGCCGACGACGACATCGCCCGCGGGCCTCCATGCTCTGCGGGTCGCCGCCACGCGCGACGCGCTCCTCTACGTGCCGTCGACCTATCGCGCCGATCGCCCGGCGCCCCTCGTCCTCTCGCTGCACGGCGCGGGCGGCGATGCCGAGTCGGGCTTCTACCCGCTCCGCCCGCTGGCCGACGCCGCCGGGCTCCTGATCCTCTCTCCCGCCTCGCGCGTCTCGACCTGGGACGTCATTCGCGGCGAGTACGGCTCCGACGTGGCGCTGATCGACCGGGCGCTCGCGGCCGCATTCGACCGCGTCGCGGTCGACCCCGAACTGCTGGCGATCGGCGGCTTCTCCGACGGCGCCTCGTATGCCCTCTCCATCGGCATCATGAACGGCGACCTCTTCCCGCACATCCTCGCCTTCTCGCCCGGGTTCATGGCGCCGAACGCGCAGCGCGGCAGGCCCCGGATCTTCGTCTCCCACGGCACGCGCGATGCGGTCCTCCCCATCGACGTGACCAGCCGGCGGATCGTGCCGCAGTTGGAGAAGGCTGGCTTCGATGTCACCTATGCCGAGTTCGACGGCCCGCATACGGTCCCGCCGGCGATCGCCCGCCAGGCGCTCGACTGGTACCTGCCGATGGAGGATGCGCCTCGGTAGGACCCGCAGCGGCCGGGATAGCCGCCGTGTTCGGCTCCCGAACCCAGTGAGAGGAGCGAACTACGGGCTGACCGTGAATCCCATGTACTGGTTGGTGCCGCCGATGTCGGGGAACTCCTGCCCGCCGATGGTGTTCGGGCCGGTGAAGGGGGTCGCCTCGTGGTTGCCGCCCCGCTTCAGCCGCCAGCAGGTGATGTCGACATGGGCCATCGACTGGTAGCCGTCACCCCCCGGCCCGGAGATCTTGCCGATCCGCTGGCCCTGTTGGACCTGACCCCCGCTCGCCAGCGAGCGGTCGAGCGTGACGTGGAAGACGGCGACGCCGTAGCCGTTCCCGGCGTCGATGAGCATGCCACCGCTGCCGCGATCGACCCACTGGATCGTGCCGGAGACCGGGGCGTAGACCGTCTGCCCGGCGGTCTTGCTATCGGTTCTGGCCCAGTCGAGCGCGTAAGCGTACTGGGCGAAGTTGCTGCGGTTGGTGTGCGTGCCGTTGTTGTAGCCCTGCACGACCTCCCATTCGCCACTGGAGAAGGGCCAGGCGATCCCGGTGCTCTTCGCGTCGACCTCCTTTGGCGCGGCATCGACCGACTCGGCCGTTGCGGTTGGGACCGGAGCGGGAGCCTCATCGGTCGCCGGGGCGGCGCTCTCGCTTGCGGCAGGTTCGGGCGCCACCGGTGCATCGGCCGCCGGCGTGGTGAAGACCGCATTCTGCGCCAGCATCTCGGCGGCCATCCAGCCGGAGACGCCATTGGCGGTGACGGGGACGAAGCCATCGACCGGCTCGCCATCGACCGAGACGATCGTATTGGCGGGCAGGACGGTCAGGATGGCTCCCCCGGTGTTTGGCTCGGCGCGCAGATTCGTGTCGGCGACCGTCGAAGCGCCCGTGGCCGGGGGAAGGGCCGCGGGATCGACCACGGGAGCAGGGGATCCTGGCTCCGCGGGACTGGTCTCCGAGATCGACGAGGCGGCCACCGGGGCGGGCGCTGCGGCATTGGCATCCGCTACCGGGGCGGGCGCCGATCCGACGTACCCCGCGGGGATATAGCCGCTCTGGCCGCCGGAGACGACGGGCAGCCAGGTGTTGCCATCCAGGGCGGTGATGGCGGCGCCCGTCACCTCGACGGCGCTGCCGTCGGTCAGGGGCGCGAGGACCATGGCGTCGTAGCTCGGCGATTCGCGGAGGAGGACGGTTTCGCCGCCCGAGGCAATGGTCGGGTGATTGCCGGCCGGCGCGGCATCCTGCGCCCACGAAACCCCAAGTGCCGGGCCGAACGAGAGCATGCAGGCGACGGCGCAGGCGAAGCCGTGCCGACCGGCGGCGCGAAGTGCAACGAGACGCATCGATCCTTCCCTCTGCTTTGTGAATGCCCGGCCCCTGGCGCGATCACGGACGCCATCCCCGCGTCCGCAATCGCGCCCGCCACGGCCCGCCATCCCGAACGGGCCGGCATGAGGTCAGAATGCCTCTTCAACGTGCGGGTGCGCGAGACTGTTTCGGGAGATATTGGAAAAAGATGACCGATGGGAGCGTTTCGCACGGATGTCGCGCTCGACGGCGTGATCCATATTCGGGACCTCGTGCGCTCAGCTCGATTCGTAGATCGCGTTCGTGATCATCGCCTCGTCTTCGAGTACGTCGGCGACGTCGCTGATGCGCTCGATTGGGCCGGCATCGTTCACGAAGAGAGCGAAGGCGAGTTGCCGGCCACGCTTCGCCTCGATGTAGCCGGCGAGGTTCTGCGCCTTGAGCGCCCCGCCGCTGATGGTTGTCCCGGTCTTGGCGTAGACGTGGCCCTTGGCGGGGAGGTGGCGGCCGCTCTCGGCCAACGAGCCATCGACGCCGAGGATTGGCAGGGCCGTCCGGTAGAGCTCGGCAACGTCGCTCTGCGCCATCTCGGTCAGCAGCCGGACCACGGCGCGCGGTGAGGCTTCGCTATCGGGGGAGCCGCTGCCATTTGTTGGGAAATCGAACGAGTCTGGCTGGAGGCCGACGCGGTCGATCAGCGTCTGGCGTTCCACGGCGAGTGCCGCGTCGATCGTCCGCTTGCCGTGGGCAAGGCCAAAGAGCATCAGGCTGAGGTTCGCGCCGAGGTTGAGGCTCACCTTGAGGATGAGCCGGGCGTATCCGACGTACGGCGGCGAGACGAACTCGGCCACGCGTTGCTCCGGTGTGTAGGCGTCCGCCGCGGGGAGCTTGCCCGCGGGATTGGCCGCCACCGGCGGGGCCGCCACCGTTACCCCGGCGCGCTGGAGCGCCTCGATGAACGCGGTACGCGCGAACGCCGCGGGATCTTCGATGCGAAAGGTCTGGACCAGATCCGGCTGGCCGGAGAGGGGCGCCTGGAAGCTCTCGGGGATGTCGCCCGCGACCGTGCCGGAGCAGCCTTCCGTGCCGATGCATTCGACACGGCCGTCGCCCGAGAGCGTCACCGTGTCGGGCGTCCCCTCGGCGGTGGTCATCACGTGAGCATCGACGTCGAACGCGCCGGTGTGGGGCCGCCAGGCGACGGTCGCCGGATCGCCCGTCACTGTCGGGGTGATGGTCACGTCGACCATGTTCTCGTTGACCATGATCGGCGTAATGAGCAGATTCTGGTTCGGCACGCGGAAGCGCTCGAAGAGGCGGTCGTCGATGATGACGTCGCCCTCCACGCGCTGGATGCCTGCCGCGCGCACCTGCTGGGCGAGGGCATCGAGCCCATGCAGCGGGTCCTGCGGCGTCAGGATCGCTGTGCCGAGGTTGTTGGCGTCGTTGTGGTCGAAGTCGGTGTAGGCGATGGAATCGTCGGCGGTGACGCGGCCGCCCAGCGTCAGATCGCCCGCGGCGACGAGGACGAGGTCGCCGTCGAGCGCGCCCCGGCCGTCGACCGCTCCCCGCCGGTAGACCGGGGTCGTGAAGCGATGGTCTGGCCCAAGCTCGCCGAGGGCGAGGCCGACCGAGAAGAGCTTGCGGACCGATCCCGTCAACGCCCGCTGATCGGGGTCGAGCGCGTAGACCGTCTCGCCCGTGGCGACGTCGGTGACGAGGAGGTTCCAGGTCGCCGCGGCATACCGGGGCTTGCGCATCACGTCGGTAATGGCGCGTGGCAAGTCCTCCCTCGCGGCCACCGGGTGTCGTCGGGCCAGGCGCATCGCAAGCGCGGCGCCGCCAGCCAGCAACGCCCTGCGACGTGAGAGGGGTGACGCCGCGATGGGGGTGATGAAATCCACGAGGATCCTCCTTCGCTCTCACGGGCGACGCCCTTCATGATGCCCATGCGCGGGACCGCACCCTTTGCCGAGATCCTGCCAGCGCGTTCCTCACGGCCAGGTCATACCGGTCGGGCCGCTGCCCGGCGACGAGGAGCCGCCAATGACCGATCTCTGGAAGGGCGCCGCGGCCGGCCTCACGGTTGCGCAAATGATGCGACCTCAGCTTTATGGCGGTTGCTGAAATGATGCGGCCAACACACCCAGAGCCCTTTAGGGTCCTTCCGTTATTCGTAGCCTGGGGCTTTCAGCCTCAGGCGGCCCGGCGCGGCGTCTCCTCTCGACATATGGCCGCATCAATTCGGCAACAACCATCGGGCAGGACTCGTTCGGGGGTATCGGCGCGCCATGCCGCGTGTGCAGCGCCTGGGCCGTATTGTGCATGACCGATGGGCGAGTTGCGCGGCGGGTGATCGGCGGTGCGCCGTAGCGAGTAGGCAAGGGACCAATCGCGTGGAGGCGCGGCCGCGACCGTATGATTGCCCGTGCGGATCGAGCGCGGTGGCGAGGAGGCAATCATGGAGGTTCGTGGCGAGACGGGCCGCATGGTGCGCGTTGGCGACTACCTGATCGAGCGGCTCAGGGCGCACGGCGTCGACCACATCTTTGGCGTGCCGGGGGATTTCGTCCTCGGCTTCATGAAGGATATCGAGAATTCGCCCCTCTCGCTCGTGACGACCTGCGACGAGCAGGGCGCGGGCTTCGCCGCCGACGCCTACGCCCGGCTGCGCGGGCTCGGCGCGGTCTGCGTCACCTACGGCGTCGGCGGCCTGAAGGTGACGAACACGACGGGGCAGGCTTACGCCGAAGAATCACCGGTCCTCGTCATCAGCGGGGCGCCGAGCTTCAGCGAGCGGCGGAGCTACCCGCTGCTCCATCACAAGGTGCGCACGTACGACACGCAGTACAAGGTCTTTCAGCATCTGACCGCGGCCTCTGCGGTTATCGACGAGCCGGAGGACGCGCTGCGCGAGATCGACAGGGTGCTCGGTGCGGTCCTCCGGCTGAAGCGCCCGGGATATCTCGAGCTGCCGCGCGACATCGTCGACCGCGAGGTTCCCCGCGTGCCGCCCCTCCCCGTGCCGAGCGACGCGAGCGACCCGCGCACGCTGGAAGCCGCGCTCGCCGAGGCGACGGCGTGGATCGCGAGCGCCCGGCAACCGGTGATCGTCCTTGGCGTCGAGTTGTCGCGCTTCGATCTGATCGAACCGGCGATGCGCTTCGTCGAGCGCTCCGGCATCCCAACGACGGTGGCGCTCCTCGATAAATCGGCGATCGACGAGCGCCACCCCAGCTTCATCGGCGTCTACGCGGGCGCGATGGGCCGGCCGGAGGTGCAGGAGTACGTCGAGGGGAGCGATTGCCTGATCCAGCTCGGCACCCTGCCGACCGACCTCAACCTCGGCGTCTATACCGCCCACCTTGACCCGGCGCGCTGCATCGACGCCACCCGGAACCGGCTGGCGGTCGGGTTACACACCTACGAACAGGTGGGGCTGGCCGATTTCGTCGAGGGATTGGCGCGGGCCGATCTTCCGCGCCGTCCGAGCGGCGACCACCCGCGCCCGCCAGGGGCCAAGGGCCGCACTTCGGGCTCCCCGGACGACGCGATCACGGTTGCCGCGCTCTTCCGCCGCCTCGGTACGTTCCTGACCGACGACCTGATCGTGCTCGCCGATCCGGGCGATGCCCTCTTTGCCGCGATCGACCTCCCCGTCTACGAGGCGCGCGATTTTCTCGCCCCGGCCTTCTACGCCTCGCTCGGCTTCGCCGTCCCGGCCGCGATCGGCGCCCAGCTCGCGCGGCCGAACGACCGCCCGCTCGTCCTCGTTGGCGACGGCGCCTTCCAGATGACCGGAATGGAGTTGTCGACCTGCGCGCGCTACGGGCTCGATCCGATCGTGATCGTTCTCAACAATGGCGGCTACACCACGGAGCGGCTGATCCTCGACGGCGCGTTCAACGACATCCAGCGTTGGGACTACAGCAAGGTGCCGGAGGTGATCGGCGCCGGGCGCGCCCACCGGGTGGAGACGGCCGACGACCTCGACCGGGCGCTGGCCGACGCGCGCCGGCGCGACGGCCAGTTCGTCCTCCTCGACGTCCGGCTCGACACGCTCGACGTCTCGCCCGCGCTGCGCCGGCTCGGGGAGAGCCTGCAGCAGGCGGCAACGCCGGTGCCGGCGGGTAACGAGTAGGGTTGAATGCGCGACATCGCGTCGGCGCCGGGCTCGTCCTGGAGGTAGGCAAGGAGGGCCGACGCATCGAGGACGGCTCCAGTCGCATCGCCTGTCACCGGGCGTCTTCGCGGCGGGCTTCCTCCCGGCGCTCGGCGATCAACTCGTTGGCCAGCGAGCGGCCGGGCGCGAGATCGCGGTAGAGACCCCGTGCGCGCCGGGCCACCTCGCGTGCCGAGAGGACCCGGAACCCGCCCTCGTCATCGACGGTGATGACCAGCCGATCACCGGGGTGCAAATCGAGCCGCTGCCGCGGCTTGCTCGGCAGCACGAGCCGGCCGCGATCACCAAGCGTGGTCATGTAACGCTCAACCTGGTCCATATCGGAAGCGTATCGCAAACCCGCATGTGATCCACGCTACAGGAGCGTCCCACATACGACGATGGCGTCGTGGCGGGAGTTCTACGGTTCGCTACATCTCCGCCACTCGAGGCCGGTA
>JADYYO010000294.1 GCA_020853615.1 Thermomicrobiales bacterium
GATATCGGCCGGCGAGTCCTCGCCGCCGTACGAGCCGAGCCAGCCCGCCACGGCATCGACGTGGACGCCGAAGCAGACGAAGATCTCCTTCTTGCCGGTGGCCATCATGTCCTCCGATTCATCTCGCTACGCCGGCGATCGAGCCGGGCGCGATTGCCGCGCTGGACTCCGAACGCCGGTTCCTTTCCCCAATCAGTGTACGGGCGCGAGGCGTCAGATGCTGTGGCCTGCCGCATCAGGCGTCACGGTAATCGCAGAGACTGCGGCGTGCCGCGTCATGAATTGTCGATGGCGCCCTTGTACACTCGTCGCCCCCGCGAGGGATTGAACGCGGCGAAATTGACGGGGACCGGGATCGTTACCATGAAATACCTGCTTGTCCGGTGCGTCATGCTCGTCACGTTGCTCGGCCTCCTTGCGCCAGCCGATGGCCTCGCAGCGGGGAATCCTCCAGCCGGTTCATCGACGAGTTGGTCGTGAGCGGCATCCCGTCGCCGACCGCGCTCGCCTGGCTGCCGCCCACGGAGGGGAGCGATCTGCTGGTCACTGGCAAAAGGGGAATCCTCTACCGGTGGAGCGGCGGGCCTGCCACGCCGATCCCGAAATCTCTCAGGGACCATTTGCACCGCCAGTGAGATGGGCCTGCTCGGCGTCGCCGTCGATCCCCGGGTCGGATCGAGCGATCGGTTCATCTACCTCTACTACACGGACAAGCAGGGGAGCGACTGCCGGGAGGGGAATCGGGCCAACCGTGTCTCCCGCTTCTTCATGGCGGGCGACGGCAGCATCGATCCGAAGAGCGAGCAGATCCTCATCGACCGGATTCCCGCGCCGGGCAGGAACCACAACAGCGGCGATCTCCAGTTCGGCAGCGATGGTCTGCTCTACGTCTCGGTCGGGGACGGGGAAGGACCTGCGCACTGGCAAGATGCAGAGCGAGAACGGCAACGCCCATCGCCGCGATCTGCTGAACGGCAAGATCCTGCGCATCGAGCCTGGCGGTGGCATCCCGGCGGACAACCCCTTTACCGGAGCCGATTCGGTCGCCTGCACCAGCGGTGGTCTGGCTCAGGGCAACGCGGCACGTGTCGACGCCGAGAAGCAGCAGACCAGGAAGGCGAAGAAGCGGAAGCGGAAGAAGCGGCGGCATCGGCAGGCAGGGCCGGAGTGCCGTGAAATCTTCGCCACCGAACTGCGCAACCTCTTCCGCATCGCCTTCGATCGGAACGCGGGCGGGAGCGTGCCGCGCCTCTCCATCAACGACGTCGGCGCCAGCTCGTGGGAGGAGATCGACGAGGCGAAGGCCGGCGCGGATTACGGCTGGAACCGGCGCGAGGGGCCCTGCCAGGTCGGGTCGCCAGCAAGAAGGCGTGCAAATCGTCCCGCAAATTCGTCGATCCGATCTTCGCCTATTCGCACGGCACGGGGTGACACAGCATCACCGGCGGCGCGTTCGTGCCCAACGATGCGGGATGGCTTGCCGCGTACGACGGCGGCTACCTCTTCGCCGACTACATCTGCGGCAAGATCTTCGCCCTGCGCGATGAGAAGCCGCGCCAATCGCCGGAGGTGTTCGCCAGCGGCCTCAGCGCGATCCACCTCGCCTTTGGCCCGGGCCATGCGCTCTACTACACGACCTTCGCCGGCGGCGGGGAGGTTCGCCGCATCGACTTCGCGGGCTAGTGGCAGGATGCCCGACCCCGCCACCCGGGTAGACTTGGCGCATAGCAGTTGGCGATCGCGGGGTGGACCCATGAGCGAGCGACCCGACCAATCCGGCGACAACGATCGCGCTCACCGCGAGCCGGCAAGCCCGTGCGGCAAGATCTTCCCCATCCCGCGGGAGTCCCCGCCGGAGACGACCGAAGAGTTCGCGGCCGGGATGAGCACCTGGACCGGCGATCTTCTCCTTGCCTACGGCCCCGATGGCGACCTCTACTACGCCACGCTCGGGGGTGACGGGCAGGTCCGCAAGATCGTCGCGTCCTGAATCGACCCTTGCCAACAGGAGCCGGGACCGAACGGCCGGCGTTGACCACTAGCCGAGTTCCGGCGCACTTCCGAGCGCTCGCTCCGTCATTGCGGCGCCGCGCGGCAGCGAGCCGGCCGATTCGGCGCCGGGGTGCGGTAGCATGGGCGAGAACGCCCGTTGCACGCATGGACCGCGCTCGACTCCGCGAGCGCGGCGGGGACGACTGCATGATTGGCACGATTCGTCGCTCTTGCCGGCGTCTGTTGCCGGCGCTCCTGCTCGTCGTCGCGCTCGTGGGGGGACCCGGGATCGGCCTGGTGGTGCGGGCGCTGCAGGCGGGCGAGGTCTTCTCCCCCGCCAGCGGGCACGCCGAGGTGATCGCCCAAGGCGTCGCGCCCTTGCCGACGCAGGCGACGTGGCGGGCCGTCTTCCATTCGGTGGCTCCCGGCACGACGGCCGCGCTCTCACCCGGCGGTCCCGGCTTCGTGCTGGTCGACACCGGCGGGATTCTGTTGACCGCGGGCCACGCTACAGCGCTCCTCTCACCCGGCGAGGCGAGTTTTCACGACGACGCCACGGTGCGCGCCGTGCCAGTGGGCGAGCGGTCGGCAGGAATCTTCGCCATCGACCTGGTGCCGCCTGAGGCAGCGGAAGATGCCGGGGATGGCATCCCCGTCTACGCCAGCGCCCCATTCGACGCGCCGGGCGGAGCGCGGGACATCGATCTCGTGCGCGATCTGCTCGAGCCGGGCGAGTCGACGACGGTGATCGGCAATGCTGCGCCGGTGCTGGTTCTGGTCACGCTCGGCTCGATCAAGATCGAGGCGACCGATGGCTCGACGGCGACGCTCAAGGTCGGCGAGGCAGCGACGTTCAGCGGCGACATCGTCCTGACCGCCGAGGGGCAGGCGCCCTCGACCTTCGTCGCCGCTGTGGTCGGCCGCGAAGCGCCGCTCGCGAATGGCACGCCGGGCGCCACGCCCACGCCGATCACGAATGGCGTGGTGCAGGTCACCGTCTACGCCTGCCCGCCGGTGGTCACCGCCGCTGAGGCGAGCTCGATGAACTGCCTGCGCGATCCGGAGGCGGTCTCCCTCCGGCTCGCCGCGATCGAGGGCGGGACGCTGCGGGATGTCGGCCCGGCGACGGAGCGGCAGGGGCTGCCCGCGTGGACGGGGTTGCGCGGCGGTGACTACCTCCTGCAGGCGACGGAATTCAGGCCCGGCTTCGGGCGATTCGTCGTTCCGGGCGTGCCGGGGATCGACGACCGGGGCGCCGCAGGGTACGGGATGGCGGCGACCGGCGGGTATCGCATCTCCATCGGCGCCGATGAGCCGGAGCGCGCGCTCGATGTCTTCGTGCTGGAGGCGGCGGGCGGGGCGACGCCCGAGGCGCGGGCATCTGCCGAGACGCCGCTGGTGGTGACGGCGCCGGCCGCCGCGACCGGAACGCCGGCTGCTGGCCGGCCGGCCAGGCCGACCGAGATTCCCTCCGTCATCCAGATCGAGACGGCCGTGCCCGGGTCATCTCCAACGCCCGCGCCGCGCGCCCGGGCGACGTCAACCCCACGCCCCGCGGCGATCGCCACGGCCCGCCCCACGGAGCGGCCGCTGGTCACCAGCACGGCGGTTGCGCGGCCTCGCCGCGGCTCGGTCGATGTCCGGGTCTGGGGCTGCCCGAGCAGCATCGACGCGTTCAATCCGGCGAACTGCTCACAGGCGGTCGGCGGCTTCGAGGTGCGGCTGGTCGCCAGCGATGGCGAGGTCGTCAGCCAGGCCGATGCCACCATCGGCAGCGACGGCACGGTCTCCTGGGCGAATCTTCCGCTCGGCACCTATCTCTTCCAGCAGCCGACCATGCTGCCGGGCGCGGCGACCTATTACGCGCCCGATCTGCAGCTTGCCGACAATGGCGCGGGCTATCTGGTGACGATCAGCGCGGACAGCCCGGTCGCCGCCTTCGATGTCTACAACCTGCCGCCGGCCGCCGCCCCGCCGACGCCAACCGCGGCGCCCCTCCCCGCCGACACGGACGGCGACGGCCTGACGGACGCCGACGAAACGGGCGTCTATGGCACAAATCCGACTCTGGCCGACAGCGACGGTGACGGGATCCTCGATGGCGCCGAGGTCGCGGCGGGGACGAACCCGCTGATCGTCGATGCCGCGGCCGCGCAAGCACCGACCGGCGGCGACAGCGACGGCGACCACCTCCTCGACGCGGACGAGCCGGCCTACGGCACCAACCCCAACAATCCGGATTCGGATGGGGATGGCTGGCTCGACGGCGACGAAGTCTCGCTCGGCACCAACCCGCTCGACGCGAGCAGCTTCCCGGTCGGGTAGGGATTGCAGGCGACGTTCTCCACGTCGTGTCGCGCAGACTGCCGCGACACACGGAGCGTGTCATGCTGAGGAACGAAGCATCCTGGCATTGGGGAAACGTGGTAGCCGGGAGCCGAGATCCTTCGCTTTGCTCAGGATGACACCCGGTCCGTGGCGCGGCGCATGGAATGCCTTGGATCGTGGCTCGAGCTGGGGTGAGCGATTTGGCCCGCTTGGCGATGCAATCGGCTATCGTGGGTGCGGGCTGCTCCCCTCGGTGCGGCGCTCGGCACGGGTCTCGGCGTCGTCGGCGATGACGGCGAAGTCGTCGCCCGAGGTTCCCTTGAAGATCTGGTAGAGGACGATGGCGGCAAGCGTGCCGAGCGTGATGCCGTTCATCGTGAAGCCGCGGATGACGACCGTGTAGTCGGCGGCGCCGATGATGAGGACGACGCCGGCGACGAAGAGGTTGACGGAGCGGGTGAAGTCGACGCGGTTGTCGACCCAGATGCGCGCGCCCGTGACGGCGATCAGCCCGAAGAGAACGGTGGCGATGCCGCCGAGCACCCCGGACGGGATCGACTGGATCACCGCGCCGAACTTGGGCGAGAGCCCCAGCAGGATGGCGACAATGCCGGCGATGAGGAAGACGAGGGTCGAGTAGACGCGAGTGACGGCCATCACGCCGATGTTCTCGGCGTAGGTAGTGACGCCGGTGCCACCGCGCAGACCGGCCACCATCGTCGCCACGCCGTCGCCCATGAAGGCGCGGCCGAGGTAGGGCATCAGGTTCTGTCCGGTGATGGAGCTGACCGCCTTGATGTGCCCGAGGTTCTCGGCGACGAGGACGATGGCGACCGGGGCGATCAGGGCCATGGCGCTGCCGCTGAATTGTGGCGTCTGGAACGCGGGAATGCCGAGCCAGTCGGCTTGCTGGATCGGGGTGAGGTCGACGCCGTGGATCGTCGTGCCGGCATAGGGCCGGCCCGCCTCGGTCGGCCCGCCGAGGAGGAGCGCGGCGAGGTAGCCGATGATGCTGCCGAGGAGGATCGGCAGACGGCTGAAAATCCCGGTCGTGAGGAGGCCGATGACGAAGATGGCCAGAATGGTGATCGCCGCGATGATCGGGTCGGCGCCGGAGTAGTTGCGGGCGACCGGGGCCAGGTTGAGGCCGATGATGGCGACCACCGCGCCAGTGACGAGGGGCGGCATCAGCCGGTCGATCCAGGCCGAGCCGGTGAGGTGGACGATGACGCCGATGAGGGTATAGACGGCCCCGGCGGCGATGATGCCGCCCAGTGCCAGGGGGATGCCGTCGCTCGCGCCGCTGGCGGCGGCAGCGCCCGTAACGGCGCCGACCGGCGCGATGAAAGCGAAGCTCGACCCGAGATAGCTCGGGACGGCGCCGCCGACGAACGCGAAGAAGATGAGGGTGCCGATACCGGAGAAGAAGATGGCCAGGTTCGGATCGAAGCCCATGATGATCGGGGCGACGACGGTCGCGCCGAACATGGCCAGCACGTGCTGCAGCCCCATGGCGATCGACTGGCCCCAGGGCAGCCGCTCATCCGGCTTGACGATGCCGGCGCGGGTCTCACGCCACGACAGAATCATGCCATCTCCCCCAATCGACGTTCCCGCGCCGAGTGTACGTACACATCGCGCAGAATAGCGCAAGTTGGTGAGGGTTGCAGCAAGTTACGTGTCAGGAGACCGGTTGCGAACGTTCGTGGCAATGGGGAAGCGAGGCGTCCTCGGGCCTGGGCACGGCATGCCGTGCCCCTACCGGATGCACGTTTTGTAGGGGCACGCCATGGCGTGCCCGCCCGGTGGCACACACGTCCCGCCCTGAAACGCGCGTTCCATAAGCCGTCAGGCGGCGTCCCCGAAAGAGGCGGCGCTGTGCTACCCCGCGCAGACCTCGCGCACCGCCTCGACCGCACGGGCGCAGTCATCCCGCGAGACGTCGAGATGGGTGACGGCCCGGATCACCGAGGCGCCGTCGTAGCCACCGCCCATGCGGACACCGAGGGCATTGATCCCCGCCTCGACCTCCTGGGGGGTTTTGCCCGTGCCGGAGACGTCGAAGAAGACGATGTTGGTCGGGACCGTGTCGTAGGCGAGCTTGACGCCGGGGATGGCGGCGAGCCCCTCGGCGAGGAAGCGGGCGTTGGCGTGGTCGTCCGCCAGGCGGTCGACGTGGTGTTCGAAGGCGTAGATGCCGGCGGCGGCGATGATGCCCGCCTGGCGCATCGCGCCGCCGAGCATGTGCTTCATCAGCCGCGCCCGCTCGATGAACTCGGTCGTGCCGGCGAGGACCGCGCCGACCGGCGCGCCGAGCCCCTTGGAGAGGTCGACCCAGACCGAATCGGCGTACGAGGCGAAGGTGGCAGCGGGGATGCCAGAGCCCACCGCCGCGTTCATCAGCCGCGCGCCATCCATGTGGATGCGCAGGCCATGCTCGTCTGCCAGCGCGCGCAGCTCGGCGAGCCGCTCAAGCGGCCAGATGGCGCCGCCGCCCCGGTTCGTCGTGTTCTCGACGGAGATGAAGGCCGTGCGCGCGGCGTGGGTGCCCCCCTTGCTGATCAGCGGCCGGATCTGCTCGGGGCTGAAGATGCCCCGCGGGCCGGCCACGGGGCGGAGAAGGACGCCGGCGATCCAGGCCGGGCCACCCCGCTCCGCCTGGTTTGGGTGCGCCTCCCAATCGAGGATGGCGGTCTCGCCGCGATTGGCGTTCAGTGAGAAGGCGATCACATTGCACATCGTACCGGAGGGGAGAAAGAGCGCGGCCTCCTTCCCCGTGATCGCCGCGGCCATCTCCTGCAGCCGGTTGACGGAGGGATCTTCGCGGAGCTGCTCGTCGCCGACCGGCGCGGCGGCCATGAACTCGCGCATGGCCGGCGTGGGGCGCGTCTGCGTGTCGCTGGAGAGATCGATCACCAGGGTCTCCTGCCTTGCCGGGCGCGCCCGGCGCTGCGTTTCGAGCGTCAACGGAAGAGCATAATCAGGATTCGAGCTCGACTGGATGCCGGCCGGCCGCGGCGGTGACAATCGCCTCGGCGATGCGCAGGCCGTCCAGCGCGTCCGCCACGGAGGCGGTCGATTCCGGGGCGCCGTATCGGACGCGGTCGAGGAAATGGGCGTCTTCTGCGCGCAGCGCCCCGGCGACGGCCCCGTTGACCTCGGGCCAGAGGCCGGTCTCCGGGATCGCGGTGTATGCCTCCTGCCAGATGGAGAAGGGGCCGTCGAGCGCGCGAATGCGCGAGGTGGCCGTCTCGCCGATGATCTCGAGCTCCGAATCGATCGTGCCGCGCCAGGTCGGCGTCACGACGTTGGCCGGCGCGCCGTCGGGCACGAGCCAGCTCGTCTCGATGATGCCGACCGCGCCGCTGGCGAACTCGAGCATAGCCCAGCAGCCGTCCGGGTAGCGCATGCCGGAGAGGTTTCGCTCGACCGCCTGCACGCGGACAACGGGGCTGCCGGTGTACCAGAGGAAGAGGTCGATGTCGTGGATGGAGGTCTCGTACATCGTGTGGGCGCGGTCGCCGAAGTCGGCGAACCAGGCGCGCGAGCAGTTGCGCTTCGCCCGCAGCGAGACGATCTTCCCGAGCGCGCCCGAGTCGATCTCCGCCTTGAGGAGGGCGTGCTGGACATCGAAACGAAGGACGAAGCCGACCTGGAGCGGGACGCCCGCCTCGTTTGCCGCGGCGACGATCCGCTCCCCCTCGTCCACAGCGGTGGCCAGCGGCTTTTCGGTGAAGACGGGGATGCCGCGGCCAAACGCGGCGAGGCACTGCGCTGGATGGAGCGGCTCGGGCGAGACGATGAAAACGGCGTCGAGCTCGGCGTTCTCCAGCATCGCCTCGTAGTCGTCGTAGCCGACAGCCTCCGGGTAGCGGGCGGTCATTGCGGCGACCTCGTTCGGCAGTGGGTCACAGACCGCCGCCAGTGTCACGCCCGGCATGTCGCCCAGGACCGACGCGTGCAGTTTCCCGAATCGTCCCAGCCCCGACAGGCCGACGCGCAGCCGCTCAAGAGCCTCTCTCGACGCCAATCTCGTACCCCCCGCGATGCCAAACCGACTGCCGCCGAGTGTACCGCCCTTCCCGCCGGAGGCGGAATATACTGGCGCGATGCGTCAGCCTGTCCCGCGGCGGCGCCGGACCCGGGGTGGGAACGTGCTGTCGATACTGCTCGGGAACATTCGCCGCCGCTTCGCCTTCAGTCGCGATGTCCAGCTCTTTCTGCTTTACAACCTCCTCGCCAACGTCGGGTGGGGCGTCTTCACGCTGATCTTCAACCTCTACCTGCGAGAGCTGAATCTGCGCGAAAACGACATGGGCGCCTTCAACGCGGTGCAGACCCTCTTCATGGCGGCGGGGGCCGCGACGATGGGGATGGTCCTCGACAAGCTCGGCATCTGGCGCTCGACCGTCGTCGGCGTGTCGATCTTTCTGGCTGCGGCGCTGGCGATGGCGTTCGCCGAGCAGCCGAGCCTGATTCTGGTCCTCTCGGCGATCTCCGGCATCGGCCTCGCCTATCTCTTCACGACGACGATGCCCTTCATCATCGCCTGGACCCGCCGCGACGAGCGGCAGGTCGTCTCCGCGCTCGCCTTCTCCGTCGTCTCCCTCTCGACCACGCTCGGCTCGCTGATCGGCGGCTTCCTGCCCGATGCCCTGCCGGGGAGCGATCTGCTCGCCTATCGCTGGACGCTGGTCGCGGGGACACTGATCGGCGCGCTCGGCCTCGTGCCGATGTTCATGATGGGCCCGGCGCGCATCGGCCACGGGCTGCCCGACCCGACCGCGCAACAGGAGGCGTCCGACCCGGTGCAACGGCGGCAGGTGCGCAACGATGTCTGGGTCTTCGTCGCGGTCGGCGGGCTGATGGCGATCGGCGCCGGGATGGTCTTCCCCTTCTACAACGTCTACCTGACGACTCTCGGCGCGAATGCGGCGACCGTCGGCTACATTTATGCGCTGGCCGGGCTGAGCGCGGCCGGGATCGGGCTGCTGGCGCCGATGATCTCGCGCAGGCTCGGCTCGCTGGTCGGCGTGGCCGTGGTCCGCCTCTCGATCGTCCCGTTCTACCTGGCCTTGATCTTCGTCCCATCCCTGCCCCTGGCGGCGGTGACGCATATCATTCGCCAGACGAGCGTTTCCATGGCCTGGCCGATCGATTCGACCTTCATCGCCGAGGTGCTGCCGCCGCGGGCGCGCTCCCGGGTCTATGGAATGCGCTCGGCCGCGTGGAATCTCGGCTACTCCCTGGCCAGCCTGGCCGCCGGGTTCCTGATCGTCCAGTTTGGCTACGAGGTGACCTTTCTCGACCTCGTCGTCTTCAGCGTCGTCGCCATGGTCCTCTTCATCGGCTACTACGCCCGCCACCCGCGCGTTCGTTCGGGCGAGCTGAGCGGCGCGCTGCCGCCGTGGAAGCGGGCGCCGCTGGCGATCGCCGCCGAGGAGCCCGCGGCATGAGTTTCCTCCCTGGTCTTGCTGCTTCCGGCCGCATGTCGCGGCGAGCCGTGGCCAAGGTCATGCTGGCGGGAACCGCCTTCGTCCGGATGCATCTGCCGGCGGCGGCGCAGGAGGACGTGATGGCGCGAATTCGGGCGATGCCGCTGCGGGAGCGAGTGGCGCGCATGTTCATGGTCCCGGTCACCGGCGTCTCGCTAGGCGACAGCGACGCGGCGATGCTGCGCGACCTGCGGCCGGGGGGCGTCATCCTGGTCGGGGAGAACTTCGGCACGCCGGAGGAGGTTCGCGCGCTGGTGGTCGCCATCCACGCGACGAATCCCGAGTTGCCGCCGCTGGTCGCCCTCGACCAAGAGGGCGGCATCGTCAGCCGCATCGGCGACGACCCCGCACCCGATGCGCCAACGATGGGGACGCTGCCGCTCGACGAGATCGCGCGGCTGGCGCGGCGGCGGGCGGAGATGCTGGCCGGGTATGGCTTCGACGTCAACTTCGCGCCGGTCGCCGACGTAGCCTTCTCGTCCGACAGCGTCATGGCCGGCAGGGCGTTCGGCAGCGACCCGGAGCAGGTGGCGGCGGATGTCGTCGCCTACCTGCAGGGCGCTGCGGGGAGCGGGGTTCGCCACTGCGTCAAGCACTTCCCCGGGCACGGGCGCGTCGCGGTCGACTCGCACGAGGCGCTGCCGACGCTGACGGTCGACGAGGCGACCTGGTGGGAGGCCGACGCGCTGCCGTTCCGGGCGGCGGTCGACGCCGGCGTGCCGATGGTGATGCTCGGGCATCTGGCCGCCACGATGTGGGGCGATCTGCCCGCCTCGCTCTCACCCAGGGCCGTCGAGGCGCTGCGGGACGACCTCGGGTTCAGCGGTGTGATTGTGACGGACGACCTCGGCATGGGGGCGCTCTCGGGGTGGGGGGCGCTGGAGGTGGTCGACCTGGCGGTCGCGGCTGGCGTCGATCTCCTCCTCTACGTCATCGCGGACGAGGAGCCGGCAGCGCTGGTCGATCACCTGGTCGCGCGGGTGGAGCAGGGCGTCGTCGCCGAGGAGCGGATCGACGCCAGCGTGGCGCGGGTGATGGCGTTGTCGA
>JADYYO010000295.1 GCA_020853615.1 Thermomicrobiales bacterium
AAGCGGCGGTGCAGGTCAACGCGAAAGTCGACTACGCGCTGCGCGCGCTGACCGAGTTGGCCAGCGGCGATGGCGGGCCGATCAAGGCCGAGGCGATCTCGAAGGCCCAGGGCATCCCGCCGAAATTCCTGGAGAACATCCTGCTCGAGCTGCGGCACGCCGGTATCGTCCACTCGCAGCGCGGGGCCGAGGGGGGCTACCGGCTGGCACGCCCGGCCGAGGAGATCAGCCTGGCCGACGTTATCCGCGTCGTCGATGGCCCGCTGGCGAACGTGCGCGGGTTGCGCCCGGAGAGCCTCGAATATATCGGTCCGGCGAGCGCGCTGCTGCAGGTCTGGATCGCGCTGCGCGCGAATATCCGGGCAGTGCTGGAGACGGTGACGCTGGAGGACGTGCGCACCGGCAACCTGCCGCCGGAGATCGTGGCCCTCACCGAAGACCCCGAGGCGTGGAGCAGGCGGTGAGTCGAGGAGTCGAGAAGTCGAGGAGTCGAGAAGAAGTCGGAAGTCGGGAGTCAGAAGCCAGTGGCCAACAGCCAGAAGCCAAAGGCCGATAGCTGATAGCTTCTTCCCCCTATCCCCCTATCCCCCTACCCCCCAACTCCTCGACCCGGGCGCGGCTTTCGGGGCCGGATTCGATGCACATCATGGCGACGACGTCCCCAGGCTGCAGGTCGGCGAGCGCGATTTCGAGGGCAGCCGGCTCGTCCGGCGCGACGATGTGCCGGGGGTTGCCGCCGGCGGCGATCCCTTCCTCGTAGAGCGCGGTCATCTCGTCGACGCTGGAGCGGCCGCGCAGGTAGCGGCGGGTCTCCTTGACGATGACGAGATCGGACTGCGCGGCCGCGATGCGCCCGATCTCGCGCAACGCCTCGTCGGTGCGGTCGCCGGCGGTGCCGATGATCGCGATCAAGCGACCTGCTTCACCCAGATAGCCTCGCGCCAGGTGCAGTAGGTGGGTCAGGCCGACCTCATTGTGGGCGTAGTCGAGGATGACGGTCGCTCCGTTGAGCGCGTAGACGTGCAGCCGGCCGGGGTTGTCGTCGGGCCGGCTGCCGAAGTCGCGCAGGCCGGAGGCGACCGCCTCGGGGCTCAGGCCGAGGGCGAGGGTGGCCGCGGCAGCGCAGAGGACGTTCTCGACCATGTGCCGCGCCCGGCCGCCGAAGGTGATTGGGATCTCCGCGAGGCAGGCGATCTGCTGCGCCTCCTTGCCCCGCGCCTCGACCAGCCACCCTGCCTCGACGAGCAGCGCGCGGCCGCCGGCTTCACGATGGGCCATGACCGTCGGGCTTGCGAGATCCTGCGTGACCCAGAAGACGGGGGCGTGGGCTCTGGCTGCCTGCCCGCGCACGAGGGGGTCGTCGGCGTTGAGCACCACCCAGCCGTCAGGGCGGGTGGTGTGGGCGACGACCCCTTTCACCTCGGCCAGGCCCTCGACCGTATGAATGCCATGCAGCCCGAGGTGGTCGCCGCTGATGTTCGTGATGACGCTGACGTCGTTGCTCTGGCAGGCCATCCCGCGCAGCAGAATGCCGCCGCGCGCGGTCTCCAGCACGGCAATGTCGAGGCCCGGCTCCTCCAGCACCCGCCAGGCCCCCGCCGGGCCAGTGTAATCCCCTTCCAGGACGTTCTCGCCCTCGATGAAGACGCCGACGGTCGAGGTCCAGCCGACCTTGCGCCCTGTCCGCCGCAGGATGTGGGCGATGAGCCGGGTGGTGGTCGTCTTGCCGTTGGTGCCAGTGACGGCGACGACCGGGATGCGGCGATCCTCGTCGCGAATCATGCCGGGTCGATCATCCGGGGCAGGGGTGGCTAGCAGCCCGCGCAGCCTGGCGACCGTGGCGTCGAGGGCGAGCGGCTCACCGGTGAGCGCGCCGGCGATGCTCCGCGCCAGATCGAGCGCGAAGCGGCGTCGCTCCCAGGCGAAGGCGAGCGTCCAGTGGCCCGGGCTCTCCATCGCCACCCAGCGCATGTCCGGTGCGGCCACGCCTGCCCGCTCATGCAGCCCCGCGCAGATCTCCTGCAGTAGCGCGCCAAGCCCCTCGGCGCCGTCCGCCAGCTCATCGTCGGTCGGCGCGAGCGGCTGCAGCCGCTCGGTCAGCGCGGCGATCCCCTCCTGGCTCAGATCGCCGGGCGAGACGTCGAGCTCGAGCTTGATCGCCGGTTCCCGGAGGAAGATGTTCGGGCCGTCGAGGTCCCGGATCTCCACGAGCCGCATGGGGCCGTCCCTCTCGCGTTGCCTGGAGCGAGCGTCAGGTCATCATCGAGAGCGCGAGCACCTGGATCGCGTTGAAGAGCGCGTGGGTGATCATCGCCGCGGTCGTGTTCAGATACTTGCGCTCGAGACCGAGGATGATACTCACCCCGAAGAGACCGACGAGCGCGAGATTGAAGCCATACTGCGGGCCATGCAGCATGCTGAAGAGGAGGGAGGGGATGACGAGCCCGTAGCGGGGCTGCAGCGCGCCGCGGAAGATCGCCTCCTCGCCGAGCCCGGCGCTGACCCCGAGGATCACCGCCCCGACCGGATTCTGCACCTGCGCCGTCATCTGGTTGACGATCTGGTCGAGCGATTCGTTCAGCTCCGGCTCGAAGCGCTGCGAGGCGAGGCCGGCCAGGCCAGCGACAAGGAAGCAGGCGAAGGTGGCGGCGATGGCGATGACGATCGTTTTCCCATCCGGCAGAACGATGCCGAGCCGGGCCGTCGCCTCGCGCAGGTTGCGCCAGTAGGGGTAGCCGACGGCGATGTAGGCGAAGGCGACGAAGACGGCCGCTTGCACGAGCAGTTCGGCGATGCCGATCGAGGGGATGCCGCTCACGTCCGGCGGTTGCGCGGCCATCGGCTCCAGGCTGGTGCCGATGAACCAGCCGAGCAGGCCGAGGACAATGCAGAGGCCGGTCATGTCGATGGCGGATGCCGGGTCGAGCGGCGTGACGCGCGCCAGCAGCTCCCGAAACGGCCGTAGAAGGGGGAGGCCGAGACCCAGCCCGAGCAGGAGGAGGAGGGAGCCGAGGATGCGGTCGCCCCGCGTGATGACGGCGACGCCGGCGATGACGAGGAGCCCGGCGGGGATGCCGAAGAGGAGGTAGAGCCCGACGAGCGCCGAACGGTCGCTCTGCGCCTTGCTGGCCCAGTAGGCGAGGCCGAGCGCGCCCAGCAGCGCCGTCGCGGTGGCGATCAGGAGCGGGGCCAGGTCGGTCACGAAATCCTCGACAAGCGCGTGGGAAACGCCCACCGCGGCGCCTCGCGGCGACACCGGGCCGCGGCTGATGGCGAGTATACGCGAGCACCCGCACTCGACCCGGGCGGCGCGATCAGCGTGTAGACTCCCAGCAAGACCATTCGCCACCGCCGCGCGCTGCGGCGCCAGCCGACGACAGGATGTTGAGCGATAGCCAACGCGGAGACGCCTCCGCCCCCGCCTCCAGCCAGGATCGTCCGACCGCGCCGCGCCGGGGCGGGTTGGGGCGCGGGCTTGGGGCGCTCATCCCGACGCGCGATGAGGCCGCTGCCCCGGCGGCGACCCTCGACGTCGCCATCGACGCGATCGAGCCGAACCCGTACCAGCCGCGCATCGAGCTCGATGCCGAGGCGCTGGAGACGCTGGCGGCCTCGATTCGGGTGCATGGTGTGATCCAGCCGCTGATCCTGACGCACGGCGCGGAGCGGGGCCGCTACATCCTCATCGCGGGCGAGCGGCGCTGGCGCGCGGCGCAGCTCGCGGGGCTGGCGGCGGTGCCGGCGGTGGTGAAGGAGGCGGCGCCGCGCGCCATGCTGGAGCTGGCGCTGGTCGAGAATGTGGTGCGCGCCGACCTCTCGCCGCTGGAGGAGGCGGCGGCCTACCGCCAGCTCATCGATGACTTCGGGCTGACCCAGGCGGCGGTTGCGGAGCGGGTCGGCCGCTCGCGCGTCAGCGTCACGAATACGCTGCGCCTGCTCGCCCTGCCCGATCGCGTGCAACGGGCGCTCGCCGCGGGCAACATCAGCGAGGGGCATGCCCGGGCGTTGCTCGGACTACCTGGCGCGGCCGATCAGATCGCCGCGCTCGGCTGGATCGTCGACCGGGACCTGACCGTCCGCCAGACGGAGGAGCTGGTCCGCCGTTGGGCGGCCGGCCAGCTCCCCGAGGGAGCGCGCCCGGCTCAGGAGTCAGTGGCCGAGGCGGGGGCGGAGCGGGAGGTCGTCTTCCGGCAGGCGTTCATCGACGGCCTGCAGCGCGCGCTGGGGACGCGCGTCGGCTTCCGGCCGGCGAAGGACGGGGGCGGCACGCTGACGATTCACTGCGGTTCGGATGAAGAGCTGAACGCGCTCTACGAGAAGCTGGGCGGCCAGGAGCTCTGGTAGCCCGGAACGCGACAGGAGGGGAGACGGGAATGATCGTGCTCATCGCGCAGCACTACGCCCAGGAAGGGAAGGACGACGAGGTGGCGGAGCTGCTTCGGCGGATGGCCGAGTATTGCAACTCCGACGCCGAGCCGGGCTGCCTGTTGTACATCGTCAACCGCTCGACGGAGAACCCGCGTCACTTCCTGATCTACGAGCAGTACGCCGACGAGGACGCGCTGGCGGCGCACGCCGAGACGCCGATGTTCAAGGAGACGCTCCTGGGCAAAGAAATCCCGCTCCTGGAGAACCGGGAGCGGTCGTTCTGGCGCGTGGTGGAGTAGAGGGGGGATGGGGTATTGGGGTAATAGGGTGATGGGTGTTGGATCCGGCTGGGGCGGCTTCCGACTCCCCATCAGCCAACACCTAACACCCATCACCCCCGCTCACCCTAGCTGGCCGCGTTTCGGCGGCGGCGGCGCTCGGCCTTGCGGCGCTTGGCGCGGTTCTCTTCCTGGACGCTGATGAAGCGCAGGCCGCGACGATGCTCGCGGATCACGCCCGAGCGCTCGATGCCCTTGTTGAAGCGGCGGAGGAGCTGATCGAAGCCCTCGCCTTCACGGAGTTCAACCCGCATGCGTTCTCAATCACCCCCCTTCAGGGAGACTGCCCGGCAGATCGTCGATCTTTCAGGTCTGACGCCGAAAAACAGGGACAACCCCATCTGATCGCCGGCATCGCGCCCGCGACACGGGGTTCAGGATAGCGTACAGACGCTCTCCTGCCTACCCCTGCGAGCGCGAAATCTGGCGCGATCGTTCGGTCTATGTGGTTAACGCTGTACGCGTTTGAGGAGTTCCCGTGAGCGCGACCGTCGATACTCTTCCTGCTACCGGCACGCAGCCGGCCATTGCCATCCGGCCCCGGCAGCCGAACAGCCTGCACCTGACCGAGATCCCGCGCGGCGAGCCGGGACCGGGGCAGGTCCTGCTGCGCATCCGGCAGGTCGGCGTCTGCGGCACCGACCGCGAACTGATCCGGGCCCGCTTCGGCGCGCCGCCGCCGGGGGAGGAGGCGCTGGTCCTCGGCCACGAGATGCTGGGCGAGGTCGCGGCGGTCGGGCCGGGAGTGAGCGGCTTCGCGCCGGGGCAACTGGTGACGGCGACGGTGCGGCGTCCGGACGACTGCCCTGCCTGCCAGGCGGGCCAGCCCGACATGTGCCAGTGGCACCGGTACACCGAGCGGGGCATCGGCGGGCTGCACGGCTACATGACGGAGACGGTGGTCGAGGAGGCGCGCTGGCTGGTCCCGGTGCCGAAGGAACTGGAGCCGATCGGCATCCTCACCGAGCCCCTCTCGGTCGTCGAGAAGGCGCTGCGCCAGGCGAACCTGATCCAGCGCCGCATCGCCGCGTGGAACCTGAAGACCGCCATCGTCTTTGGCACCGGCCCCATCGGCCTGCTGGGGGCGCTGATGCTGCGCGCGCGGGGCATCGAGATCGTCGTTATCGGGCGTCGCGCGAAGCCGCTGCTGGCGGCGGAGATCGTCGCGGCCGCTGGCGCGCGCTACGTCCAGGCGGCGGAGCGCGATCTGCCGGAGATCGTGGCTGAGATGCCGCCGATCGACCTGATCCTGGAGGCCTCGGGACGCGGCACGCCCCTCTTCCCCGCGATCGAAATCCTCGGCAACAATGGGGTACTGGTCCTCCTCGCCGGCGGGCACGATGACGAGGTGACCATCTCCCCGGGCGTCATTGCCGGCAGCCTACTGCGCGGCAACAAGGTCGTCGTGGGCAGCGTCAACTCGGCGAAGGAGGATTTCGAGCTGGCCGTAGCCGATCTCGGCCGCTTCGAGGAGCTCTGGCCCGGCCTCGCCAGCCGCCTCATCACCCGCCGCCTCCCCGGCCTCGGCGAGTATCAGCAGATCCTGGAGCACCCCGCCGGGGACGTGAAGACGATCATCGAGGTGGGGTGAGCCGGGCGACCGGCTCTCGGCTCTCGGCTATCAGCTTCTGGCTGTTGGCTCACGCCTTCCGACACACGCCTGCGTCTCGCCTCGTTTCTTGCCGACTCGCCGGCTGGCCGTCTTGCCGTCTCTCCTGCTCGACTCGTCAGACCAGATGCACGACATCGACATCGGGCCAGGCGCGGGCGAGGCGCTCGGCGACGAGGCGGCGGTGGCACTGGTCGGGGGTCGGCTCACTGCAGAGGAGGCAACTGGCGCTCTGTTCGAAGGCGGCGCGGTCGATGGCGGCGGGGATGTCGCGCTCGTCCATTAGCGCCTCGAAGCGACGGACGTAGCGCGCCCAGTCGTGGTCCTGCCGATAGTCGTCAAGGATCTCGGACGTCGGGGCCAACTCCGGCAGGTGGACGTAGTCGCAGCCGTAGAGCTGCCACAAGAACCAGGCGAGATCGCTCCCCTTGGCGAAGCCGGCGAGTTGCCCGCTCGGCTTGAGCCGGGTGTCGACCACCCGCTCGATCCCGTTTTCACCGAGGAGCGTGTAGAAGCGCTCGGCTGATTTCTGCGTGAAACCGATAGTGTAGAGCTTCATGGCGTGAACTCCTCAATCGCGGGTTGCGGGCTGGGGGAAGCCCCGTCCCTTTGCCCGGAGTCGATCGTCTCCACGCTGCCGTCACCCCGGATATGCCGCACCTCTTTGGAGTCGAGAAGAGAGGCGGATGTCGGAAGTCGAAAGCCAACAGCCCGATCACCCATCGCCCGCGATCGCGGCGATGATCTCCGCCGGGGGCGGGGCGCCGTGCTGGTAGAAGAGGATGCGGCCGTCTTTGCCGACGACCGCGACCGTACGGTTGATGCGGTTTCCCTCCGGCTTCAATGCGCCATAGGCCCGGGCGACCGCGAGCCCCTCGTCGACGAGGAGATCGAACGGGAGATCCTGCTCATCGATGAACTGCTGGTGGCTGGCGGCGTCGGCCTGGTTGACGCCGTAGACCTCGGTCTCGGCGGCCTTGAAGGCGTCGATCGCGTCGCGCACGGCGACGAGTTGGTTCGTTCAGCCTGCGGTGCGGTCAGCGGGGTAGAAGAAGAGGGCGACGCGCTTCTTGCCGCGCAGATCCTTCAGGTCGAGGCCTGGCCCTGTTGTCCCCTGCAGAGCAAACTCGGGCGCCATCTCACCGACGTTCATCGCGATTCCTTCCAGTTGGACTTCCTGGTTCGTTCATCTCGCCTGGAGGCTCGGCACGAAGGATGCCGGGTCCGTCGAGGGCGTCCTCGGCCAAACGGCCGCTGTCAACGGCTCCGACAGAGTCTCTCATTATGGCTCTTCCCCGCCGGAAAAGCTCCGCGTGAAGGTTCCCTGATGGGTCGTATCCAGGTTTTCGAGCATCACGCTGATCGCGGCCGCGCCGGGCACGATCGTGAATGCCACGCCGCTCGGCCCAGTGGCGTTCTCGCCGGGCGGCTGATACCAGAAGATGTCCCGGTCGTAGTGGGTGAGAGGATAGGCGGTGAGTTGGGGCCCGAGTCGCATAACGAGCCCATTCCCATCGTCTTCGACGATGAGGTCGCCGTAGAGATCGCTGCGGTACGTTCCGACGTACGCGCTGCCGGGCAGCGGCGGCGTGGCCGACGTCGGGGGGGACGTGTAGTCGACCGTCGTGCCATAGGTCGGCGCGATGAGGGCCGCGAACGCCGCCGCGATCATCGTCCGGTAGTCGTGGCGGATCTCGCCATACTCGGCCAGGTCGAGGAACTCGGCCGCGAGCGTTTCCGCCGCCCCGATCGGCTGCGCGTTGGTCAGGACCGTGATGCCGAGGCGTGAGGCGGGGTAGATATTGACGACAGTTCCTGCGCCCAGGTTGAACGCGCCGGAGTGGCCGATGCGGACCAGGCCCGTGTCGGTGTAGCCGACGTTCCAGCCGAGCCCATAGAAGCCGGCGCGGTCGGTGGCCGGGTTCTTCGGCGGCTTATTGACGATTTGCGGCGTGTGGGTTTCGCCGAGCGGCGCGCTGGCGACGACCTGTTCCCCGTCGAACATGCCGCCATCGATCTGCAGATGCATCCACCGGGCGAGGTCGCGCACATTCGAGCTGGCGCCGCCCGCGGGTGCTTCCGGATCAGGCTGGCGCTGCTCATGCGCGGTCCAGGCGCCGTCGATCTTCATGTGGCCGAGCGCGCGGTTCGAGGTGGCCATGAAGTCGGCGAAGCGAAAACTGCTGCTCGCCATGCCGAGTGGCTGGAAAAGCCTGCGGTCGGCGACTTCCTCCCAGGTCGTGCCGGCCGCCATCGCGGCGGCCACCGCCGCCGCGGTCAGGCCGAAGTTCGTGTAGGCGTAGGCCGAGCGGAAACTGCTCGCCGGCGCGATGAAGCGCATCCGGTAGAGAATCTCGTCGCGGTCGAAGCCGAGATCTTCCAGATAATCCCCGGCGTGATCGGGAAGACCGCTGCGATGGCAGAACATGTCGCGCAGGGTCACCTGGCTGGTCACCCAGGGGTCGAGCATCTGGAACTCTGGCATCAACTCGCTGATGTGGCTATCCCAAGAGATGACGCCATCGCCGACGAGCGCGGCAACCAGGGTCGCGGAGATCGATTTCGACACCGAGGCGAGTTGAAATACGGTCTCCGCGTCGATCGGCAAGTCCCTCCCCGCTTCGCGCGTGCCGAAGCCTTGCAGGTACGGCGTTTCGTCGCCGTAGACGACCGCGATCGCCAGCCCGGGAATGCCCGTCTCCTCGAGCGTTTGCCGCGCCAGATTGTCGAGGCGTGCGATGGCCGTGGCAACCCGTTCGGGCGTGACGCCGGGCTGCTCGGCGGCAGCCTCTGCCGTTGGCGTCGCGCCTTGGGCCGAGGCGAGCGCCGGGGCGGATGCGGCCGCCAGTCCGAACCCGACCGCGCTGGCCGCGCCGCTGCGAATGACGTCGCGGCGAGCCAGGGTGCGCTGCGTGACACGGTTCATGATTTGGGGGTCCTCCGTATCGTGCCGGGCGGGCCGTGGTCTCTGCCGGAACGGGTGGCGGCGCACATGGGCGCTTTGCGACCATCATGCAGTGTCGCGCATTTTGCGTTTGTCCGCTGCCGGGAAATCGCCGTGGTAGTCGGCTTGACCGTCGTGCGGTGGTCGGATAGCGTTTCCGTGGCGTCCCGGGGACGCGCCCCGCCATCAGCCGCGTGCCCGCGCCGCGAGACGACAAGCACATTACGAGGGGCGCCATGATCCTTTCCGACCGAGATATTCGCCGCGCGATCACGGAAGGGCGTATCCGGATCGACCCGATGCCGAATCTGGAGACGGCGCTCGGGTCGGTTTCGGTCGACTTCCGCCTTGGCACCACCTTCATGGTCTTCGAGCACAGCCGCCACTCGTTCATCGACCCGCGGCAGCCACAGTCGATCGGCGACGCGATGCGCACGATCGAATGCGCCCCGGACGAGCCGTTCATCATGCAGCCGGGCGACTTTGCGCTCGCCTCGACCGTCGAGAGCCTGGAGTTGGCCGACGATCTATTGGGGCGGCTGGAGGGACGCTCCTCGATCGCGCGGCTCGGCATCACTGTCCACTCGACGGCGGCGGTCTTCGAGCCGGGATGGGTCGGGACGGCGACGATGGAGCTAAGCAACCTCGGGCGGATGGCGGTCGCGCTCTATCCGGGGATGCGCATTTGCGCCTTCTCCTTCGAGCAGGTCAGCTCCCCGGTGTCGGTTCCCTACCGGCAGAAGGCGGGCAACAAGTACGCCGGCCAGATCACCCCGAA
>JADYYO010000296.1 GCA_020853615.1 Thermomicrobiales bacterium
CAGGCAACGCGTGGCCGAAGCTGCACAACGCGATGTGGCCGGGGCTCGTCGGCAAGGGGGAGCCGGGCAACGAGGCGATCGGCCTCGAGACGATGCTCGACCTGACCGCCAACGCCGAGGTCGACGGTGTGAAGTTCGACGGCGTCGATCTCTTCCTGGCCGACCCGCACACCAGCATCGACGCCGCCGACGACGAGATTCAACGCCTCGCCGAGGCGGTCGCCTCGCGCAACCTCGTCGTCGGCTCGGTGGTCGCGCCCGTCTGGCCGCCCGTCGGCGGCGGCTCCGCCATGGGCGACGCCGACGAGCGCGCCCGCTTCATCGCCGCCGTCGACAAGGCGAGCCGCATCGTCAGCCGCCTGCGCGACCTCGGCGTACGCTCCTACGGCGTGGTCCGCATCGACTCGGCCACCCCGGTCGAGGCCTGGGCGGAGAACCCGGTCGAGAATACGAAGCGCATCGCCGAGACCTTCCGCCAGGCGTGCGACGTCGCCGAGAGCCACGGCGAGCGCCTCGCAGCCGAGGGGGAGATCTGCTGGGGCGGCATGCATAGCTGGCAGGCGATGCTCGAGCTGCTGGAGATGGTCGATCGGCCCGAAACGCTCGGCTTCCAGGCCGACATGGCCCACACCCTCCTCTACACCCTCGGCGCCAACGCCCCCGAGGCGCGCATCCTCCCCGAGGACTTCCGTTGGGAGGACCGCGAGGCGCTCGATGCGGGCCTGAAGACCCTCACCGACGCCCTCCGCCCCTGGACGACCGACTTCCACGTCGCCCAGAACGACGGCACCGTCTTCGGCTCCGGCACCCACGACAAGACCGGCCGCCACTGCACCGTCAACGACCCGAACGGCCGCCTCGACGTCGTCCGCCACGCCGGCTTCTGGATGCGCGACGCCAACGGCGAGCCGACCCGCGCCTACCAGCACATCTGCTGGGACGGCTGCATGTTCCCCAACAGCACGATGCTCGATCAGCAGACCTGGAACGACGTCCTCGGCGCGATGATCCAGGTCCGCGATGCGCACGGATGGAACGAGTGAGTCGAGCAGTCGAGGAGGCGAGGAGTCGAGAAGCAGTCGGCAAGCCGGCAAGTTGGCCAGACGACAAGAGCGTCGTGCGCCAGCAGCCATTAGCCAACAGCCAGAAGCCAATAGCTGATAGCTGAAGCCGATAGCCCACCAAGGAGCAGCCATGGCCACGAAGAAACTCCTCAACATCGGCCTCGTCGGGTGTGGGTTCATGGGGCGCACCCACTCCAACGCCTGGAGCAAGGTCAACAATTTCTTCGATCTCGACTATCAGCCTGTCCTGAAAGCGGTCTGCGCGCGCAACCCGGAGGAGGTCAGCGGCTTCGCCGACCAGTGGGGGTACGCCTCGACCGAGACCGACTGGCGGGCGCTGGTCGCGCGGGACGACATCGACCTGATCGACATCGCCAGCCCGAATAACACCCACGCCGAGATCGCCATGGCCGCCGCCGCGGCCGGCAAGATGGTCTCGACCGAGAAGCCGCTGGCGCGCGGCGGGGCGGAGTCGGAGCAGATGGTGGCGGCGGTCGAGGAGGCCAGCGTGCCGAACATGGTCTGGTACAACTACCGCCGCGTTCCCGCCGTCACCCTGGCCAAGCAGCTCATTGACGAGGGGAGACTCGGGCAGATCTTCCACTACCGCGCCAAGTTCCTGCAGGACTGGACGATCTCGAAGGATCTCCCGCAGGGGGGCGCCGCCCTCTGGCGACTCGACGTCGATGTCGCCGGCAGCGGCGTCACCGGCGACCTCCTCGCCCACTGCATCGACACCGCCCTCTGGCTCAATGGCGGCATCGACCGCGTCTCGGCGATGACCGAGACCTTCATCAAGGAGCGCCACCACAATCTCACGGGCAAGACAGAGCCCGTCGGCATCGACGACGCCAGCGCCTTCCTCGCCCGCTTCGACAATGGCAGCATCGGCACCTTCGAGGCGACCCGATACGCGCGCGGACACAAGGCGCTCTACACGCTGGAGATCAACGGCGAGCACGCCTCGATCATGTGGGACCTGCACGATCTGCACCGCCTCGCCTACTTCGATCATGGCGACGAAGGGCGCGTGCGAGGCTGGCGCTCGATCCACGTCACCGACGGCGACCACCCCTACATGGACCACTGGTGGGTGCCCGGCCTCTCCATCGGCTACGAGCACTCCTTCGTCCACCAGGCCGCCGACTTCCTCGAGAGCCTGGCGACGGGCGAGCCGATCTCCCCAACCTTCCGCGAGGCGCTCGCCACCGACTACGTCACCGACGCCATCCTCAAGTCGGCGAAGTCGGAGCAGTGGGAGACGGTGAAGCGGGTGGACGAAGGGGGGGTAGGGGGATAGGGGGATAGCGAGATACGCGGCGCGGCCCTGGTCGACAAGACCAGGGCCGCGCCGCGTGGAAACGAAGTGACGTTCGCGGTCGACAGCGATCTCCGCTGTCGTGACTACTCCTTGCCGCTGCCGCTCGTGTCGCAGACGCCCGCCACGCACGCCCCAGGCTCGCCAGCATCGGTCACGCACTCGCCTCCCTCGTTGGCCGAGGCGAACGTGCATTCGCCGGTCTCGCTGCAGCCGGTGGCCGCTCCGGTCTGGCAGACCCCAGGCTCGCCGCAGACGGTATCACCGTGCTTGCGGTGCCCCTTCTTCGAGGCGGGATCGGCAACCGTAATCAACTCGTAGCGATTGCCCTTCTTGTGACAGAGCTGGACCTTCGTCCGGCCCTTGCCATTGCCTTTCCCGTTGCCCTTGCCGTTGCCCTTCCCCTTGGCCTTCCCTTTGCCGTTGCCGCCCTTCTTCGCCTCGAGCAAGCTCGCGCCAGTCAGGAGCGCCGCCGCTCCACCGACGAGCCCGCCGAGCATCCGCCGCCGCGACGCGCCCGACGCCAACTCCCGCGCGAGGGTGTCGAACCGGTTCCCATCCATCCCGTCGCCTCCTGCGATCAGCCAGATGCCGCGTTTACCGAACGGATGACTCCCGTTCACGCATAGGTAACGAACGGGAGGTTATCACGGTGTCGCAACAGCGGGTTTCTGGCGCGATACACGCGTAGTCTCGGCCACGTTCGCCGGCCGTCCGGCGCTCCCTATCCCACGATCAGCGCGACGCGCCCGGCGGTGGCCCAGGGGCCGGGGGGCGGAGGGCCGGAAGCGAGGAGGCGGGGGACGAAGGTGACGGCCAGGCGGCGCCGCTGGCCGGGGTCGGCGAGCGCCGCCTGGACAATCTCCGAGACGTCGACGCTCTGCGTCGCCGAGGGCGCGCCGCCGTGGCCGGCCATGTCGTCCGGCTGCAGGCCGAAGAGGCTGGGGAGCGCAGCGAAGCTCTCGCTCGGGGGCGGCGAGGTCCGGAGCTGCGCGCTGTGCAGGTAGAGCGCGAACGAGACGCCCGGTACGCCCGCGCCGCGCACCCCTTCGATCGTCAGCACGAAGCGATCGCCTGCCTCTGCCCCGCCGGCTGCCTCCGGGGTCTGCCGCGCGTCACGACGAATGGAGACCGTCACCGGGTCGGCGCCCAGCTCGATCGTCTGCCCCGCCCGGTTCGCGCCAAGGACGGAGCGGCGACGGTGCGCCGGAGGCGCTGCCGAAGCCGCCGGAAGTTCACCTGCCGGGGCCATAGGCGCGGGTCCGCCGCCCCCTCGCTGCCCCGGCCCGCCGCCGGGCCAACGTTCGCGTGCCGTGCCCGCTATTCTTCCCCTCCCTCGCCTCGCATCGGTGTCGTTTAGCGCGAGATCGCCGCGCCGGCCGTCGTGCCCGAGCCGCTGGAGATCGTCTTGCCAAAGCCGGTCGCCTGGTCCCAGGTGAAGGTCCCGCCCATCCCCACGCCGCTCGCGTCGACGGTGAGCGTGCCGCGGAAATAGACCGAGCCGAGCGGCGCGCCATCCTCGGCCGCCAGCAGCCGCACGGCGTCGAACGTGCACCCGTCCGCGCCTGTCGCGCTCCAGGAGCCGACGGCGTCGCTGGCGTAGAACGGCTCGGTATCGCCCCCAGGCAGAGCGGGGACGACCGCCGGGCTGTGCAGGGTGGCCTGCCCATCCGCACCAAAGACGCCCAATGTTTCTTCCACCAGATCGCGCCCTTCGAAAGTCAGCGCCAGCCGCCACGAGCCACCGCAGCCATCGGCCGCCTGCCGCGCGATCTCCGCGACAGCAGGGCGCTTGACGATGGCGAAGGCGCCTGCCGCCGCGAGCATCATGGCGAGGACGAGAACGAGCATCAGCGAGCGGCGCATCGGGTGTCTCCCTCCTGCATCCCGAATAGTGAGATCGTCCGTCAGCGGCTCAGGCGCAGTGGGATGCGCGCACCGCCGCCGCAGCCGCAGCCGCCCATCAAGCAGCCGTCCAGTTCGACGCTGCCCTCGGCCAGCCTCGGGTCGCGGTAAACGAGCGCGCCGATCGCGGCCTCTGGCAAGTCGTCACGCGAGTAGGAGACCTGCAGCAACTCCTGCTGGCCCGGCTGCAGGGTAATCAGGCTGCTGCCCCCCATCAGCCAGTTCGCCGTCGCCGGGGCCAGATCAGGGGGCGGCGTGCTGCCGTCGAAGCTCTGGAAACCGACGACGAACGCCGCCGGATCGATCGTCAGGGGTGCGTCGGAGGTGTTCTCGATGGCGATCACTCGCGTCAAAGCTTCGCCATCGAGAACGGTCATCATGCCGAGCTCGGCGCTGCTGGCATCGACCAGAAGCTGCCCTATGCGAGGAAACCCCGCGCAGACGAATTCGGCGGGGAAGGGGCGCGGCATCTGCCCATCCGCCATCCCCGGCCCGAGCAGGCCCGAGCGGGGATCGACGACCAGCGCCGAGCGGGGGAGCGCCACGTTCAGCACGTCGAACCGGCGATCGTGCTGGTCGAAGCTGGCGGCTACGCCGGCGAGCATACGGGAGAGGACCGCTTCCCCGGGGACGAGCGTCTGGCAGTCGAGGTAGACGACCTGGTCGACCGTCTCCTCGCCGGTGGGCAGCCCGACCAGCAGGACGACCCACGACAGCCAGGGATCGCGGACAATCTGTTGCGCCCCCTCCTCGTCCACGACGACGACCGGGTCGACCGCGCTCGGGTACTGCTCGATGCCGGCGATCAGGTCGTCAAGGCAGGCCGCCGCGTCGCCGGCGTACTCCTGCCCTCCCTGGAAGCCGACGAAGACGCCGTCGTCGTTCGAGAGCCAGAGGCTGTCGAACCCGTCCTCGCTCGACTGGTCATCGACGCGCCACTCGTCTCCGTACCACCGCACCACGTAGCCCCAGTCCGGGCTGACGTAATTCATGTCGTGCAGCGAGCGCCCCTCGCGCGTGGCGGCCACCGGCAACGGCACGGCGAGCAGGAGCAGCAGCGCGACCAGGATCGGCCGCGGGAACGACGCGCGCATCTGGATCTCCTCGGCGCCGACGCCCGGCTTTCGAAAATCGTGAGAGGAAGAAGCATACGCCGGCATGTCAAGTTCGCGCGATCGCGCTTGACCGGCGGTCCTGCCGGGCACGCTCCTGGCCCGGAACTTGCCATAGTCCGATCGTGGCTGGAGCCCCGTTCCTCCGGGCTCGCCTGATGCCAAGCTCTCCCATCGCGGAATGGATGTCTGCCGGAATGTCGTCGACCATCGAGCCTGTCTCCGATCTGCCGCGCGTCACGGTCGTGATGCCGACCTACCGCCAGGCGCGGTTCCTGCGCCGCGCGCTCGACAGTCTGCTGGCGCAGTCGTTTCCGGCGTGGGAGCTGGTCGTCGTCGACGACGGCTCGCCGGACGAGACGCAACAGGTGCTCGCCCCCTACCTCGCCGACCCGCGCATCCGCGCCATCCGCTTCCCGCGCAACGAGGGGCTGGGGCGAGCGCTCAACGCGGGGATCGACGCGGGCTCTGCGCCGCTGCTCGCCTATCTCCCCTCCGACGATGTCTGGTACGAGGAGCACCTGGCGAGTCTTGTCCAGCTCTTCGCCGCCGATCCCGGTCTCGCCCTCGCCTACTCGGGCGTGCGGCACGCCTACAACCGCACGGCGCCGGGACAGATCGATGGCGAGCCGCTACAGCTCGTGCAGACGATGCACCGGCGTACCGGGGAGCGCTGGCTGGAGCGCGCCGAGCTGACGACCGACGATCTGGAGCGGATGCTCTGGTCGCGGCTGCGCGCGCGAGGCGGCGTGGCCGGCACGGGGCTCGTCTCCTGCGAGTGGGTCGACCACCCGGCGCAGCGGCACAAGCTCCTGCGCGAGCCGATCGGCGGCATCAACCCCTATCGGCTCTACTGCCAGGTGCGCGAGCCGCTGCGCTTCCACTCGACGGCGGGGAATTTCATCGACGAGCACGCGCGCTATGCCCGCTTCCGCGAGCGGCCCGACACCCCGCCCGCGCCGAATGGCCTGAAGATCCTGCTCGTCGGCGAGCTCGCCTACAACGCCGAGCGGGTCCTGGCGCTCGAGGAGCGGGGGCATCAGCTCTTCGGCCTCTGGATGCCGAACCCCTACTGGTACAACATGGTCGGGCCGCTCCCCTTCGGCCACGTCATCGACCTCGACCCCGCCACCTGGCGCGAGGAGGTCGCGCGCATCCAGCCCGACGTCATCTACGCGCTCCTCAACTGGCAGGCGGTCCCCTTCGCGCGCGCGGTCCTGGCGCAGAACCCGGGCATCCCCTTCGTCTGGCACTTCAAGGAGGGGCCGTTCATCTGTCTGGAGCATGGCTCCTGGGACGACCTGATCGATCTCTGCACCGGCTGCGACGGCTTCATCGCCTCGTCTCCGGAGATGTTGGAGTGGTTCGAGACGATCCTCCCCGGCCTCTCCGGCACGATCCCGACGATGGCCCTCGACGGCGACCTGCCGAAGCGCGACTGGTTCGATGTTCCTCGCCCGCCGCGGCTGGCGGCGGCTCCGGGTGAGGTGCACACCGTCGTGCCGGGGCGGCCGATCGGCCTCCACCCGGAGACGGTCGCCGAGCTCGCCGCGCACGACATCCATCTCCATTTCTATGGCGATTTCACGCAGGCGCAGTGGCACGCCTGGATCGAGCGGACGCGCGGCCTCGCCCCGCGCCATCTCCATCTGCACGCCAACGTCGATCAGGGGGAGTGGGTGCGCGAGTTCGGCCAGTACGACGCCGGCTGGCTGCACGGGTTCGAGAGCCAGAACGGCGGCGACCTGCGCCGCGCGACCTGGGATGATCTCAACTACCCGGCGCGGATGGCGACCCTGGCGGTGGCCGGGCTACCGATGCTGCAGCGCGCCAACCCGGGTTCGCGCGTCGCCGTGCAGACGCTCGGCCGTGAGCGCGACCTGAGCGTCTTCTACGCGTCGATCCCCGATCTCGCGGCGCACCTGCACGACCGCGCCCTGCTCGGGCGGCTTCGCGAGTCGGTCTGGCGCCAGCGCGCCCTCTTCACCTTCGACGCCCACGTCGATGATCTCGTCGGCTTTTTTCGGGCAACGATGGCGTCTACTCGTCTCCGCAATGGGTGTTCACGCCACACATGGA
>JADYYO010000297.1 GCA_020853615.1 Thermomicrobiales bacterium
CATCGGCGACGGCAGCTCGAGGTTCGCCCCCTCGGCGATCTTGCCGATGATCTGCGCCATCGCCTCGCCCCGCGCCTCGGCCGTCCGCCGCTGGTGCAGGTCGCTCGCGAGCTGCTCGCGCAGCTCGGCGAGCGTCTCGGCATCGCCGACCGCCCGGGCGAAGTCGTCGTCGAGCGGCAGGAGGTCGCGCTCCTTCAGGCCCTTCAGCGTGACGGTGTAGGCGAGGGTATTGCCGCGCAGGCTGGCGTCAACGCTCTCGTCATCCCCGGCGAAGGGGATCGAGAAGCCGGTCGATTCGCCGATGCGCAACCCCTTGATCGCGTCCTCGATCGGCTCGAGCAGCCCGCTCTCGCCGAGCACGAAGACCGCATCGGTCACCGGCTCCTCGGCCGGCTCCCCCGCCATCTCGACGGTGTAGTCGATGGTGACCTGGTCCCCCTCGCGCGGGCGCCGGCTCTTCGGGGTCAGGGCGAGGTCGGCGCCGACCTGCAGCCCCTCCTCCTGGGGATCGACCCACGGGCTCTGCGCCTTGCGTAGCGCCTCGATCACCTCGTCGACCGCCGCCTCGTCGACCGCCGCATCGATCGGCTCGATGCGCACGTCCTGATAGTTGCCCGGCTCGATGGTCGGGTAGACCGGCACCACCACGGTGTAGGTCAGCGGCGAGGTCGAGACGACGTCGACGGTCGGATCGCCGACCGGGACCAGATCCTCCTGCTCCAGCGCCCGCCGGTAGAGGTCGGTCATCAGGTACCGGTTCGCCTCTTCATTGAAGATGTCCGGCCCGTACATCTTTTCGATCATCGCCCGGGGCGCCTTCCCCTTGCGGAAGCCGGGGATCGTGATCTGGTTGCCGACCTTGCGCGCGGCGCGCCGCATCGCCTCGGCAGTCTCTGCTTCCTCGGCGGTGATCTCGAGCTGCACGCGGCTCTCAGGCAGCCGCTCCATCGTCACCTTCACGCTGGCGTGTCCCCTTGTCGTGGCGAATCGTTCTGTCCGTGGTTCAACAACGCCAGCCAGTCCGGAAGCTGTCGCCGCGAATGCGGCGCCCCGGGTCGGGCTGGCGGAAGGCGGTTTGCCAACCGGCGAGTATAGCAGAGGGTACTTCAGTCCCAAATTTGGGTCGCCGTATCAACTGTGCGCGCTCCATCTCGCCGTGCGCCCCTGCCCCGCGTCGCGCCCCGCTGTCACGGCGGTGGCTAACCCTGCGGGCCCATCGACCGGAAAATCGCTGGTCCTGTACGGACAGTCCGGGGACGCGTCCGGCGATCCTCCCCGGCATTTCGGCTGATGACGTATCTCCGCTGCCGCAGTGGCACGATTTCCTGATTCTGTGACTCTTTGTCACAGTTCCGCCTTGCATTGCGAAGGCGGTTCGCTCGTTGTAAGGTGCAACGCAAGCAACGTGTGGGCCAGCGCCACGAGCGCGACGCCCCGCGCCCCCGCACCGCTCCCCGCAACTGCAACTCGCGCGACAGGCCGCATGCCGGCAGGATCGCACATGGGCCAGGTGGTAGCGCCATCGCCGCGGAGTGCCCGAGGACGCCGGTCGATCCGGCGAGCCGGCAAGCACGGCGCTGGTGTCCGCGCCCGGAAACGGGCCGGGCATGGGTATCGCCAGGAGGGATGGGGGATGAAACGCGGTCGAGCCGCGGCGCGCGCCCGGCGCCGGGCGTTGGCAATCGTCATGGCGCTGGCGGTGGTGGGTGCGGCCATCGCGCCGGTTGCGCCGGGGCCCGGCAGTTCGGCGCTGGCTCAGGACGAGGGATCGGGGACGATCGTCCACAGCGCCGATGGGGTGCTGCTGCGAGCCGAGCCGGCCTTCGGGGCCGAGGTGTTGGAGACAGTGCCGCAAGGGAGTAAGGTGCGCCTGCGCACCATGGCCGCCGACACGGTCTACGACCCGGACGGCGTCACGCAGTGGTGGCCGATCAGCACGGGGGATGCCGATGGCTGGGTGGCGGGTTTCTTTCTGCAGATCGATGATTACGATCAGCCGGCGGATGGGGGCGCCAATAGCGCGGCCCCGGCGCCGACCGAGTCGCTCGGCGGCGTGGCGACGGGCGAGGAGCAGTGGCTGGCGACGTGGGATCTGGCGAACGCCGCCGCGCAGGTGGCCGAGCCGGAGGGGGTCAATCTGCGGGAAGACCCGACCTCGCAAAGCCCAACGGTGCGCGCCCTCTCCTACAAGACGGTCGTCGATCTGCGCGTCGACGAGGTCGATACGGTCTACGCCGAGGGGAGCCGCTGGTGGCCGGTGCGGGTCGATGGGCTGATCGGCTGGGTCTCCGGTAGCTATCTCGCCCCGACCGAGGTCTGGACCGGCGACACGGCGGGGAGCGACCAGACGGCCGCGAGCGATGCCTCGGTCCCGAGCAAGGTCGCCGACTTCTTCCAGGCCGGCGCCTACGTCGCGGCGATGACCGACGATGGCGCGGGCGTCAACATCCGGGCAGACGGCGCGCCGGACGCGGAGCGGATCGGGATCGTGCCCGAGCGCGACGTGGTGCAGGTGATGGACGGGCCGACCTACGATCCGATCGGCAACCCGTGGTACCTGATCACCGACGGCAGCGTCACCGGCTTCGTCAGCGGCCAGTTTCTGAGCCGCGCCGACCAGCCGGGCGCCGATCTCGCCGCGTCGGTGATTCCGTCCAAGGTATCGACGCCGGGCATCGCCAGCGGGTCGCTCTCCTACCCGCTCAGCTCCTATACCTTCACGCAGGGCTTCGGCTGCAGCCCCTACTACTTCGAACCGTGGAGCTCCTCGGCCGGCTGCAACTTCCACAACGGCATCGATCTGGCCGCGCCCTCCTACACGCCGATCACGGCCGCCGATGGGGGAACGGTCGAGTACGCCGGCTGGTGCGATTGCGGCCTCGGCTACTATGTGAAGATCGACCATGGCAACGGCTTCGAGACGCTCTACGGCCACATGGCGGAGCAGCCGTGGGTCTATGCCGGGCAGTCAGTGGCGAAGGGCGACGTGATCGGGCCGGTCGGGAGCACCGGCATGTCGACCGGGCCGCACGTCCACTTCATCGTCGACTACAACGGCGTCGACCAGGATCCGCTCGGCTATCTCACCTGATCATCTGACGCGGGAAGGGGGGGACGGAGGGCGGCGCACCGGCGCCGCCCTCCGTTCGTCTCTGCCGCGATTGTCGAACGGATGCGTCCAATTGCCGATCGTCGCGCGCCGAACGACCCTCATCCCCGACCGCCACCAGCGCAATCGGGTCCTGGGCGCTCCCTCGCTGAACCATCGAGCCGCCCGATGAAGGGGATGCGCTATGATGGGGAGGCTTTCCACGCTGCTTTCGTCGCTCGCGGCCGCAACCGCGCGCCCGCGCCGGTAGCGAGTGAATGCCCCGCCCGGCATCTCCCTCGCGCGCATATCCCCGGAGAGGTGCATGGATACGGGCATTCAGATACAGGAGCCGGTCGCGCCCGAGCTCGAGCCGATCCTGAGCCCCGAGGCGCTCGCCTTCGTCGCCGATCTTCACCGGCGCTTCAACCCGCGTCGGCAGGAGTTGCTGCGCGCCCGCGAGGAGCGGCAGGCCGCGATCGACGCCGGCCGCGAATCGCTCGACTTCCTGCCCGAGACGCGGAGCGTGCGCGAGGGCGAGTGGCAGGTGGCGCCCGTCCCGGCCGACCTGCAGGACCGCCGGGTCGAGATCACCGGCCCCTGCGACCGCAAGATGGTCATCAACGCGCTCAACTCCGGGGCGAAGGTCTTCATGGCCGACCTGGAGGACGCCTCCTCCCCGACCTGGCACAACGTCGTCGACGGCCAGCGGAACCTCTACGACGCGGTCCGCCGCACGATCTCGTTCCAGAACCCGGACGGCCGCTCATATCAGCTCGAGCCGGAGACGGCGACGCTGCTGGTGCGCCCGCGCGGCTGGCACCTCGACGAGGCCCATGTGACGGTCGACGGCGAGCCGATCTCCGGCAGCCTCTTCGATTTCGGCCTCTACCTCTTCCACAATGGCAAGGAGCTGCTGGCACGCGGGACCGGCCCCTACTTCTACCTGCCGAAGCTGCAGAGCCACCGCGAGGCGCGCCTCTGGAACGACGCCTTCACCTACGCCCAGGAGGCGCTCGGCATCCCGCACGGATCGATCCGGGCAACGGTCCTGGTCGAGACGCTGCCGGCGGCGTTCGAGATGGAGGAGATTCTCTACGAGCTGCGCGATCACGCGGGGGGACTCAACGCCGGCCGCTGGGACTACATCTTCAGCGCCATCAAGACGACGCGCCACAGCAACAACCCGCCTCTCCCCGATCGCGCGCAAGTGACGATGACGGTCCCCTTCATGCGCGCCTACACGCAGCTCCTGGTCAAGACCTGCCACAAGCGGGGCGCCCACGCCATCGGCGGCATGGCCGCCTTCATCCCCTCGCGGCGCGACCCCGAGGTGAACGAGACGGCCTTCGCCAGGGTGCGCGAGGACAAGGAGCGCGAGGCGGGCGACGGCTTCGACGGCACCTGGGTGGCGCACCCGGGCCTCGTCCCGGTCGCCATGGAGATCTTTGACGCCGTCCTCGGCGAGCGGCCGAACCAGAAGGAGCGGCAGCGCGACGACGTCCACGTAACGGCGGAACAACTGACCGACCTGACCGTGCCGGGCGGCGCGATCACCGAGGAGGGCGTTCGCCTCAACATCAGCGTGGCGCTGCAGTACCTCAACTCCTGGCTGCAGGGGACCGGCGCGGCGGCGATCTTCAACCTGATGGAGGACGCGGCGACCGCCGAGATCTCCCGCGCCCAGCTCTGGCAGTGGATCCACGCCGGCGCCAGCACGAGCGACGGCGAGCCGGTCACCCGCGAGCGCTATCAGCGGCTGCGGGACGAGGAGCTGGCGAAGCTCGGCGGGGCCGGGGCGGAGCGCTACGGCGACGCCGTCGAGATTCTCGACGGCCTGGTCCTCAACGACGACTTCGTGCCCTTCCTGACGATCCCGGCCTACCGCTACCTCGGCTGACGGCGACGGAGCGCCAGAGCGACGGCCATGACCGGTACCACCGAGACGATACGCGAGATCAACGGGCTCGACCGCGAGGCGTTCGTCGCGCGCTTCGGCCACCTGTTCGAGGAGTCACCCTGGATCGCGGCCGAGGCGTGGGCGAGCCGCCCCTGGCCGAGCCCGGACGCGCTGCACGCGGCGCTGCTGGCGGTCGTGGCGGCATCGAGTGAGGAACAACAACTGGCACTGATCCGGGCGCATCCCGATCTGGTGGGCCGCGCCGCGCTCGTCGGGACGCTGACCCGCGCCTCGACAGCCGAGCAGCGCGCGGCGGGCCTCGACCCCGACGCCCTCAGCCCGGAGGAGATCGCCCGCTTTCAGGAGGCGAACGCCGCCTACCGCGAGCGCTTCGGCTTCCCCTTCGTCATCTGCGCGAGGGAGAATCGAAAGGAGCGAATCCTCGCCGGTCTCGACGCGCGGGTGCAGAACGACCGCTCGACCGAGATCGCCACGGCCCTCGGCGAGATCGGCAAGATCGCCTGGTACCGGCTGGCCGATATCGTGGCGCCAGAGGGCGCGAGCATGGGAGGCTCGATGAGCGACGAGTTCACCTACACCGTCTCCTACGGCAAGCAGGGGGTGCCGGTCTACCGCGTCTTCGCCACCCCGCTGCGCGGCGTGCGACCGATCCCCGAGTCGGCCTTCACCGGCCGCCACAACAACCTGCTCGCCTGCGAGATCGACGTCGAGGTCTTCGGCGACGAGTTTCTGCCGGCCTACACCCGGGGCGACAACAGCATGGTCGTCGCCACCGACAGCATGAAGAACTTCATCATCCGCGAGTCGCTCGCCTACGACGGGGCGACACTTGAGGGGCTACTCCATTTCCTCGGCGCCGGCTTCACGGCGACCTACGCGCAACTGCACGATCTGACCCTGACCGGCCGCGAAATTCCCTTCACGGCGGCAGTCGTGCCGCATGCGGAGGGGGGGCACCAGCCGGGCGGCAATCTCTTCCGCGCCGAGGGGGCCGACCGCGCCTTCGCCTCGCTCTCGCTGGTGCGGGCGGGCGACGGCGTCGCGGTGACCGGTCATCGCTGCGGCATCGCGGGGATGGCACTGATGAAGCTGACCGGCAGCGCCTTCACCAGCTTCGTGCGCGACGACTACACGACCCTGCCGGAGCGCGGCGACCGCCCCCTCTACATCACGATGAACGCGGCGTGGCGCTACACCGACCCGGCCGACATGCTCGATCCGGAGCGGGGCGCCTATGTGCCGGCCGAGCAGATGCGCGATCTGCTGATCGCCACCTTCGACGATTTCGTCTCGGAGTCGATCCAGCATCTCCTCTACGAGATGGGGCGCCGCGCGCTGGCACGCTTTCCGCAACTCGCGGAGCTCAGTTTCGATGCGCTGAACCGGACGCGCGATCCGTATGGAGAGCGCGCGGAGGACGCGCGGGTCAAGGTCTACAGCGACCCCTTCCCCGCGTACGGGCGGCTCACGCTCACGATGAGCCGCGCCAGCGCGCCGGCGCTGGCCGGCCCGCCAGGAGAGTGCCGATGCCAGGACGATTGACGACCCATGTCCTCGACATCTCGCGCGGCCGGCCGGCGGCGGGGATGTCGGTCGAGCTCTACCGCATCGACCCGGAGTTCGACACACGCGAGCGGCTGACCGTGGTGCGCACCAACACCTCGGGCCGCACCGACGACCCCTTGCTCTCCGGCGACGGGATGGCCGCCGGCGTCTACGAGCTGGTCTTCGGCATCGGCGCCTACTTCGCGGCAGCCGGCCGCGCCAACGCGGACATCCCGTTTCTGGATCAGGTGCCGATCCGCTTCGGCATCGCCGACCCGGACGCCAACTACCACATCCCGCTCCTCGCCTCGCCGTGGGCCTATTCGACGTATCGCGGGAGCTAGAGGTTTTGCGCCGGATTTGGGCACGATGTTGGTGATGCAATCGCCACGATGTCAGACGCATCCCCCCACCCCCAGCCGCCACCCAGAGGCTCCCCGGCCTACCGCGGTGGGAGCGGGGAGCCTCTGGGTGGCGGCTGGGGGTGAGGGCCTACGTTGACCACCGACCGCGCCGCGTCAATCCTCGCCCGTTGCGACGATCTCGCCGCCTTCACCGAGGAGCCGGGAAGGATCACCCGCCCCTACGGCACCGCGTCCCTCCTCGCCGCGCGCGATGCGATCGCGGAATGGATGCGCGCGGCCGGGATGTGCACCCGCATCGACGCCATCGGCACGCTGCGTGGGCGCTACGAGGGTGAAACCGCGAACGCCCCGGCGCTCCTGATCGGCAGCCACATCGACAGCGTCCGCGACGCGGGCCGCTACGACGGTCCCCTCGGCGTGCTCCTTGGCATCGCGGCGGTCGAGCGGCTGGCGGCGGCGGGGCGGCGCCTCCCCTTCCCGGTCGAGATCGTCGCCTTTCCGGACGAAGAGGGGCTCCGCTTCCAGACCACCTACCTCGGCAGTTGCGCGCTTGCCGGCACGTTCGAGCCGGCGCTCCTCGACTATGTCGACGCGGATGGCGTGACGCTGCGCGAGGCGATCGCCGCCTGCGGCGGGCATCTGGAGGCGCTCGCTGCCGCCGCGCTGCACCCGGGAGAGGCATTCGGCTATGTCGAGGCGCATATCGAGCAGGGGCCGCATCTGGAGGCGGTCGATCTGCCGGTCGGGGTCGTCACCGCCATCTCGGGGCAGACGCGCATCCTCGCCTCGTTCACTGGCGAGGCGGGGCACGCCGGGACGGTGGCGATGCATCTACGCCGCGACCCGATGCCGGCCGCCGCCGAACTGATCCTCGCCGCCGAGGCGCTGGCGCGCGAGACGCCGGGCCTCCTCGCCACCGCCGGCAAGATCGAGGCCGATCCGGGGGCGAGCAACGTCATCCCCGGCCGCGTCGACCTTGCGCTCGATGTCCGCCATCCGGAGGATCCCGCGCGGCAGCGCGTGGTCGCGGCGCTGGAGGAGCGGGCGCGCGAGATCGCCGCGCGGCGGTCGTTGGATGCGCATTGGCGCATCATGCGCGACCATTCGGCGGTCCCCTGCGATGCCACGCTCGCCGACCGGCTGGCGGAGGCGGTCGCGGCCACCGGAACGCGGCTCGAGCGCCTCCCCTCGGGCGCGGGGCACGACGCGGTGGTGATGGCGACCTGCCTGCCGATCGCCATGCTCTTCGTCCGCTGCGCGAAGGGGATCAGCCACAACCCCGCCGAGGCCGTCGCCGCCGCCGATGTCGCCGTCGCCGTCGAGGTCTTCGACCGGCTCCTCGACGGGCTCGCGGCAGACCGGGCATGACGATGCACGACCTGATCGTTCGCGGGGGCAACGTCGTCACGCCGGACGGCGCGCAGATCGCCGACGTGGCGATCGCCGGCGGCGAAATCGTCAACGTGGCGCCCGGGATCGCCGGCCCGGCGCGCGAGGAGATCGACGCGCGCGGCCTCCTCGTCCTCCCCGGCGCGGTCGACATCCACGTCCACTTCAACGAGCCGGGGCGGACCGAGTGGGAGGGCTGGGCCAGCGGCTCGGCGGCCTGCGCCGTTGGCGGCACGACGACCGTCGCCGAGATGCCGCTGAACGCGCACCCGCCGACGCTCGATGGCCCATCGTTCGACGCCAAGCGCACCGCCGCCGAGGCGTCGTCCCGCGTCGATTTCGCCCTCTGGGGCGGCCTGACGCCGGAGAACCTCGACCGCATGGAGGAGTTGGCGGGGCGGGGCGTCATCGGCTTCAAGGCGTTCATGGCGAACTCGGGGATTGACGATTTCCTCGCGGCCGACGATCTGACGCTGCTGGAGGGGATGCGCCGCGCAGCCGCGCTGGAGCTGCCGGTCGCGGTCCACGCCGAGAGCGACGCGCTCACCGCCGCCCTCGCCGCGCGGGCTCGCGCCGAGGGGCGGACCAGCGCGCGCGACTACCTCGCCTCGCGCCCGGCCATCGCCGAACTGGAGGCGATCTCCCGCGCCATCCTTTTCGCCGCCGAGACCGGTTGCGCGCTCCACGTCGTCCACGTCAGCACCGGCGCTGGCATCGCCGCCATCGCCGAGGCGCGAGCGCGCGGCGTCGACGTCACGGCGGAAACCTGTCCCCACTACCTCCTCTTCTGCGATGAGGATCTGGAGCGCGTCGGCGCGGCGTTGAAGTGCGCGCCGCCACTCCGCGCGCGGGACGAGACAGCGGCGCTCTGGCGCTCGCTCGCCGCCGGCGACATCCAGATCGTCGCCTCCGACCACTCCCCCGCCCCGCCGGAGATGAAGACGGGCGACGACTTCTTCCGCATCTGGGGCGGCATCGCCGGCTGCCAATCGCTGCTGACGGCCCTCCACTCGGCGGGCTGCGTCGAGCGCGGGCTGCCGCTGCCGCTCCTCGTCGATGCCGTGGCGGGCGCGCCGGCGCGGCGGCTGCGACTGGGGCGGAAAGGGGCGATCGCGCCGGGGCATGACGCTGATCTGGTGTTGGTCGATCCCGGCGAACGGTTTACCCTTGAGCGGAGCGATCTGCACGACCGGCACCGGCTGAATCCCTTCGCCGGCGAGCGGTTCACCGGCCGGCCCCGGCGCACGATCCTGCGGGGCGAGACCATCGCCGTCGATGGCAACAGAGTCGGGGCACCGCGCGGTCGCCTAGTGCGCCCGGCATAGAGCGGCGCGCCCACGCTGTGTCATGCTGAGGAACGAAGCATCTCGGCGCAGGGGACGCGATCGTCCGGGGAGCCGAGATCCTTCGCTTCGCTCAGGATGACACTGTTGCCGTGTCACCACATGCGAATTCGTCACGGCGCTGGAACCGCCCTTCGCAGATCACTACAGCACGTCGATATGGAGTCGCATCTATGTGGCAGTCCTATTTCCAACCCCAAACGCTCCCCGAGGCGCTGGCGCTGCTGCGCGAGCACGCGGGGCGCGCGCGCATCGTGGCCGGGGGGACCGACGTCATGGTCGAGCTCTCGCGCGGGGTGCGCCCGACCGAGACCCTGATCGACGTCACCACGATCCGCGGCCTGCGCCGCATCGCGCTCGACGACGGAATGATCTCGCTTGGCGCGCTGACGACGCACAACGACGTCGTCGCCTCGCCGCTCTGCCGGGAGCGCGCGCTGCCGCTGGCGCAGGCGTGCTGGGAGGTCGGCGCGCCGCAGATCCGCGCGCGGGGGACAATCGCCGGGAACCTCGTCACCGCCTCCCCCGCCAACGACACCATCACCCCGCTCATCGCGCTTGGGGCCGAGGTCATCCTCGTCAGCGAGCGGGGCGAGCGGCGGCTGCCCCTCGAGGCGTTCTATCTCGGCTTCCGCCGCACCGCGCTGGAGCCGGACGAGATGATCCGCGAGATTCGGTTCCCGGCGATGGTGACAGACTTTGTGGCCGGGGATGGGGCATGGCATGCCGTGCCCCTACCGAACGGTGATGGGCCAGACGGATCATCTGGATCAGGGATCGTGCAACGCGGCCGCTTCGTCAAGCTGGGGCTGCGCCGGGCGCAGGCGATCTCGGTGATCGACGCCGCCGTCGTCCTGACGCTCGAGGGCGACGTCGTGCAGGAGGCACGCATCGCCCTCGGCTCGCTGGCGCCGACGATCGTGCACGCCGGGGCCGCCGAGGCGTTCCTCGCCGGAAAGCCGCTCGCGCCGGAGGTCTGCGCCGAGGCGAGCCGGCTCGCGCTGGAGGCCGTCTCCCCGATCGACGACGTGCGCGGCACGGCCGCCTACCGCCTGCAGACGCTGCAGGGGCTCCTCGCCGAGGCGCTCGCCTCGCTCGGGCGAGGCGACGCCCCGCACGGCATCCCGGACGACCCGGTCCTCCTCGACACCGGCGACGGCGTGCGCGATGCCCTCTCCCCCGCGGGCGAGCCGTTCGCCGGCACGATCCGGACGCGCGTCAATGGCCAACCGCTGGAGCTGCGCCGATCGGCCTCCTGCACCCTGCTCGACGCCCTGCGCAACGAGGCCGGGTTGACCGGGACCAAGGAGGGGTGCGCCGAGGGGGAGTGCGGCGCCTGCACCGTCTGGCTCGATGGGCAGGCGGTGATGTCGTGCCTCGTCCCCGCCGCGCAGGCGCACAACGCCAGCATTACCACGATCGAGGGGCTGGCCGCGACGCACGGCGACGCCGGCGCGCTCCACCCCCTGCAGCAGAGCTTTGTCGAGTGCGGCGCGGTGCAGTGCGGCTACTGCATCCCCGGCATGCTGATGGCCGGCGCCAAGCTCCTCGAGGAGCGGCCGCGGCCCGACCTGCCCGCGATCCAGATCGCCCTCAGCGGCAACATCTGCCGCTGCACCGGCTACCGCAAAATCTTCGATGCCGTGCAGACGGCGGGAGGTCGATGATGACCCGCACCAGCTTGATCGGACAACCGCTGCCGCGCCACGACGCCCTGGCCAAGGTCACGGGCGAGGCACGCTACCCGGGCGATCTCCTCGACGCCGAGACGCTGCGGCTCAAGGTCGTCTTCGCCGGCCGGCCGCACGCCCGCATCCTCGGCATCGACGCCGCCCCCGCGCTGGCCGTGCCCGGCGTGGTCACCGTTCTGACCGCCGCCGACGTCCCCTTCAACGCCTTCGGGCTGATCGAAAACGACCAGCCGGTCCTCTGCGGCGAGACGGTCCGCTTCGCCGGCGACAAGGTCGCCCTCGTCGTCGCGGAGACGGAGGAGGCGGCCGAGCGGGGCGCGAGCCTCGTCAACGTCGCCTACGAAGATCTGCCGGCCGTCACCGATCCGCGAGAGGCCCTGTCGCCTGATGCGCCCCTGGTCCACGCGAGCCGGGGCACGAACCTGCTGCTGCGCGTTCCGATCCGCAAAGGGGATGTCGCGGCCGGTTTCGCCGAGGCGGATGTTGTCCTGGAGGGGGAGTTCGCCACCTCCTGGCAGGAGCACGCCTTTTTGCAGCCGGAGGCGGGCGTCGCCTTCGTCGATGGCGCCAGCCGGGTGGTGATCGAGACGGCCGGGCAGTGGCTGCACGAGGACCGGAGGCAGATCGCGGTGATGCTCGGCCTGCCAGAGGAGCAGGTTGTCGTCCGCTATGCCGCGATCGGCGGCGCCTTCGGCGGGCGCGAAGACCTCTCCATCCAGCATCTGCTGGCGCTGGCCGCGTGGAAGCTGCAGCGGCGGGTCGGCATCGTCTGGAGCCGCGAGGAGTCGATCACCGGCCACCACAAGCGCCACCCCTTCCGCATCCGCTGCCGCTGGGGCGCGACGCGCGAGGGGCGGATCACGGCGGTCGAGGCCGAGGTGCTGGCCGACGGCGGGGCCTACGCCTCGACAAGCGTCGAGGTGACGAAGGTCGCCACCCTCTTCGCCTCCGGCGTCTACCACGTGCCGAACATCGCGGTCGAGGGGAAGGTCGTCTACACCAACAACATCCCGAGCGGGGCCTTCCGCGGTTTCGGCGCGCCGCAGGCGCAGTTCGCCTCGGAGTGCATGGTCACCCGCCTCGCCCATGCCCTCGGCATCGACCCGATTGAGCTGCGGCGGCGCAACATCTACCGCGAGGGGGATATCGAGCCGACGCAGCAGCCACTGCCCGCCGGGGTGAGCGCGCTGCCGGTCCTCGAGCGCTGCGTCGAGGAGATGACCGCCCGCTTCGGCGGCACGGCGACGGGCGGCGCGAGCGACCCGGAGCGCCCCTGGCTGCGGCGCGGCTTCGGCATCGCCGCCGGGATCAAGAACCTCGGCTACTCCTTCGGCTACCCCGAGCAGTCGACCGCGACGGTCGAGATCGTGGGGCGCGGCGAGCCGGAAGGAGCGGTGGTCCGTGTCGGCGCGGCCGATGTCGGGCAGGGCGCGCACCTCGCCCTGCGCCAGATCGCGGCCGAGACGCTGGAGCTGCCGCTGGAGCGAGTCACGATGATCACCGACGACTCGGCCGAGGCGCCGAACGCCGGCAGCGCCTCCGCCTCGCGCATGACGCTGATGGGCGGCCGCGCCGTCCACGACGCGGCGGCGGCGGCGTTGGAGCGCTACCGGCAGACCGACGACGAGCGGGTCGAGGCGACGGTCCAGTTCCGCCCGAACGCCACGACGATGCTCGCCGACGACGATGGCGCGGGCCTGCCGAACTACTGCTACGGCTACGCGGCGCAGGCCGTCGAGGTCGAGGTCAACCTCCTCACCGGCCAGACGCGCGTCGTCAGGGTGATCAGCGTCCACGATGTCGGCCGGGCGATCAATCGGCAGCAGGTGGAGGGGCAGATCGAGGGGTGCGTGGCGCAGGCGATCGGCTACGCGCTGCTGGAGGAGCTGAAGAGCCGCGACGGCATCATCCTCACCCCGTACCTGAGCACCTACCTCCTGCCGACGGCGCTCGACGTGCCGGAGGAGATCGTGCCGGTGGTGATGGAGCTGGCCGATCCGCAAGGCCCGTTCGGGGCGCGCGGCGTCGCCGAGATGCCGCTGGTCCCCTTCCTGCCGGCGGTCGCTGCCGCCATCCACGACGCGGCCGGCGTCTGGATGACCGAGCAGCCCTTCACGCCGGAGCGGGTGCTGGCGGCAGTGCGCGCGGCCGAGGCGGAAGCGCGGGTCGAGGCGGTCGCCGCGGGGTAACTGGGCTCAGGGGTCCGGACGACAAGCTCTCACCCCAACCCCGCGAGAAACCCTCACCCCCAGCCCCTCGCCCTGTGCGCAGGGCGAGGGGAGCTTGCGGCGAGATGGCGTGACGATCTCGGAACGCCCTGCGCGGCGGCGAAGCGTTGAGGGGCGAGATTTCCTGCTGTCACTTTATTTCGACGTCAACCCTCCCCTCGCCCTGCGCTCAGGGCGAGGGGCTGGGGGTGAGGGTCGTTCGGCGCTCCGCTCACCCCTCCTCCGGCTCGACGATCAGCTCGGCGACACGCAGCCGCTTCACCGTGAGATCATCGACCTTCAGCGTGCCGAACCGGCTGTACTTGACAGAGAGATGGCCGATGCCGAGGCGGGCGATCGCCAGCGCCCCGATCGCCAGCGCGCCCAACGCGGTCGCCCCGACGGCGAAGGCGCCGATGGCGAGCGCCTTCCGCCGCTCCGGGGGAAGCGTCTCTCCTCGTTCATGACGTTCGATCATGTCAACCCTCCCTGATCGCGGGCGATTTCGGCCTACACTGCGCGGCACGCAGGGATTATGCCCAACGGGCGATGGAACGGGAGAGGGAGATGAGCGAGCGACTGCGGATCACGGCCGGGGCTTACACCTTCGTGGCGGAGCTGGAGCAGGAGGCGGCCCCGAAGACGTGCGCCGCCTTTCTGGAGCGGCTGCCGTTCCGGAACAAGATCATCCACGTCCGCTGGAGCGGCGAGTCGGCCTGGATTCCGCTGGGAGACTTCGACTTCGGGATCGGTTTCGAGAACGCCACCAGCTACCCGGCGCCGGGGCAGATTCTCCTCTACCCCGGGGGCTACAGCGAGACGGAGATCCTCTTCCCCTACGGCTCCTGCTGCTTCGCCTCGAAGATGGGGCAGCTCGCCGGCAACCACTTCCTGACCGTCGTCGAGGGGAACGCGCACCTGGCGACCATCGGCAAGCAGTGCCTCTGGGAAGGGGCGCAGGACATCGTCTTCGAGCGGGAGTGAG
>JADYYO010000298.1 GCA_020853615.1 Thermomicrobiales bacterium
CCGCGCTCTCACCGATGCCTTCCAGCCGGCGGTCGAGGAGCGGCACGCGCGGGACGCGCGCGACGAACCGCCGCATCGCGCCGATGAGCGCGCCTGGGCCCGCCGCCCCCGTGCGCGCCGCGGCAACCTGGAGGGTCGCGGCGCTCGCGGCGAGCCATTGGTCACCGATCAGGAAGCCGAACTCGGCCAGCCACCCAAGGTGGTTGACGATCCGTTCCCACTCGGCCTCCCGGATGCGCATGGTGGCGATCGCCGGATCGACCGCCGCGCCAGCGACGGTTTCGAGGGCCATCCGGGCGAGGAGGCGGTAGGCGACGGGCGCGAGCGGGTCGAGGTGCGCCAGCCGGCCCGGAAAGGTCGAGGCCGGGCCGGCCCAGGTGGCCTCCAGCCCGCGCGCCGTCGCCTCGGTCACCACCGCTCGCGCTACCCCGTCGCCGTCGAGCGTGAAGGTCAGGTCCAGGCCCCCCGGCAATCCGGGAAAGAGCGGGCCGAACGGGACGTCGATCCACTCCATCGGCAGGCCATCGTCGCTGCGCGGCAGATCCCTGGTCATGGCCACCATCGACATGAACCCGCCACCGTGGGCCGCGTGGTTCATTGTGTCGTGGCCCCTGTCGCCGTGCTCCATCGCGGTGTGACCGATCGCCGGCGCGGGCGCGACGCGCTCGTCATCTGCCGGAGGAGGCGAGACGTGGCCATGGTGTTCGCCGTGGTCCATCGCCGCGTGGTTCGTGGCATCTTGACCCGTTGCCCCACGCTCTACCCCGTGCCCATGAGCCAGCGCGTCGCCGGCAGCCGGCGCCTCGTGTCCCGCGCGCCGCGGCCCATGATCGCCATGTGCGCCGCGCTGGACTTCTGCTCGCTCGTGTCGCCCGTGCTCGGCCATCGAGCCTGGCTCGTGCTCGCGCGCGGCGTGGTCCGTCACGGACGAGGCTGGCACGAGGCGCATCCCGCAGATGGGACAGCGACCGGGAGCGGCGGCTCGCGCCTCGGGATGCATGGGACAGGTGAATGCCGTCGGGTCGCTGTCCCTGACGCGGGGCGCGGGCGCGGCGTGATCGGCCGGGCTCGGGTGGTCATGCCCGGAGAGACCCGTGGGACCGACCGTCTCGCGGGGGACGAGGTCCATGCCGCAGATGGGGCACGAGCCCGGCTCAGGGCGGACGATCTCCGGGTGCATGGGGCAGACGTACTCCGTGCGCGTCTCGACCGCCGTGATCTCGAACACGGGAGCCTCCGGGGAGAAGGCGCCTGCGGCCAGCCGGCGGCGCACCTCCACGACGGCCGCGCGCAGCGCGCCCTGGTCGAGCCGCGTAACGACGTCCGGTTCCGGCAGGCCAGGAACCGCGGAGACGCCCACAGCGAGGATGGACCGCGGCCGCGGCATCTGCGCGTACGTCACGCTCGCCGCCGCGGCCAGCCGATCCGGGACCGGACCGACGAGGAGGAGAAGCGTCGCGTGCCGGGGCGTGGTGGCGAGCGCAAGCCCGGCCGCCTCCGGATCGAGGCCGGCCGCGCGCACGAGGCGCACGTCAGGGATGACGAACGCCGCGAGGTCGTGCGCGATCGCCCGCGAGAGCAGGCGGCGTGGCCACGTGAGTACCCCGGCGCGCGCTCCGTTCACTGTCGTCGCAGCGCTCCTTCGCTCCAACCGTAGAGGATGCCGAGGAAGAGGACGGAGAGGAAGACGCCCATGTCGAGGAGAGCCGGCAGGCCGAGCTCCCGATAGACGACCGCCCACGGGTACATGAACGCCATCTCCATGTCGAAGGCGAGGAAGAGGAGGGCGACCCCGTAGTAGCGGACGTGATAGCGCACCCAGACCGGCTCCGGAGAGAGGGTGCCGCCGGCGAAGGGGACGTCCTTGCCCGGCTCCTGCCGCGTCTTGCCGACCGCGCGGGCGAGGAGAAGAAGGGTCAGTGCCAGACCCATCGCCCCGACGAGTAGACAGGCAATCACGACGTACTGCTGAAGCGGCGTCATGTCAAGTCATCCCCGATCGCGACATCCTCGCGGGGATCAGGATGAACCGCGAATTCGCGCTGTCGTTGCCGGCGCAGGAATGTGGCCAGGCGACCAGAACAGGCACCCGTGACGGGGCGGGCCACAGGCGTCGCGTCGCCCAGACTACTGTACGCGATAGCCTGCCGCGGTCGCGACGAATTCCAGCTCGGCCACGTTGGTTCGCCCGGGATCGAAGGTGACATAGGCCGTCTCGGTCAGCGGGTTGACCGTCACGCTGCTGACCCCGGCAACGCGTCGCAGCCGCCGTTCGAGTCCGGCGCTCTCACCGGCGCAGGAGAAGTCGAGGATGCGGATCAGGGCTCGCTGCTGAACAGGGACGTGTTCAGCGTCAGGAGGGGAAGCGACCCTCATCATCGGAGATCCTCCTCTCGCACGCCTTCCAGCTCGGCGCGGCGCCGGCGGAACTCCGCCTCGTCGATTTCGCCCGCCGCGTACCGCCTGCGCAGCACGGCCAGGGCCGAGTCGGGTGACTCGGCACTCCGCGCACCGGAGGAGTTCCGGAGCGCGGCGGCCACCAGCAGCGCGATGATGACGATGGCGAGCAGCCACCAGATCGTCATCCAACCCCAACCCCAGCCGGTCATGCCCCAACCATTCATCATCGCCAATCCTCGCTCTGTTTGTCCGAACGCCGCCTGATCGCGCGGCTGCCCGCTAGCTCCACCGTGCGCCTGGCGGCTGAGGCGAGCCTGAGCCGATCCTGAGAAGCCGCTGAGACGGGGATCCCGCGCGTGGCTCGAGGCGAGAACGATGCATCGTCCAGGCCAATGATAGGGATCCCGCGCCGCGGCTCTCAGATTCGTCTTAGGGTTGGCTCAGCCGTCCCTCAGCGTAGCGCGGCATCCTGGGTTGCAGCGCGGGGGCAGCGGATGCTCCCCGATGATTCCGGAGGTGCTTGATGGATGCGACGCGAGGCGTCGATGCCGGCCGCGGTTGGACGATGGCCGGAGCGGGTGCGGTTCCGGGAACGGACCGCCGGGTATTGCTGCGCGCCGCCGCCGGCCTTGGATTGACGCTGCCGTTCCTCTTGCCCGGGATGGCGGCCGCGCAGGACGAGCATGGTGATGACGGGGGAGGTCATGGGGAGGCGGCGACCGGCGAGCACACCGAAGCGCCGGCTGCCAACGCGCCGGTCCAACCGTTCCAACGCTATGATCCGCGGCTCGCGCCGGTCGAGGCGGGCTCGAAGGCGTTCAGTCTGGTGGCCCGGGACGTCGTCCAGTACGTTGCCGAGGACGTGGCGTGCGCGGCCTGGTGTTTCGACGACACTATCCCAGGGCGCGCCTTCCGCGTGGTCGAGGGAGATACCGTTGACATCACGTTCCGGGTCGACGCAGGGGCCAACGCACACCACTCGCTCGATTTCCACTCGGCCAAGACGCCCCCGGACAAGAGCTTCCGCACCATCATGCCGGGGGAGGAGCTGGAGTGGTCCTTCGTCGCGAAGCACCCCGGCGCCTTCATGTACCACTGTGGCACGCCGCAGATCCTGATGCACATCGGGGCGGGGATGTACGGGGCGATGATCGTCGACCCGCGGGAGGGGTGGCCCGAGGCACAGGAGCTCGTCTTCGTCCAGAGCGACTTCTACCTGAAGGACGGCGAGAACGGCGTCAAGGTGCCCGACTACGAGAGGATGCTGGGCGCGGGCGCGATGGACTACGTGGTCTTCAACGGACATGCCAACCAGTACGTCGAGAACCCGATCGAGGTCAAGGCCGGGGAACCGGTGCGGATCTTCGTCGTCAACGCCGGGCCGAACGTCTGGTCGAGCTTCCACGTCGTGGGGACGGTCTTCGACCGCGTCTGCGTCAATGCCAACCCGAAGAATGCGTTGTTTGGCTTGCAGTCGGTGACGATCGGACCGGGGGACAGTGCCGCGGTCGAGTTTACCCTCGACGAGCCCGGGCTCTATCCGGCGGTCAACCACGCCTTCGGGCACGCGGCGCATGGGGCCGTGGCGCTTCTCCAGGCGGAGTGAAGGCGCCCGCGGCGCCCCACCTGGGTGAGGCGCCGCGCGTCAGCCGCGCGGCAGCGCCCTGCCGGCAGGCGGGCAGCCCTTCACCGGGGCCTATGCGCCAGCGGATAGCCGGCCTGCTCCCAGGCGATCATGCCACCGGCGAGATTCCAGATGTTCGTGTAGCCGAGCCGGACCAGCGTCTCGGCGGCAGTGACGCTCATCCTGCCCGATCGGCAGTAGAGGACGATGCGCACGGCGGAATCGTCCGGGAGCTCGTCGAGGCGTTGCCCGATCTGGTCGAAGGGGATGAAGAGGTCAGTGCCCGCGATCTCCCCCTCGTAGGGCACGTGGACGTTGATCAGGGGAAAGGTCTTCCCCGGCAGCATGGCGGCGAGGTCGGCCGGGATCACGTCGAAATAGCTTCCCGCGCCGTCGATCTCCACGGCGCGGGCTGTCGGTTCGCCGCCGATGGCCGCCGGGGTGGCCATCCCGATAAGCGCCATCAGTTCCGTTTGATCGAAGTAGGCCCAGAATTCGACAACGCGGTCCTCCGCGATGCCCGCGAAGATGACGCCGCCCACCTCGACCGATTGCGCCGCCGCCTCCGGCAACCCGAAGGCGGTCGGGTCGGGCGTGGCGCGGAAGGTGACCCGGCCCGCGGCCTTGTCCCCCTGGACAATCAGGTCGTCGATGAGGAACCGCGAATCGGGGAAGAAGTGCCGCATTTCCTGCAAGGCTGCTTTCAGACCGTCCAGGTCGTGCGTGAATGGCTCACCGGTGGCCAGCGACGTGTGCGGTGGATGGCCCTGGAGGCCGGCAGCGAAGACGGCATCGAGTCCGCTCGTATCTCCAGTGGCGAGGGCCTGATTGACGGCATCGATCGCCTGCCGCGCGACGTCCTCCGTACCGTGCGCGACAGCCGGCCGGCTGGAGCCGAGGAGGGCTAGGGCGCCAGCGCTGGCGGCTCCGAGGCCATGCACGACGGCACGCCGGGATGCCTCGGCGCGCAATGTCCTTCGCAGACGCTGCTCCATGTGGGCGTTCATCGGTTTCCCTTTCGTCTCGATCCGGGCGTCCGCCCGGATCAGCGTCCGTTAGCGCACGCTCCCCCCGCCGCCTGTCGCAGGCTACGGCACAGAACTGAGGCGGATCTGAGAGGCTGCTGAGCGTCTGGTAAGAAGGGGCCGTGCCCGGCGCGGGTGACGCGGCTCAGGCATACGCAGCGGCTCATCCGGGATCGTCAAGCGGGTACAGTTCTGGCGGGCGGAGCGTGAGCAGCGCGGCGCCGGCAGCGCGCTGGATGTGGACTGGAGACGAACCCAATGGCTCGCATCCTGATCGTCGACGACGAGCCGCCCCTGGTGCAACTCGTTGCCGGTTACCTGCGCCAGGAAGGGCACGAGGTGTTCACCGCGGGCGACGGGCTGACGGCCCTTGCGATGGTCCGCACCGCACGACCCGAGGTGATCGTGCTCGACGTCATGCTCCCCGGGCTTGACGGCATCGAGGTCTGCCGGCGACTGCGTCAATTCTCCGACGCCTACGTCCTGATGCTTACCGCGCGAGCCGACGAGGTCGATCGCATCATCGGGCTCAGCGTTGGCGCCGACGACTATGTCACCAAACCTTTCAGCCCGCGGGAACTGGTGGCCCGGGTCAAAGCACTTCTGCGCCGGCCCCACGGGACGTTCAGCCCGGATGATGGATGCCCGCCAGCGCAAACGCTGGGCGATCTGATGATCGACCGTGCACGGTTCGAGGTGGCCCGAGGCGGGGAGCCGGTCCCGCTGACCCCGCGCGAGTTCCAGCTTCTCGCGGTGCTGTCCGAGTACCCGGGGCGCGTCTTCACGCGCGGCGAGTTGCTGGACCGGGTCTGGGGCGACCGGGCCTACGACGAGCACATCGTCGAGGTCTATGTCGCGAATCTGCGTCGCAAGCTCGATGACGACCCG
>JADYYO010000299.1 GCA_020853615.1 Thermomicrobiales bacterium
CATCGCTCGTCTGGTGGATGCCGCCAGCGCCATACGTCGCCGCGCGTTGCCGGAGCGCGCCGACCAGACCGAGCTCGTCGAGCGCTGGTGGCCGCAGCCCATGCACGAGGCGCCGGATATCGGCGACCGCTGCTTTCAGCTCGACGCGCAGCTCGCCGGCCTGCGCCTCGGCGGCGGCTGGGTCCTGCTGGATCAGCAAGCGCAGCGCCCCGGCCTGGATCGCCAGGGCGGCAAGTTGCGGGCCGAGGCCGTCGTGGAGGTCGCGGCGCAGCCGACGGCGCTCCTCCTCCCGCGCCGAGACGAGCCGCTGCCGCGAGCGCTGCAGGTCGGCGGTCAGTTGCGCGGCATGGGCGGCGACGCCGACCTGCCGGGCCAGATCCTCCAGCAGCCGCCGGTCGGCCGGGCCAAAGGCCTCGCCGGGGCCGCGCGGGCCGACGATCAGCTCCCCGACCGGCTCGGCCTGATAGACGAGCGGGAAGCGGACGATGCCGGCCACGGGCTTCCCCGCGGCAGCCGCCATCACGGGTCCGGCGCTCCCCTGCAGGGCGATGGCCGCGTAGGGGAGGCGCAGCGCCTCCGTCATCGTGCGCACGATCGCCGGCAGCATCTCCTCGTGGGGGAGCGTCGCCTCGAGCTGGTGGCCGAGGCGGGAGAGGACCGCGTAGGGGTCGTCCCGTTCGCCGTAGAGGAGGCGGTTGACGCCGCGCTGCACCCGCGCGCGCAGCGGCTGGAAGGCGACGGCGACGAGGCCCGTGGCGAGCAGCGGCAGGATGACCCCGCCCTCGGCGCGGAAGAGGGCGCCCGCGCCAGCGACAACGAGAACGTAGCCGCCAGCAACGACGAGGGTCAGGATCGCGTAGACCAGCGTCCGGTTGATGACCAGGTCGATGTCGAACAGCCCTCGGCGCAGGATGGCGATCCCGGCGGCGACCGGGATGCCGCAGAGCGCCATCCCCCAGAGGACGCCATACCAAGCGATGCGATCGCCGAGGCCACTGAACGACAGCGCCAGGTGGCAAGCGAAAGCGACGGCGAGGATCGTGGCGGCGAAGGCGATCCACTTCAGCTGCTCGCGCTCGACCCCGCGTGAGTGTCGCAGCCGCCGCGACATGGAGACCGCCGCCGCGATCGCGCTGCCGAGGGTCAGAGGAAACCCGATCAGCGCGCAGACCGTCGCCAGCGATTCGGGAAGCACCCCCGCGTAGGGATTGGGGAACCCACCGATGCCATCGTTCAGCACCGGCTCGGAGGCAAAGAGCGTCGTGACCAGGGTGATCCCAATCGCCCCGGTCCAGGCGACGACGCGCCAGCGCGACCCCGGCGGATGGCCGCTCGGGAAGAGGAGCGGCACGTAGACGAGAGTCAGGCCGAGCGCGGGGAAGAACGCCCACGACTGGAACCAGTTGGCGGTCATCGCGGCTGGCAACGCGCCAGGGTGCGCCTTGAGCGCATAGGCCGCATAGGCGCCGGCGACGAAGGAGAGCTGCCACAGGAGCCCAACCGCGCAAAAGAGCCAACCGACGGCGTTCCCAGGCTGGCGAGCGGCGACCAGGGCGCCGACGAGCGGGTAGGCCAGGAAGAGGGCGGGCCAGGTCGAGAGCCAGAACGTCTCGTTCTCGGTCCGCGCGTACCCGGGCGTCATCCAGCTCATGGCCAGCAGCACGTAGGTCGCCGCGGCCAGCGCGACGCAGGCGACGAAGAGCGCTGTTGCTATCAGATGCGTCCGCGCCATCGTCATCGACGATCACTCCCACCTGGATCATAGCGCCGGGCCGTCGCCCGTGCCGCTCGCATCCCGCGCCGCGCCCTGGCTCGAAATGGCAGCGCCCGGCCCACGGAGGCGGACCGTGCGTTGCCGGTCTCGTGCTACGGGGCGGGCGAGGCGGCGGGAGTTGCCTCCCCCGCCATCCCGGCGGGCAGGATGTTGACGAGGAGGAAGACGGCCGGCACGTCGCCGTCGTTGCGCGCCTCGGTCCCCTGGAACGGCCCGACGGAGACCGCATCGCCCGTGGTCAGCGTCACCGCGGTCTTCTCCGCGACCGGCTCGAAGCGGAACTCCGCCTCCGAGGCCCGGCTCACGGTGATGGGCCCCTGCGATGTGAGCGTCAACGCCCCGGACTCGACGACGATGAAGGCCGCGGTCGGATCGTTCGGGTCCGCGGGCAGGGCAGCGCCCGTCTCGATGGTCAGGCGCACCAGCACGACTACGCCCGGGTTGGCGGGCAACTCTGGCATCGGCGCCCCGCCCAGGAACTCGGCGCTGACGCCCGGCGGCAACTCCGGCCCCAACTCCGGGGTCGCCTCCTGCGCGGCGGCGATCGGCACGACGACGCACATCAGGAGCAGAACGGCGACGAGAAGCGAGCGTGGGCGGCGAAACATATCGGGTCCTCCTTTTGACGACTGATTGTCAAACTGCCGGATGCTTCCGAAACCGATCGTCGCGTGCCGAACGACCCTCATCCCCAACGCCACCCAGGGGGTGCCCGGCCCTGTGCGCAGGGAGAAGGGAGCGTTGACGCCGAAATCTCCTGACAACAGGAGGCTGTTGTCCGCGATACCTTGCGGAGATCGTTCCTTCCTACTCCACCTCGACAAATCGGTACATCCCATCCATGACGTGGGGATAGCCGGTGCCAAAGGGGATCATGCAGACCGCCACGTAGCGGCCGGGCGCGAGGTGGAGATCGAGCCAGCTCGTGTGCCTGGGAGCCAGAATGCCGATGGCAGCGATCGGCTGATAGGTGAACGCGGGCAGGTCCGGGGGCGGCGTCGCGTCCTCGGGGAGGCTCATGAGCACCTGCAGCGTGTGCTCGAACTGGTCCGCCGTCAGGTCGGGCGAGACGGGCAGCAGCGCCATCTCGTGGCTCATCCCGCCCGTGTTCGTGATCTTCCAGCGCGCGGGCGCGCTCGGTAACGGATGATCTGGCAGAGATATCGTCATCTCGCGCAGCTCCACCGTCAGGTCCGATGGCGGGTCCGCGGTCTGCGCGAACTCGCCCTCGACCCTTAGGGTGACGGGCTCCCGGCCGCTGATCGGGTCGACGAGGAAGTAGCGCCCCGGCTCGAGATCGATGACGCCAGAGGTGCTCCCTCCCGGGGCGGGCCAATCGGGCACGCCGACGAAAGCGATCTCGTCGAAGTGGAGATCAGCGGTATCGTCCTGGGCTTGCAGGAATGCCGCGTACTGCGTGTCCGTGATCCGGTCGGGGATCTTGCCGAGCGCGAAATGGCTCTCGGCCGATTCCCCGGCATTCGTGACCGTGACCTGGTAGCGCCCCGCCGCGAGCGTCGGCGCGATCTCGAAGCCGGTATCGGTC
>JADYYO010000300.1 GCA_020853615.1 Thermomicrobiales bacterium
CCGCCGTGCCGAAGTCGTAGCCGTACTCCTCGTAGTCGCGCTGGTTCCAGCCGGCGCCGATGCCGAGGATGAAGCGGCCGGCGGAGATGTGGTCTAGGGTGCGCGCCATGTCGGCGAGCAGGTTCGGGTTGCGGTAGCCAGTCGCGGCGACCAGGCAGCCGATCTCGACTCGCTCCGTCACCTCCGCCATCGCCCCAAGGGCCGACCAGTTGTCGAGATGCGTCCCATCCGGATCGCCCGAGAGGGGGAAGAAGTGGTCCCAGTTGAAGAGGGTGTCGGCGCCGCTCTCGTCGACCGCCTGCCACGCGCGCCGAATCTGTCGGTAGGTGGCGTGCTGCTGCTGAATCTGAATTCCGACGCAAATAGCGGTCAATAAACGCCTCCTCATCGAAAGTCTTCGCGTAGTCGTCCTGCGAGTAGAACGGATCCTGCAGCGCCGGCTGGTAGAGCGGAAAGAGGCTGCTCCCCTGCGCGTAGTAGAGCGTCGACTCCGGGTCGGTGCTCAGGAACTTCATGAACTCGTACGCCATCTCCTTGTGCAGGCTCTGCGCGAAGAGGACGAGCGTGTGGTGGTGGAAGATCGTCTTGTGCTGGGCGGGGTTCTCCGGGTCGGAGAGGGAGGTTGGCACGTAGGCGACCGCGAAGTCCTTGGAACGCCTCCCCCTTGCCGCTGGTGATGCGCAGCACGTCGCGCGCGTAGGAGCCGTCGGTGAAGCCGCCGGTCTGGTAGTTGACCATCAGGTTGTAGGTGTCGCGGAAGGCGAAGCCGGCCGGCACCACCTTGTCGTCGACCAGTTGCTTGAGATCGCTCAGGGTGGCGACGCCCGCCTCGTTGTCGATGGAGACGGCGTCGTCGCCATCGAGGACATCGCCGCCGAAGTTGAAGAGCCACTGGTTGAAGATGTTCGCGGTCAGTTCGGAGCGGTCGGTCGCGGTGGTGAAGCCCCAGATCGCGTTCCCCTGCTCGTCCTGCCCGAGCGCCGCCACGGCGCGCACCATCGTGTCGAACTCGTCGATCGTCTGGGGCAGCTTCGTCGGGTCGACGCCCGCCTTCTCGAGGAGCGCCGTGTTGTAGAAGGCGGCGGCGTGGACTCCGACCCAGGGCAGCCGCCAGGTGTGCGCCGTGCCGTCGGCGACGGGGAAGGTGTACGAGTCGATGACGCCGTCGACGTAGTCGGGGATGAGGTCGGCCGCCAGCGTCTCCAGCGGCTCGATGGCGCCGGAGTAGGCGAACTGCCCGATCCACGGCGCGGTGACCTGCGCGACGTCGGGCGGATTCCCCGCCGAGGCCTCCAGCAGGAGCTGCTGCCGCGTGTTCTCCCAGGCGATCCCCTCGTACTCGATCGTGACATTGGGGTGCCTGGCGGTGAAGAGCTCGACCATGTGCTGGAATTGCTTGGCCGTCGACTCTTCCATGCCGATCCAGCCCGCGAAGCGAAGCGTGATCGGCTGGTCCTGCGCGGCGACGGTCGGCGTCGCTCGCCTGCCACCGAGGAGCGGGGTCGCGAGGCCGAGCGCGGCCGCGCCCCGCACCACCTGCCGCCGGCTGAGGTGACCATGCCCCCCACGAGCCCGAGCGCCCTGCTCCAGATCACGCATGGCCCGCCCTCCTTCTGGTTCGCGCCTCGACGCGGGCGTGGGAATCCCATTGACGTTGCCGTGTGTTGCCGGACAGGAAGGGCGACCGCCCGATAACGAGATCGCTTCCGATCGGAACGCCACGCTCCCCAGCGCGAGGCCAGCAACCACCAGCAATCACGCAATGACGAAATGTTCCCGCCGCCTCACCCTGACATGTCACTAATGCGAATGAAACGACGCATTCTGTTCGAAATCGCAGTCCGATCTGTGTCCGGGATCTGATCAGCTCGCGCTGGCGGCGCGCTGGGCCACGGCGCTGCGCCCGGCAACCGCTGTCATCTGGCATAGACTGTTCGAGCGCGCGGCTCGCGGTGTTGCCCGCGAATGGAGCAGGCGGGAGAAGCCGGATGGACGTTCAGGAATCGGTACGCCGGCAGTTCGGGCCGGTGGCGGCGGCCTACGCGACGAGCAGCGTCCATGTCGGCGGGCCGGATCTGGCCGCCATGCTCGAGGCGGCCGCGACGCGGGGCGACGAGCGCGCGCTCGACGTCGGCGCGGGAGCTGGGCACACGGCGCTGGCCTTCGCGCCGCGCGTCGCCGAGGTGGTGGCGGTCGACCTGACCGAGGCGATGTTGGAGACGGGCCGCCGTCTGGCCGAGGAGCGGGGGATCGGCAATGTGACGTTCATTCAGGCCGACGCCGAACGCCTCCCCTTCCCGGACGACGCCTTCGACCTGGTCACCAGCCGTTACGCCGCGCACCACTTCCCCCGGCCGGAAGCCGCCGCTCGCGAATGGGCGCGCGTGCTGAAGCCAGGCGGACGGCTGCTGCTGGTCGACGTTGTCTCGCCCGGCGACCTGGCGACCGACACCCTCCTCAACGCCGCCGAGGTGCTGCGCGACCCGTCACATGTCCGCGATCACACCGTCGCCCAGTGGACGGCGATGCTGGAGGCCGCAGGGCTCGCGGCCGAGGAGCTGGGGCAATGGCCGCTGCGGCTCCCCTTCGCCTCGTGGGTGGAGCGGATGCGGACGCCGCCGGCCATCGCCGCGGCGATCCAGGAGCTGTTCGCGCGGGCGCCCGCCTCCGCCCGCAAGGCGCTGCGGATCGAGCCGGACGGCGCCTTCACCTGCCCCGTGGCGCTGCTGCGCGGTCGCCTTCGCGAGTGAGCAGGAAGGTGTCATCCTGAGCGCAGCGAAGGATCTCGGCTCCCCGGACCATCGCGTCCCCTGCGCCGAGAGGCATCGTTCCTCAGCATGACACGATCACGATTTGGGCGCTCACTGGAGCGATCCGGAAAGGGGAATGAGCGATGAGCAAGGGAGCGGCATTTCGCGCGCTGCATGAGCGGGAGGGCGCCTTCATCATTCCGAACCCGTGGGATGCCGGTACGGCCCGCATCCTGGCCAGCCTCGGCTTCGAGGCGCTGGCGACGACGAGCGCCGGGATGGCCTTCTCGCTCGGCCTCCCCGATGGGGCCGTCTCGCCGTGGGATGTCCTTGCCCACTGCCGCGCCATCGTCGCGGCGACCGATCTCCCCGTCTCGGCCGACCTGGAGCAGGGGTTCGGTGACAGCCCGGAGAGCGTGGCCGAGACGATCCGCGCCGCCGCGGAGACGGGATTGGCCGGCGGCTCGATCGAGGACTATACCGGCGATGACCGCGACCCGATCTACCCCTTCGATCTCGCCGTCGCGCGCGTGCGGGCCGCGGCCGAGGCGAGCCGGGGCCTGCCAGACGACTTCGTCCTGACGGCGCGGTGCGAGAACCTCATTCGGGGCCGTGACGATCTCGACGACACGATCCGCCGCCTGCAGGCGTACGGGGAGGCGGGCGCGGATGTCCTCTACACGCCGGGCCTGCGCGACCTGGAGACAGTCCGCACCGTCTGCGCTGCCGTCGGCAAGCCGGTCAACGTCCTCGCCTGGCCGAACGCCGGCTTCACCCTCGCGGAGCTGGCCGAGGCAGGCGTCAAGCGGATCAGCGTCGGCGCGCTCCTCTCCCGCGTCGCCCTCGGCGCTTTCGTCGCCGCCGCCCGCGAGATGGCCGCGCAGGGGAGCTTCCAGTTCGCCTCGAGCGCGATGAGCTCGGCAGAGATCGAGCGGTTGCTGGGCAGGTGAACGGGGGTGATGGGGTGTTGGGGCCGTAGGGGCGACGCAGGCGTCGCCCGGGCCGATCCGCCGCGATCGCGCCCCCGTGCAAACGCCGTTGCCCATCGGTTGCCTGTCGGCCTGGAACGCGGGCGATGCAGGCATCGCCCCGACCAACGCGTTCTACGGAATCCGGGTGAAAGACCTCCGGTCTGTCACGCCGGCTCGACGTCAGCCCTCCCCTCGCCCTGCGCACAGGCCGGGCGCCCGCTGGGTGGCGGCGGGGGTGAAGGTTTCTTGAGGGCAGGCCGTGACGACGCTCATTCCCCGATCAGGGCGCGGTGGCAGCATCGGTGCTGAAGTCGTCCCAGACGAGCGGGTCGGTGTGGGTGGCGAAGAGCTCCTCCCCGTCGGAGCGGCCGTCGTTGTCGGTGTCGGGGTTGAGGGGATCAGTGCCGTAGATATTGATCTCGTCGCCGTCGGCGACATTGTCGCCATCCGTGTCCGGGTTCTTGGGATCGAGGCCGAGGTCCGGCTCGACCGCGTCCGGGTAGTTGTCGCCGTCCAGGTCCCCCTCGGCAGCGGCCGTCCCGGTTGATTCGGGCGCGGGCTCCGCGTCGGGAGCTGCCTTGGGCGTCGGCTCGCGCTTCGTCGTGGCGGGCGCTGGCTGTGCTCCCGGGTTGACCACCGTCACCCCCCGGCCCGGGCGCAGATCCTTGCAGAGGACCACCTGGCCATCCGACGGGCCGGAGGCCGTACAGGAGGCGCCGTCCGTACCGCTGGCATCGTCGTAGACGTACGGACCGTTCTGCGCCCGCGCCTCGATGACGCCCACTCCCCCCAGACAGAGACCGAGGCCGAGGGCCGCGATGATGAGTCGCTTCATGAATGACCTTTCCGAGCGGGGATTGGCGAACGGACGCGCCACACGCGCGATGGCACGCGCGCCAGCGGGTTGCGCGCATCATCCCTGTGAACGCGCGACGCGCGGGGCGCGTTTCGGGGTGAACGGGGGTGATGGGTCATAGGTGATGGGTGATGGGAAGACGGGGCGGCGTGGACGGTATTTCCATCATCAGCCATCTGCCATCCGACATCAACGACCCAACGCCCTATGACTCCATCACCCATCATCCCCCGCCCGGGCTAATCGACACGAGCCACGGCCACGTATCCGGTCCTGGTTTGATCCAGAGCGCCGTGGGCCAGGTGAGCCAATCGGGAGGGGCATCAGGCAGCGCGCGGAGGTCGGGCAGACGCTCGATGGCGTCGAAGACGTCGCGCAGCCAGACGGTCTGCTCGGCGTCCCAGCCCCAATGCATTGTCCAGCCTCCCTCGGCCTCGCGCCGCACCTGCTCCGACGTCAGCAACCCGCCCAGGCTGAGGTGGACGCCATCCCATTCCGCAGCGACGGCTGACCAGTCGGGGACGATCTGCCCCTCGTCGTACGCGGCCGGGTAGCGCAGGCAGAGGCGATGCCAGTCCAGGGGGCCGTCGATCTCGAAGACGCGCGCCGCCGGGGCGACATCGAGGCGGAAGCGGGCGATCGCCGGCGCGAAATCGTCGCGGAAGAGGCCGAGATCTCCCGCGCCGAACGCCACGCCTTCCAGGAACGACGTGGCGCCACTGCTGCCGAGGATAGTCGAGGTCCAGAGGCCCCAGTCCGGCTTGTGCGCGTAGCGCTCCCATCGTGTGGGAATTCGCGCGGGAGCGCGAGGCATAGGCACTGCCCCTGCCATTGCCGAGGCCGTGGCCCACTGCTGCGCGTGGCGATCGAGCGGTCCGAACCAGTGCAGCGCGGCGGGCGCAGTGAGGACTGCCCGCGCCAGGTCGAGCAGGCGGGGGCCATGCTCCAGCGCCATCGCCACCACCCGCTCATGCGCCCCGTGCCAGACGCTGATCTCGGCCACGGCAACCGCGGCGATCTGGGCGGCGGCGGTTGGCTCCGCGGCGGCCGCCGGTGACAGCCCCGACTCCTCCACGACCAGGAGGAACGCGCAGCCGGCGGGAGCCGCGCACAGCTCGCTCGCCCGCTCGTCAAGCGTGGTCATGGGTCATGGGTGATGGGTGCTGGGGGCAAAGAGCGATGAGGCAATACGAAGGACGGCTGACACACCCATCGCC
>JADYYO010000301.1 GCA_020853615.1 Thermomicrobiales bacterium
GCCGCCCTGCGCGTGCTGACGGCGCCCTTCCTCCCCTTCTCGGCGCAGCAGTTGCACGAGTACCTCGGCGAGGAAGGCTCGGTCCACGCGCTGCCCTGGGCCCCCCGCGCGTTGCCGGCCGGCCGCGCCCTGCCGCCGCCGCGGCCCCTCTTCCGCAAGCTCGACGACGAGGAGATGGCCGCGCTCGTCAACCGCCTCGACGAGGTCACGGTCGAAACCGGCGAGCCGACCTGAAGGAGTGCCATTGGATTCACGCCAGGGCTGCCCAGACGGGGCTGTAGGTGCGACGCCTGCGTCGCCCGGGCTGCCCCGCCGCGGATGCCCACGGTGGCAACGGCGTGGCCAGGCATGAACCACCCGGCGAGGGAGGGCGAGGCAGGCATCTCCCCGGCAGGCCGTCCGGACCAGGCGGCGCGGTTGTTACAGTGGCGTGCGCAAGACGTGTCATGCTGAGGCATGAAGCATCTCGGCACGGGGGAAACGGGGTTGCCGGGAGCCGAGATCCTTCGCTGCGCTCAGGATGACACCACGTCCGCACGGCGCTGTAACGGGGAGGAGAAAAACGATGGTCGACGGCGACTGGTTCGAGGTGCGGCGCTTCCCGCACGACGTGACGCTGATTCGCGAGCCGCATCACGGCGAGGATGTCAAGGTCTACCTGATCGAGGGGAACCGCGACGTGGCCATCCTCGACACCGGAACGGGCACCGGCGATTTTCCCGCGCTCGTCGCCTCGCTCTCCGACAGGCGGCCGCGCGTGCTGCAGACGCACGCGCACTGGGACCACATCGGGGCCAGCCACCGCTTCGACGACGTCCTTGTCCACCCCGCCGAGGCGGAGGGGTTGCGGCGGGGGACGCCGCCGGAGCGCTACATCGCCGCGTTCTCGCCCGAGGCGGTCGACAGCGGCCGTCTTCCCGCCGGTTTCGACCCGAGCGGCGGGCTTCCCGGCCGCGAGCCGACCGGCTGGCTCGAGGCGGGGGACCGCGTCGATCTCGGCGGCCGGGTGCTGGAGGTGATCCACACGCCGGGGCATTCGCCGGGCGGCGTCTCGTTCCTCGACCGGCAGGCGCGGGCGCTCTTCGTCGGCGATCTCCTCTACCTCGGGCAGATGTACCTTTTCTTCCCGAACAGCGACCCCGCCGCCTTCCGCGACGCCCTGGCGCGCGTGGCCGCGCTCGCCGACGCGATCGACACGGTCTACCCGGCTCATGGACCGACGCCGCTGACCTTTGCCGATCTCCTCGCCATCCGCGGCGCCTTCGAGGAGGTCTGGGCGGGGCGGACGCCGGACAGAGAAGGGGCGCTGCTCGGGTTCGACGTCGCGATTCACGACTTCGGCCGCTTCTCCTTCCTGCTCCCCCGCGGCGACTGACTCGAGAGGGCCGTGCCCCTCTTACAGCTCTAGCTCTCCCTCCTGTACGATCATGTTGTCCGTACACTCCTTGCCTCCGTATACTCGCGCTTGGACCCCGCCGCTCCACACCCCGTGGGCGGCGGATTTTCGTGCCGATGGCGAACCGGGCCGGGGAGGGAGATGAGAGCCGCGCGTCTCGAACCAGCGCCACGCGACGAAACGGACACCCCCTCCGTCCGCGAGGAGGAGCGGCACTTCCTCGCGGGCGAGCTGCATGACGGGCCGGCGCAATCGCTGGCCGCCGCGCTCTTCGGACTCGATCTCGCGATTGCGGCGTGCGCGCGCTCGCCGGAAACGGCGCGGGAGGATCTGCTCGCCGCGCGGGGGTTGTTGCGGGAGGCGCTCGACGAAGTGCGCGCGCTGATCGCCGGCCTGCGCCCGCGGCTCCTCGACGAGCGGGGCCTCGTCGCCGCGCTCCAGGCGCTGGCGGCGATTACGCCCCTCTGGGGGCCGCGCATTGCGGTGACCGCCCGCGGGATCCGGGACGGCGAGCGGCTGCCGGCCGGCGTCGAGCTTGCCCTCTACCGGATCGCGCAGGAGGCGATCAGCAATGCGCGGCGGCACGGCGAGGCGGCGCGAGTCGAGGTGATGGTGACGATCGAGCCGGGCATCGCGCGGCTCGATGTCGTCGACGATGGTCGCGGGTTCGCGCCTGGCCGCGCGCCGGCCGTGGCCGGGCGCGGCGAGGGGCTACCGGGGATGCGCGAGCGCGCCGCGCTGCTGGGCGGCGCGCTCGAGATCGAATCGGCGCCGGGATCCGGTACGCGGATCGTGGCGCGCGTGCCGCTGCCGGACGACGGCGCGGCGGCGAAGGAGCGCGCGTGATGGGCAGAATCGGAATTCTGGTGGTGGACGATCACCCGCTCTTTCGCCGCGGCATTCGCGCCGGGCTGGAGAGTGAGCGGGACCTGCTGGTCGTGGCGGAGGCGGCCGACGGGCCGGCAGCGCTGCATGCCACCGAGCAGTTCGCGCCCGACGTGGTGCTGCTCGACATCAGCCTCCCCTCGATGTCGGGGTTCGATGTCGCCCGGGCCATCAAGCGGCGGCAGCCCCGGGCCGTGGTCGTGATCCTGACCATGCACGAGGATGACGGCCACCTCTTCGCCGCCATCCGCTCCGGGGCAGACGTCTTCGCGGCGAAGTCGATCGAGATGCGCGAGCTGGTGCGGCTCATCCGGCACGTCACGGCGAACGACGCGGCCGCCTCACCGGGCTTCGCCTCGGCGCAACTGCTGGACGAGGTGCGCTCCGGCATTCGCCGCGCGGCGATCGAAGACGACGACTACTCGCCGCTGAGCCCGCGCGAGATCGAGATCCTCGGCTTCGTCGCGCAGGGGCAGAGCAACAAGGAGATCGCCAGCACGCTGCGCATCTCGGATCAGACGGTGAAGAACAACATCACGTCGATCCTGCGCAAGCTGCAGGTCAACGACCGCACGCAGGCCGTCATCTACGCGCTGCGGCATGGCTGGATCGATCTCGGGAGCGAAGAAGCGGGGTGAGCCAGACGCAATGGTCATCCCCATTGCTTCCGCCGCGGCGTGCAGCACCCGTGTCATCCTGAGCTTGCGAAGGATCTCGTCTCGCGGGAACCTCGCATGCCGTGTGCCGAGATGCTTCCTCCGTCAGCATGACACGGCTTGGGCGTTAGCGCGGGAGGAGCGGATCGCTCTCAAGGCCGTTGGCGGCGGGTGAGGCCTCGCGCCAGGCGCCAATGCGCCGGAAGCGCTCGTAGCGCGCGGCGCGCAGGCGCTCCATCGCCTCGGGGTTGCCGGCGGGGAATTCACGGCGAAGATCGGCGAGATGGCGCCCGATCGCCTCGCCGGCGGCCCGGATTGCCTCCTCGGGACGCTCGTGGGCGGGCGCCGGCTCCGGGATCACCTCGTCGACGATGCCGAAGCCGGCGAGGTCGGCGGCAGTGATGCGCATGGTCTCCGCCGCCTCCGGCGCGCGGCCGGCGTCTTTCCAGAGGATCGCCGCGCACGCCTCAGGCGAGGCGACGGCGTAGATCGCGTTCTCGAGCATCAGAATGCGGTCGGCGACGCCGATGGCGAGCGCGCCGCCGGAGCCCCCCTCGCCGATGACGACCGCCACCGTCGGCGTGCCGAGATCGGCCATCGTCAGCAGGCTCTCGGCGATGGCGGTCGCCTGCCCCCGCTCTTCCGAGCCGATCCCCGGCTCGGCCCCCGGCGTGTCGATCAGGGCGACGACGGGGAAGCCGAACTTCTCGGCGTGGCGCATCAGGCGCTCTGCCTTGCGGTACCCCTCGGGCCGGGCCATGCCGAAGTTGCGGGCGAGGTTCTCCTTTGTGTCAGTCCCCTTCTGGTGGCCGAGGACCATCACGGTCTCGCCGCCCAGGGTGGCCAGCCCGCCGATCAGGGCGCGGTCGTCGCCGAAGGCGCGGTCGCCGTGCAGCTCGACCCAGTCGCGAGCGAGCTCGCGCAGGTAGTCGAGTGTGTGGGGCCGCTCGGCGTGCCGCGCCAGCTTGACGCGGTCCCACGCGCTCAACGCCGGGGCGCTCCGCGGCGTCTGGTTACTCATGGCTGACCGCCAGGGGGGCGCGCTCGGCGGCCCGGTCCCTGTCCCCGGGCCGCGCGTAGTGATGGAGCAGCGTGCCGATCGTCTCGCGTAGCTCCGGGCGGGGAACGATCATGTCAATCATGCCGTGCTCGAGGAGGAACTCGGCCGTCTGGAAGCCATCCGGGAGCTTCTGGCGCGTGATCTGCTCGACCACCCGGGGCCCGGCAAAGCCGATCAGCGCGCCCGGCTCGGCGATGATGACGTCGGCGACGGTCGCGTACGAGGCGGTGACGCCGCCGTAGCAGGGGTCGGTGAGGATCGCGATGTGCGGCACGCCGGCGCGGCCCAGGCGCGCCAGGGCGGCGACGGTCTTCGCCATCTGCATCAGCGAGAAGAGCCCCTCGTGCATGCGGGCGCCGCCGGAGGAGGAGACGGTGATCAGCGGCTCCGCGTGTTCGGCGGCAAGCTCGATGGCGCGCACCAGCTTCTCGCCGAAGACCGATCCCATGCTGGCGCCGAGGAATTCGAAGTCGCTTACCGCCAGCGACACGGGAATATCGTCGATCGCGCCGCGGCCGACGATGAGGGCCTCCTGCTCGCCGCTCTTGCTCTGCGTCTGCTCCAGCTTCCGATCGTACGTCCCGGACGCATCGGCGAAGGCGAGCGGGTCTTGCGGCCGCACGCCGGCGTGCCACTCGACGAAGGAGCCGGGATCGACGAGCTGCGCGATCCGCTGCCGGGCGCGCAGGCGAAAGTGGTAGGCGCATTTGGGGCAGACGCGGCCCTCGCGCGCCAGCTCGCGGCTGTAGATCAGCTCGCCGCACTTCGGGCACTTGATCCAGAGATCTTCCGGAATGTGATGGTCGGCGCGGTCGTCGTCCGCTTCTTCCGGGCGGAACTTGCCTCGCCGCTGGAAGAAATCCCGCATCGCCGGCATGGTGCTCGTTGTCCCGTGTCATTCAATCGGCGAATTGTATCTTCGTTCAGCACGGCAAATCTGCTGCCGCGCTGAACGAAGATATGGTACGCCCCCCAACGGGACAAGCCGATGCCGGTTGCCGGAAGGCTACGACTCCGGCGTGATGCGCTGTAGGGTGTCAGGGCCGAATGCTATCTCATCACTGTTCGGACCGATGGCGAATCGCAGCGATTGCCCCATGCCCGTGCCGTCAGCGTTGACCGCTTCCAGGGTGAACGCAATCGTATCTTCTCCGTCCGCTTCCCAGGCTCCGAGCCAGGTGACGCCGTCCCGATCTGTCGACATCATGGTGCCGTCGGCCGAGAAGGTGTACAGATTGGTAACGCCGACTCCGGATTCTCCGCTCAATCGTCGCCACGAGCCGACGATTGGCGAATCCTTGGGTTGGGCGTCGGTCGTCTGGCCTTGAAAAAAGCCGATGCTCATGACCGCGATGACGACCATTGCCGCGAGCGTGCGTCGATTCATGGCGTTCTCCTGGATGATCGCAATGAGTGCGCGATTCTGGTCGGTGCTTCACATGGGGACCGGAGGGCAGGAATATAACCTGCCCTCCGGTCAAGCCCGATCAATCAAAGTCCCAATACCCGTACGAGTTGATGCAGATCCCTTGTCGGCAGGCTGGGAGGTTGATGGATTGATGCCGATACTGGCGACCGACGGCTGAGTTGTCCTCGTTCTTCCAAGAGGTCGGGCTATTGGTGAGGACAATGTTTCTCTGCCGGCACGAGTTGTTTCCATTCGTGCATGACTTCTCCCATCGTACGTCTCCGGAGTCAGCGGCATTGGTCCAAGCTTGATCCTTCACGTTCTTGACGTTTGTGCATCCGCTGACGGAATACTTCATTGAGTACCGGGCGCGTTTGCCGTCGACGTTATAGCTTCCGTTGACGGTCTTGCCTGTTCCGCAAGCCTGGGCGGCCAGCGACACAGCAGGCGCCGCAGCATCGTGGGCGGCATCGGCTGCCTGATCCATGATTAGAGCGTCTTGCTTCGCGTCTCCGGTCAACGCCCGTTCGATGCCATGATAGGATCGGGCATCCGTGCGCGTCGTCATGAGTGCATAGATCACGGTGCCAGGAGGACAAGGAACTTCTTGGAAAGGTCCATCGCCCTCCGCGATCTCGAGGTTGCACTCTGATTCGTTTGTCGCATCCTACGCAACGACGACTTGCTGATCGGCCGCGGCAGCGCGGGAGATCAGCGGGTCTTTTCGGGCACCCGCTCCATCAGCCGGGCCCAGGACGAGTACTGGAAGCAGGAGAACGAACAAGTGCGTGACTCGCGGCGACGTTGCCATGAGCGTCTCCTTTCGGAATCGATTAGTCCTCTCTCCGGAGAATGAGTGAGAGGATAACCGAAGATGTAGAGAAAGTAAACCCTTTCGTCTTCGGCGAGGTCTTTCCGGGGCAACAAGTCTTTGGCGGATGGGATGCCGCTCCTGTGACGGAGGTTCAGAGACCGGCGATGAGCGTCTTTATGATCCTCTCTCCGGTCCGAAGCGACCGCTATCCGGTCGTGGCCGCATCGTCCGGCCGCAAACCAGCCTGAGAGGATACGGCACCCCCGTCGCCTGGAACAAGACGCGGAATGCGTGCCTACCCGGTCGCCCTCGCGGGCGCCGGCCGCTCCTCCGCCGTTGGGAGGCCCAGGCTGAGGCGGGGCCGCTCGCGCCCGAAGAGGGGCACCGCCGCCGCGGCGACCGCGGCGAGCACGCCCAGGCCGACGTTGATCAGCAGGGCGCCCTGATAGCCGCCGAAGTGCTCGTAGATGATGCCATCGAGGAAGGAGCCGACGCCGAAGCCGAGATTCATGAAGGTGAAGAGAGAGCCGAAGATCAGTCCCAGATTCTTCGGACCGTAGCGGTCGGCGGCGATGGCGGCCGTCAGCGGGGTGGTTGCCGACCAGGAGATGCCGAGGATCGCGCCGTAGACATAAATGAGATTGCCGGCGGGCAGGAGGAGCAGGAGGAGGAAGGCGAGGCCGCGCAGACCGTAGGTGAGGGCCAGCACCCCGGTCCGCGAGAAGCGGTCGGCCGCGATGCCGAGGAGGATGGTGCCGGCGATGCTGAAGATGGCCGTGACGGAGACGGTGTTGGCCGCGTGGAGGACGGACATCCCCATGTCGTCGGCGTAGGCGAGGAAGTGGGTGTTCGGGAAGGCCATCGTCCAGCCGCAGACGACGAAGCCGAAGCCGAGCAGCCAGAAGGCCGGGTGCGCGATCGCCTCGCGCAGCGCCAGCCCCTCTTCAGCCGGTTTCACGCGAGCCGCCGCGCTCGAGGTGGAAGGCGGGGCGTCGTGCAGGAAGAGGGCGGTGAGGGGGAGCGCCACGAGCAGGACGGCGACGGCGAGGACGCGGTAGGTCATCTGCCAGGTCGTCATCACCATGATCCAGGCGGCGACCGGCACGATCAGGAGCTGGCCGAAGGCCGAGCCGGAGGTGGCGATCGACATCGCCAGCCCGCGCTTCCGGGTGAACCAGCGGCCGACGATCGAGGTCGAGATCACCGGCGAGGCGGCGGCGAGCCCGATCGAGGTGATCACGCCGTAGATCAGATAGACCTGCCAGAGGCTGGTGGCGAACGAGAAGGGGATGAGGGAGAGGCCGAGCAACCCCAGGCCGATGACGAGCACCTTGCGCGGGCCGACGCGATCGACGAGGCTGCCGACGATCGGCTGGCAGATGGAGAGGACGACCATTCCGAGGAGCACCGCGCCGGTCAGCTCGGCGCGGTCCCAGCCGTACTCTTCGGAGACCGGCTTCAGCACGACCCCGAAGAGGAAGCGCGCGCCCGAGGCGATCGTCATGGTGATCGCGGTGACCGCGACGATGATCCAGGCGTGGAGCGACACTCGCGGCTCGGCCGCTGGCATCTCGACGGCGGTGCGGATCAATGGTGCGGTGGGTTGTCGCGAATCGCTCACTGCCTGGCGGCTCCCTGGTCGAGGCGACGCGCGAGTGCCGCGCGCGGAACGTCATGATACCGCTCTCCCTGCCGCTGCTCGCTGCTGTTGACAGCGGTTGGGTCAGTTGCTAGTGTCAGCCGCATCAGGCGATAGCGAGGGCGACAAGGGCGACGGCCGATTCGTACGCCTCTTCGCCGGGACAATTGACTCGCCCGGGGGCGAGGGAGAGACGATGCGCATCGGACTGATCGGGACCGGCAACATCGGCGTCAACGCGCATGTTCCGGCCGTTCGGGCGAACGAGGGGATGACGATCGTCGCGGCGGCCGACCCGACGCCGGAGCGCCTGCGGGCCGCCGCCGAGGCAGCCGGCCTCGGCCCCGACGACCTCTATGCGGACTGGCGCGATCTCCTCGCCCGCGACGACGTCGATGCGGTGATCGTGGCGACGCCGCAGCGGTTTCGACCGGAGATCGTGATCGCGGCGGCCAACGCCGGCAAGCATATTCTGGCCGAGAAACCCCTGGCGCTCGCGCCGGCCGATGCCCAGGCGATGATCGACGCCGCCCGGCGCAACGGCGTCACGCTCGCCACGGTCCACAACTACCACTTCATGCCGGTCTACCAGGACATCAAGAACGTGCTCGACTCCGGCGAGATCGGCGCGCCGGAGATCGCCGTGATGAACTACCTCGGGGTCGAAGATCGCCCCGGCGCGGCGGCCTATGTCCCGCGCTGGCGGCACAGCGCGGCCGACGCCGGCGGCGGGGTGTTGACCGACATGCTGCACGTCGTCTACCTCGCCAACTGGTTCATGGGCGGCGCGCCGGAGAGCGTCTCGGCCTGGATCGATCGCCGGCTCGACGGCGATGGCGACGTCGAGGACATCGCCCTCGTCCGCTACGACTACCCAAACGGCCATGCGCTTGTGAACATGGCCTGGGGCGAGGGGCCGGGGGGCGTCGAGATCGGGGGCACGAAGGGCCGCATCGTCATGGAGAACCAGGGGTTCGGCACACACCCCTTCGTCCCGGCCGAGCGCCTCAGCGTCGTCGGCGCCTCGGGAGCCCGCTCCTGGCGGCCGGGCGAGCCCTCCGCCTACGGGATGACGAACGTCCTGGCGAATTTCCGGGATGCCGTCGCCTCCGGCAGCGAACCGATGGCGAGCGGCGAAGCCGGGCTGCGGGTTCTCGATTCGGTGCTCGGCGCCTACCTTGCCGGTGCGCTGGGCACGCCCGTCTCCCTCCCGCTTCCGGAGGATCATCCGGTCTACCGGAAGGGAACGGCCGGGATCGCCGATGTCGAGCTTCCGGTGTCGTCGCCAGTCGCGCGTCGCGGCCTCTTCGGGACGCGGCGCGCGGAATGACGCCCTGGAGCGCGCGGGAAAGGAGGCTGCCCCGGCCGGATTTTGCGGGCCTCTATCGATCCAGCCGCCTGACGCTGACAACCACCTGAACATGGAGGACATCATGGGCAACGCCGCCAACGACTCCACGGTGACCAGTGCCGCAATCCTTGATCGCCGCGCGCTGCTCAAGGGAGCCGCGGCGGGTGCCGCGGCCACCGCCGTGGGCGCGGCCTCGAAGCGATCGGCCTTCGCCGCCCCGGCCTTCCTGCAGGGAGCCTCGTTCGTGCTCGCCTGCACCAGCGACGACGCGCCGAAGATCCAGCCCCTGCTCGACGACTACCAGAAGGCGAACAACGTCACCATCCAGGTCGAGCAGGCGCCGTACAACGACATCCAGGCGAAGATCATCACCAACCTGACCCAGGGCACCGGCGCCTACGACGTGATCAGCATGGATGATCCCTGGATTCCGCAGTTCGCCGGTGGCGACTTTATCATGAACATTGGCGAGCTGATGGACAAGCGGGGGATCACCGCCGATCCCGACTTCGTGCCCGAGCTCCTGGCGCTCGGCGATTTCCCGCCCGGCTCGGGGCTGCGCGGCCTGCCATGGGTCGGCAATGTGCAGGTCTTCGCCTGGCGCACCGACGTATTGAAGGATCTCGGGCTCGAGGCGCCGCCGAAGAGCTGGGATGACGTCCTCGCCTACGCGCAGAAGATTACCGAGGAGAAGGGCGCGTCCGGCGTCTACGGCATCGGGTTGCGCGGCGTGGCGGGCAACCCGGCCGCGACCAGCTTCCTGCCCGTCCTGCGCGGCTACGGCACCGACCTCTTCGACGAAAACTGGGAGCCGCAGTTGGAGACCGACGCCGCGATGCAGGCGATCACCACCCAGCTCGCGCTGGCGAAAGTGGCGCCTCCCGGCGTCGAGAGCGTCGGGCATCCCGAGAATGGGCGCAACATGAGCCAGGGGCTCATCGCGCAATCGGCGGACATCTGGCCCGACCAGCTTCTGCAGATCTACGATCCGGAGCTTTCCAAGGTCGTCGGCATGGTCGATATCGGGGCCGAGCCGGCGCAGGACGGGGTCAAGCCGGCGAACATGACCGGCAACTGGCTGCTCGGCATCGCCGAGGGGAGCGCGAACGCCGACCCGGCGCTCGATTTCATCCTCTGGTTCACGGCGGCCGAGCAGCAGAAGCGGCTCCTGCTCGACCAGAACATCCCAGCGACCCGTATCAGCGTGCTTGAGGACGCCGATGCCGTCGCGAAGTTCCCCTTCCTGCCGGGCCTGCTAGCGGCCGGGCGCAACGCGGTGCCGCGACCGCGCACCGAGCACTACAACGCGGTCGAGGCGATCTACGGCCGCTATGTCGCCGAGGCGATCGCCGGGCAGATCAGTGGCGAAGAGGCGATGACGCAGGCGAACAAGGAGATCCGCGACCTGATGGTGCGCGAGGGCGTCCTCGACTAGCGCCGCGATGCCGCGCCGGGGCGGGCTCGCCGCCCCGGCGCGGTGTATGTGGGTCGTCAGGGATCGAGCGAGTCCTTTCGCAGGTGACGCATGGCCAGCGAAGCTGCCGTAGCCGAACGACACGCCACACCAGCGCAGATTGTCCCCTGGTGGGAGCGGAACCTGGCCTGGCTGCTGGTCGCGCCGATGATCGTCATGTTCGTCGTCTTCGCGCTGCTGCCGTCGCTGACGGCGATCCTCTTCGCGTTCAGCCACATCAAGCTGACGCGGGGCGGCATGCAGCGGACCTTCATCGGCGTCGACAACTTTCAGCGGGCGCTGGAAGACCCGATCGTGCGGCAATCGGCCGGGATCACGCTCAAGTGGGCGCTGGTCGTCACGACGGTCGAGATCCTCCTCGGGCTCGGGCTGGCGCTCCTGCTCGCCCACGGCGTGCGCGGCCGAGGGGTCTTCACCTCGCTGCTCATCATCCCGATCATCATGCCGCCGGTCGCCGTCTCGCTGATGTGGTTCTTCATGTACGAGCCGAACTTCGGCGTCATCAACTACCTGCTCAACCAGGTCGGGCTGCCGTCGGTCCTCTGGCTCTCCGATCCCAACATCGCGCTCTACGCGATGATGGCCGTCGACGTCTGGCAGGCGACGCCTTTCGCCTTTCTCCTCCTCTACGCCGCCATCCTCTCGCTGCCACGCGATCCGTACGAGGCGGCCGCCATCGACGGGGCGAGCCGCTGGCACATCTTCCGCACCGTGACGCTGCCGCTCCTCCTCCCCGTGCTCGGCGTCGTCGTGCTGCTGCGGCTGATCGACGCCGCGCGCGTCTTCGACAAGATCTTCGTCATGACGCGCGGCGGCCCGGGGTCGTCCGCCTACACGACGACGCTGACGGTCTACGTCGAGGCGTTCAACAAGTACGACTTCGGGTACGCGTCCGCAATCTCGTTCATGTTCCAGGTCGTGCTCGTCATCTTCGGCACGATCTACGTGCGGCGGGTGATGGCCGACTACTCGGCGCCGGCCGAGAGCTGACCTCGTGGGAGCGGCCGATGGTCGGTGAGACGACATTCGAGCGGGTGGCCAAATACGCGGTCGTCGCCGCCGTGTCGATGATCGTGCTGCTGCCGGTCTACTGGATGGTCAACATGTCGCTGAAGGGGAAGGGGGAGTTCGCGGCGCGGCCGCCGACGCTGGTAGTACAGCAGCCGACGACCGAGAACTACTACGACCTGCTCGTGACGCAGCGCTTCTATCTGAAGGGGATCAACTCGATCGTGGTCGCGGTCATCGCGGCCACCCTCGCCGTCTCGATCGGCACGCTCGGCGCGTATGCCCTCTCCCGCTTTCGGCTGCCGCGAAACCTGAACTACCATCTCCTCTTCACCATGCTCACGATCCGCATGTTCCCGCCGATCGTCACCGTGATCCCCCTCTTTGCCTTTTACAACCGCGAAATTCTGGGGTTCAAGCTCTTCGACTCCTGGCTCGGGCTGGGGCTGGTCCACGGCTTCATGGAGCTGCCGCTCGTCCTCTGGATGATGATCGGCTTCTTTCGCGACATCCCGCGCGACATGGAGGAGGCGGCGCTGGTCGATGGCGACAGCCGCTTGGCGGTACTGCGCAAGATCGCCATCCCGCTCGCCGCGCCCGGGCTGGCGGCGACCTTCATCCTGGTCTTCATCGCCTCCTGGAACGAGTTTCTGCTGGCGCTGATCCTGACCGGGTCGAAGGCGCAGACGCTGCCGATCGCGGTCGCGGGGCAGATCGCACAATACGACGTCAAGTGGGGGAACATGATGGCCGCCGGCGTGATCACCACCGTCCCGGTGCTGATCCTGGCGCTGCTGAGCCAGCGCTACCTCACCCGCGGCCTGGCGTTGGGCGGGGTCACCGGATGATGCGCTTGCTCGGCTCGCGCGGAGAGGGGCGCTCGGCGCCCGTCTCGTTCGAGCGCGTCTGCAAACGCTTCGGCGCGGTCACCGCTGTCGACGACCTGAGCCTCGAAGTGCCGAACGGCGAGATGCTCGTCCTCCTCGGGCCGTCCGGTTGCGGCAAGACGACCTCGCTGCGCATGCTGGCCGGGCTCGAGTCGATCACCGGGGGGACGATTCGCATTGGCGAAACGGTCGTCAATGCGCTGCCGCCGCGCGCCCGCGACATCGCGATGGTCTTCCAGAGCTATGCGCTCTACTCGCACCTGACCGTCTATGAGAATCTGGCCTACCCGCTGCGCGTGCGCAAGCTGTCGAAGGCGGAGATCGACCATCGCGTCCGCGACGTGGCGCAGGTGGTGCAGATCGAGGAGCTGCTCGACCGCAAGCCGCGCGCCCTCTCCGGCGGGCAGCGACAGCGGGTGGCGCTCGGCCGGGCCATCATTCGCCGGCCGGCCGTCTTCCTGATGGATGAGCCCCTCTCCAACCTCGACGCGAAGCTGCGCCTGCACACGCGGGGCGAGCTGAAGCGCTTTCAGCGCGAGCTGGCGACGACGACGATCTACGTCACGCACGATCAGGCCGAGGCGATGACGCTGGCCGACCGGGTCGCCATCATGAATGGCGGCGTGCTGCAGCAGGTCGGCCCGCCGAAGGAGGTCTACGCGCGGCCGGCGAGCGTCTTCGTGGCGGGCTTCCTCGGCAGCCCGCCGATGAACCTGCTCGCCGTCGAGGCGACGAGCGACCATGGCGCGCCATCGCTCCGCATCGGCGAGACGCCGATCCCGGCCGGAGATCGCCTCGGCGCCTCGATCTCCCGGCTCCGTACGAACGGCAACGCGGCGATTCTCGGCGTGCGACCCGAGGATGTGGTGCTGCACCGGACCGAGGAGCCGGGGAGCGTGCCAAGCGAGGTTTTCGTCGTCGAGGATCTCGGCAACGAGCGGCTGGTGACGCTCAATGCCGCCGGGCAGTATGTCGTCGCGCGCGTCCACGCGGACGCTCCGGCCGAGATGGGCGACCGCCTCTGGTTTGCCTTCGACCCCGGCCGCGCGCACCTCTTCGATCCGCTCACCGAGCGCCGCGTCGATTGACGTTTGCGGCCTTATATCGAAGTCGGATGATCACCGCCGCCTCAGCGATACGGCGAGCCGAGGTTCTCCGCCCACTTCTCGATCAGGTCGAGCTCCTCGCGGTAGAGGCGCGCGAGGAGGAGTCGCGACAGCGGGCGCTCGATCAGGCCCGCTAATCCCGGGCGTGACTCGGCGAACGTCTCGATGCGCAGCCGGCTCTCGTTGTGGACCGGGTCGATCGTGAAGCGGGTCACGGAGCCGTCCTCGTACGTTTCCTCGAGGACGCGGCCTGGCTCCGGCTCCGTGATCTGGCCGACCATCCGCCGCGTTTTGCCGCCGACGCGCACGTTGAACTGGATGCGCGTCCCCTCGCCGGTTCCCCCGTGCAGGACGCGAAAATCGGAGAAGGCGGGGGGGAGGATGCGCGGGTGGCCGTCCCGGTAGTCGGCGAGGAGGGCATAGAGCGATTGTGCGCGGGCCGGGATCATCCGCTCGGCCGAAACATGGATGGGCGCCATCGTCTCCCTTCCCGTTATTTCCGCTGGAACTGCCGCTCGAGGTCGCTGCCGGAGAGGTGGAGCATCGTCGGCCGGCCGTGGCCGCAGGCGCGGGGCTGCGACGCCCGCTCGAGCTGCGCGACGAGCTCCCGCATCTCGGGAATCGAGAGCGTCTGCCCGGCGCGGATCGAGGTGTGACAGGCGGTGCTGATCGCGACCGCGTCGAGCCAGGAGTCGCCCTGCCCTCCCTCCGCCAGCTCGCGCAGGATCAGCCGCAACCGCTCGCCGACGTCGACCCCCTTGATCAGCGCCGGGATCGCGCGCACGGCCACCGCTCCGCCGTCCCAGCGCTCGATCTCGAAGCCGATCTCCGCGAGCTCGTTGGCCGAGCGTTCGAAGGCGGCCATCTCCTCCGGCGCCAGCTCGACGACGAGCGGGTCGAGCATCGGCTGGCGGTTGACGTTGCGCGCCTGCAACTGGGTGAGGATCCGCTCGTAGAGGACGCGCTCGTGGGCGGCGTGCTGGTCGATCAGGTACATGCCGTCCGGCCCCTCGGCGATGATGAAGCTGGCCGAGATCTGGCCGAGAACGCGCAGCATCGGCACGCCGGAAGGATGTGCTGCAGCGACCGGAGCTGACGCCGGCTCCGCATGCGCGTCGGTCTCTGGCGGCGTCTGCAGAAATCGTGGCGGGCTGAAGGGGATCGGCCGCTGGCGGGCGATGGGCGAGATGGGCGGCGGCTCGAAATGGAGGTGCGGCAGCTCGTGATGGGGCCGCCGCGTCAGCGCCTGGTGGACCGCCCGCTGCACGGCGCGGCAGGCGGCGCGCTCGTCGACGAACTTCACCTCCGCCTTCGTCGGGTGGACGTTGACGTCGACTGCCGCCGGATCGAGGTGGATGTGGATCGCGGCCAGCGGGTGGCGGCCGACCAGGAGGAGCGAGTGGTACGCCTCCTCGAGGGCGAAGCCGAGGGCGCGGTTCTGCACCCAGCGGCCATTAACGAAGATGGCGATCCCCTGCCGGTGCGAGCGGGAGACCTCCGGCGAGGCGACCCAGCCATCGACCGTCACCCCTGGCACCGTCGCGGACTCGTCGAGGGGCTCCAGGGGGATCGCCGCCCGGCCGACTTCCGGGCCGAGCGCGGCGGTCGCCGCCGCCACGAGGTCGCCGGAGCCGTCGGTGGTGAAGGCGCGCCGGTCGTCGATCGCCAGCTCGAAGGCGACGGCGGGGTAGGCGGCGGCGTAGGCGGCGACGGCGCGCTGGATGTACCCCGTCTCCGTCCCCGGCTGGCGCAGGAATTTTCTCCGGGCGGGGACATTGCCGAAGAGGTCGCGCACCGTGATGGCGGTCCCCTCGGCCGCGCCGACCGGGACCGCTTCGGCCACCTCGCCGAAGTTGACGCGCAGGAGCGAGGCGTGGGTGGCAGCGCGCGTCCGCGAGCGGATGGCGAGGGAGGAGACGGCGCCGATGCTCGGCAGCGCCTCGCCACGGAAGCCGAGCGTCATCAGCCGGTCGAGGTCTTCGAAGGCGGCGAGCTTCGAAGTCGCGTGGCGCTGGATGGCGATCGGCAGGTCGGACGCGGGGATGCCGTGGCCGTCGTCGACGACCTCGATCGTCTCGATGCCGCCGCCGCGCACCGCGACCCGGATGCGCCGCGCGCCGGCGTCGAGTGCGTTCTCGACCAGCTCCTTGAC
>JADYYO010000302.1 GCA_020853615.1 Thermomicrobiales bacterium
CCTGCGCCCGTGGACGACGACGCGCTTTGGCGCGCGCACGCCGAGCAGCGCCTCGAGCTGATAGCGGCCCTGGCCGCCAACGCCGACGATCAGCGCCTGCGTGATCTCCGGTTTGGCGAGCAGATCCGCCGCGAGCGCACCGGCGGCTCCAGTCCGCAGATCGGTGAGAAATCCATTGTCGAGCAGGAGCGTGTCGAGCTGGCCGGTGGCGGCGGAGAAGACGAGCGAGAGCCCGCCGAGCACCGGCAAGCCGAGGGCTGTGTTGCCGTAGAAGCCGGTCGCGGCCTTGATCGACCAGGAGGGCGTGCCGTGCAGGTAGGCGCCCTTGACATGCGCCTCCCCCTGCTGCTCGGGGAACTCGATGCCGATGACGTCGGGGAGGGTGGCGCGCCCTTCGGCGAAGGCGATGAACGCCTCGCGCACGGCGGCGAGCGCCTCGGCCGGGCCGATCAGCTCGCGGATCTCCGCTTCGGTCAGGAGACGAACAGTCATGCGGGGCTGGCTCCAGTGGCCACGGGCGAGGCCGCGAGCACCTGCTCGAGGGTGGCGAGCGCCCGATCGACGTCGGCCGCGCGGTTGAAGTGGTGCGTCGAGAAGCGGGTCGACCCGAAGCGGGGCGAGACGATCACCCCGGCAGCGTTGAGCCGCGCGGCGACCGCCTCGCCATCACGCCCGGGAAAGCGCGCGGTGACGATGCCCGCCCGCGAGGCGTCGTCGCGCGGGGTGAGGATCGTCGCGCCCAGGGCGTCGAGGCCAGCCATCAGCCGGGTGGCGAGCACCATGTCGTGGGCGAGGATGCGCTTGACGCCGAAGTCGAGGATGTAAGCGATCGCCGCGCCGAGGACGACGCCGGCCCCGTAGCTCATCGTCGAAAACTCGAGGCGGCGCGCCGACGGGGCCAGCGGCATGCTTGTTACATCGAGGGCGTAGGGGTCGATGGTGCTGCGCCAGCCGACGAAGGGGGGATCGATCCGCTCGAGGATCGACGGCCCGAGGTAGCAGACTGCCGCGCCGAATGCCGCGCCAAGCCACTTGTAGCCGCCCGCGAGGAGGACATCGACGCCACTGGCGTTGAGATCGATCGGGACCATCCCGGCCGACTGCGTGGCGTCGACCACGAGGAGAGCGTCGTGCGCTTGCGCCAGGGCGACCAGGTCGTCGAGCGCGAAGCGGAAGCCGGTGGCGAACTGGACGTGGCTGACGCAGATGACCGCCGTATTGTCGTCGACGAGGGCCGCCAGCTTCTCCAATGAAAGCGAGGCTGGATCGTTGCGGACCTGGACGAGGCGGACCTCGGCCCCTGTTTCGGCGGCGACGCGATACCAGGGGTAGACGACGCTGGGGAACTCGAGGTCGATCGAGACGATGTTCGTCCCGCGCCCGGGGCGTAGCCACCAGGCGACCTGGCAGAGCGCCTCGGTCATGCTGGTGGCGATCGCGATGGCATCCGGGCTGACGTTGAGGAGCTTCGCCGCGTTCTCGCGCGGCCGCTCCAGCGCGAAGGTCTCCTGCTCCTCGTCGAACCAGGTTGTCCCGCGCAGCAGCAGCTCGCGATCGAACGCCGCGGCCTGCTCCTGCACCGGGAGCGGGACGAGGCCCATCGACGCCGCGTTGAGATAGGTGACCTCGTCGAGGAGGGGAAAGTGCTGACGGGGAGCGAGCGACTCGTTCAACACGACTCCTTCATTGTCGAACACGGTGCCTTCTGTGCCACGACGCGCTGCCTGTCTCTTGCTGCGCGTCGTGAAGCAGCGCGAACCTAGAGAATCTTGGAGAGGAACTGGCGGGTGCGCTCGTGGGTCGGGTTGGTGAAGAAGTGCTGGGGCGGGCCCTCTTCGAGGATGACCCCCTGGTCCATCATCACCACCCGGTTGGCCGCCTCGCGCGCGAAGCCCATCTCGTGCGTGACGCAGATCATCGTCATGCCGTCGGCGGCCAGCTCGGCCATCACCGCCAGCACCTCGCCGACCGTCTCCGGGTCGAGCGCGCTCGTCGCCTCGTCGAAGAGCATCAGCTTGGGGCGCATGGCGAGGGCGCGGGCGATCGCCACCCGCTGCTGCTGGCCGCCGGAGAGCTTGCTCGGGTAGGCGTCGCGCTTGTCCTGCAGCCCGACGCGCGCCAGCAGGCGCTCGGCGACGGCGACCGCGTCCCGCTCCCGTTCGCCGCGCACGTGGACCGGCGCCTCGATGATGTTCTCCAGCGCGGTCATGTGGGGCCAGAGATTGAAGCGCTGAAAGACGAAGCCGATCTCCGCGCGCTGCCGCGCGACCTCCTTCGCCGGCAGCTCGGCCAGCGTGCCGTTAGGGCAGTCGCGGTAGCCGATCATCTTGCCGTCGACTTCAATGCGGCCGCTGTCGATCCGCTCCAGATGGTTCAGGCAGCGGAGGAAGGTCGTCTTCCCGGAGCCGGAGGGGCCGATGATGCAGACGACCTCGCCCCGCTGCACCTGCAGCGAGACGCCGCGCAGCACCTCGTTATGGCCAAAGCGTTTGTGCACGTCGCGCGCGTCGAGGATCGCGCTGCTGGATGCGAGAGGCTCTTCCACGGGATTCCTCATCGTCGGTCAGCTCAGGGATCTGTCGGGGAACACAATCGGCCTCCTGCCGAATGCTGGTTATTGTAGAGAATGAACCGGCCCCGCGTTCAGTGCGCCCGGCCCCACTGCAGCCGCCGCACGCGCGCCATCACTCCCCCTTCCCGCGTCTCTTCTGCTGGATTGAGCCGTCGCTCGATCTGCATCTGGATCAGGGTCCAGATCGTCGTCAGGACCAGATACCAGAAGGCGACGGCGAGGAAGTATTCGACCGGCTTGAAGGTCGTCGAATAGTGGACCTCGGCGTCGAAGAACATCTCGTAGACGCCGATGAAGGCGAGGAGCGAGGTGTTCTTGATCATGCCGTTGAATTCGTTGCCGAGGGGCGGCACGATTACCCGCGCCGCCTGCGGCAGGACAATGCGCCGCATTGCCAGCGGGCGGGTCATGCCGACCGAGAGGGCCGCCTCCATCTGCCCCGGGTCGACCGACTGGATGCCGGCGCGAATGATCTCGCTCATGTAGGCGCCCTCGTTGATGGCGAGGGCGACGGTGCCGGCGATCGCGGCGCCCGGAATGGTCAGCCCGAGGATCTCGACCTCCCGCGGGAAGAGGTTGAAGGGGAGGCCGAGAAAGAGGTTGACGCCGTAGAAGACGAAGAAGATCTGCACGATCAGCGGCGTGCCGCGGATGACCAGCACGTACGCGGCCGCGAGGGCGCGAATAGGCCAGAAGCGGGAGAGCCCCGCCAGCGCCGAGAGGAGCCCGAGCAAGACGCCGGCGACCTGGGCGACGACGGCGATTGTGACCGTCGTCGCCAGCGCCCGCCAGAAGATGGCGTCGGGACTGAAGATGCGCTCGGCGACGATCGACCAATCGGCGTTGATCGCCGGGACCACCGCTTATCCCGCGGCCGGGGTGGCGACCGGCGTTGCCGCGTCGCCCGGCGGATAAGCGAAGTCCTGGAGCTTCCACTTCTCGAGGATCTTCGTCATGGTGCCGTCGGCGTACATGTCGTCGATCGCCTTTCGGATCTGATCGCGGAGTTCGTTGTCATCCTTGCGGACGGCGATGCCGACTGGGATGGCGCCGATGGCCGGGCCGCCGAACTGAAACGACTGCGGATCCTGGCTGATATAGTAGGCGGCGACAGAGGAGTCGGTCTCGTAGGCGTCGATGCGGTCGGCCTTCAGGGCAAGGATCCCGTCCGTGTCGGTCGGGAAGCCGCTGACGTCGATCTTCTCCTTACCGGCCGCGACGCACTCGTCGCTCACCTTGTTAAGCGTATCGATGTTCGTGGTGCCGACCTGGGCCCCTGCGGCGTGGCCGCAGAGCGACTCGAGCGTGGTGAGGTTGAGCGGGTTGCCCGGCTTGACGACCAGTGACTGGCCAACATTGAGGTAGTCGACGAAATCGACCTGCTTGGCGCGCTCCGGCGTGTCGTTCATGCCGGAGATAATGGCGTCGCAGTGCTTAGATTGCAGGGCGGCGATGATGGCGTCGAAGCCGGTGTTCGTGAACTCGGCGGTGCGGCCGAGCCGCTTGGCGACTTCGGTGGCGATGTCGATATCGGCGCCGACCGGCTGATTCCCCTGCATGAACTCCATCGGCGGGAAGGCGATATCCGAGCAGAAGACGAGCGGCTCATCCTGCGCGGCGGCCGGCGGCGACCAGGCCGCGGAGCTGGCGACGCCCGCGACGATGGCGGCGGCAAGCAGCGCCGATCGGATTCCTGTCCACGATTTCACGATGCACCTCCTGCTGAACGTGATGCCGTCGCGGGCCCGGCTGCCCGCGACCCGACCCGGTCGCACCTCAGGACGATTCGTCACGCGGTGAATCGGGTACGAGCGCTCGATCGTGCCCATCTGTCGAGATTACCTGATCAGAGGATACTCGCGACGCCCATTCGGCCGCCTCCACCGCGGCACGGACCATGGCCTCCGAATCGGCGAGATGGGCGTCCAGCGCCGCCACGATGCGGGAGTCTCGCAAACGAAACACCTCGAGCAGCGCGCGATGCTGGCGCCATTGTGCATCCAGATCGCCATCGGTGCGGTCGGTGACCGAGAGGACCAGGCGCAGCTCGGACAGGGCGCCGGCGATGGCGGCCAGCAGCCGCCGGTTGCCGAGCCTGGTGGCGATCGCGGTGTGAAAGGCGACATCGGCCTCGACGACCCGCCGCCGGTCCCGCCGCGCGCTCGCCGTGGCCATCGCCTCGACCGCCCGCTCCAGGTCGTCAAGACCGTCGTCGTCGTCGATTATCGCTCGCGCCCCGGCCAACTCGACCAGGCGACGCATGGCGTAGATGTCGCCGATGTCCCCCGGGGCAAGGCGCGCCACCTCCATGCCCCGATGGAGCGAATGCGTGAGCAGCCCCTCGCGCGCCAGTTGCGCCAGCGCCTCGCGCATCGTCGTCCGCGAGACGCTCGCGCGAGCGCTCAGGTCAGTGTCGCGCATCGGCGTGCCCGGCGCGTAGACGCCGGAGAGGAGCTGCTGGCGCAGGGCGTCCGCAACCCGTTCGGCCGTCGTCAGGCGCTCGATGGCAACGGGCATGCTTCGCTCCCGCCCCAGCCCTGCCCCGGGTTCAGGAGGCCAGCGCATGGCGTAGCCGCTCGACGATCACCGCCTCCTCCCCCTCGCGCACCGTCTCCACCACGATGACGAGCGCCTCCCCCTCGACGATGCAGCGGATGCTCGGGTCGCCGGCGGCCAACTCCCGCCCGACGCGCGCCGCGTCCGGCCCGATCTCGAC
>JADYYO010000303.1 GCA_020853615.1 Thermomicrobiales bacterium
CTGGCCGGTGATGACGCCGGGGGCCATCGCCGGATGCCCCGGCGTGATCGCCGGCAGGTCGATGCCCATCTCCCGCAATGTCTCCTCGGGGGTCATGATCGCTCCCTTCCCACTGTTGGCGGCGCACGACGCGCCGGTCGTCCCGAACCGCCAGCCATCATACCGGGCGGCGCGACTTCACGGGGAGGGGTGATGCCGACCCGGGCGCGGATGCCGGGCTGGGGGCGCCAGTTGACAGGGGCGGATCGAGACCATACAATGCTATTTAGCTAAGTAGTGAATCAGGAGCCCCGCATGGCGACCGACCAATTGAGCGTGACCTTTGCGGCGTTGGCCGACCCGACCCGGCGGGCGATGCTGGCGCGGCTGGCGCAGGGGGAGGCGACCGTCTCCGACCTGGCCCAGCCGTTCGACCTCAGCCTGCCCGCCATCTCCAAGCACCTCAAGGTGCTGCAGCACGCAGGGCTGGTGAGCCAGGGGCGGCGGGCGCAGTGGCGACCCTGCCGCATCGAGCCGGCGCCGCTGAAGGAGGTCGCCGTCTGGATGGAGGGGTACCGCCAGTTCTGGGACGAAAGCTGGGACCGTCTGGATGCCTACCTGGAGGCGTTGCAGACCGAGGAAGGGGAGCAGGGCGCCTGAGGAATTGGCGCCGGAAGTTCTGACGTCGTACGAGACTTGGTCGCGTCAACGCCCGGGGGGCTTATACGCGACGAGGCCGTGAAGTCGAGAGAGGAGCGAACGTGACCAACGAAACGACCGCCAATACCCTGACGCTGCCGTCCGATCACGAAATCGAGATGACCCGGATCTTCAACGCGCCGCGGGCGTTGGTCTGGGCGGCCTACACCGACCCGCGCCACGTGCCAAACTGGTGGGGCACCGGCGACCCGAGCACGACAACCGTCGACGAGATGGACGTGCGCCCCGGCGGCCGCTGGCGCTGGCTGGTGCAGCAGGGTGAAGACGAGTACGGCTTCGGTGGCGAGTACGTCGAGGTCGCCCCGCCGGAAAAGCTGGTCTACACGTTCGATTTCGAGCCGCCGTCCACGCCCATGACCTACACCCTGACCTTCGACGAACTCGACGGGAAGACGCGGCTCACCGCACGCACCCGCTTTGCGAGCAAGGAGGCGCGGGACAACACCCTCGGCTACGGCATGGAGTCCGGCGCGAACATGGCCTGGGACCAGTTGGACGCGCTGCTGGCGACCCTGCAGTCGTGACACCCCTCCGGCGACCGGCCGACGATATCCAACCGGACAAAGGACACCCGGACAAGAGGGAACGATGAGCGAAACGAAGGCGACGCGGATGTCCGCAAAGAGCGCCGCCGCGAAGGATGAAACGCCCAACGGCTTCACGGCTCAGGAGCGAGCCGCGATGAAAGAGCGCGCCAAAGAGCTGAAGGCAGAAGAGCGCGCCAGGAAAGATCGTTCGGCCGGCGAACGCGACCTGCTCGCGAAGATCGCCGAGATGGCGGAGCCGGATCGCGCCATGGCCGAGCGGATCCACGCGATCGTCTCCGCCAGCGCGCCGGAGCTCTCACCGGAGACCTGGTACGGGATGCCCGCGTATGCCAAGGACGGCAAGGTCGTCTGCTTCTTTCAGGCCGCGGCGAAGTTCGACACGCGGTACGCGACACTCGGCTTCAACGACGACGTCGCGAACCTCGACGACGGCACGATGTGGCCGGCCTCCTTCGCGCTGACAGAGATGACCGCCGATAACGAGGCAAAGATCGCCGCGCTCGTGAAGAAGGCCGTGAGCTGAGGCCCGAACCTCGCCCGGTCCCCCACTGGACGCGCGATGGGTTCGATCGCTCATGGTGTCCGTCCCATCGCGTCGCGCCGGATCATCCAGAATCGCGACGTGGAGGATGGCGGCGCCAAGCGGGCGGTCGTGCAGACGCCGCCGAACAGACCAGGAAGCAACCGATGGGTATCCTTGAGGCCCTCGCGGATGGCGTCGAAGCGCGCCCCGACGCCTGCGCGGAGGAGTTAACGTGACCGAGCAGATGATCGAAGCGAACGGTGTCCACCTCTGCGCCGAGACGTTCGGGGATCCGGGCCACCCGCCGGTCCTCCTCGTGATGGGCGCCGGCGGGTCCATGCTCTGGTGGGAAGAGGGTTTCTGCCGGATGCTGGCTGAGGGCGACAGGTTTGTGATCCGCTACGACCACCGCGATACGGGCCGCTCCATCACCTACCCGCCGCGACGCCCCCAGTACACCGGCGCCGACCTGATGGCCGATGCCGTCGGTGTCCTCGACGCGTACGGCATCGCGGACGCGCACGTCGTCGGTGTCTCGGCGGGAGGGGCGTTCGCGCAGCTCGTCGCCCTCGGCTTTCCCGACCGCGTCCGCTCGCTTGTCCTCATCAGCACCTCGCCCGCGACCGCCGGAAAACGCGGCCTCCCCGCGCCAACACGTCGATTCAACGGCTTTCTCGGCTCGGTCGAGGCCGAGGTGGATTGGTCGGACAAGGCGTCGGTGATCGACTATCTGGTCGCCTACCAGCGCATGCTCGCGGGAGGCGTGCGCCCCTTCCCCGAAGCGGCGTGGCGCGACCTGGTTCGCCGCGACGTGGAGCGCGCCCACGACATCGCCGCGTCGGAGAACCACGGCATGATCGCGGAGGGCGATGTACCCTCCGGGCCGATCTCGTCGATCTCGGCACCAACGCTCGTAATCCACGGCGCCGCTGATCCGATGTTCCCGCTCGCGCACGGGCGGGCGCTGGCCGAGGAGATCCCGCGGGCGAGGCTGCTGACGCTCGACGGCGCCGGGCACGGCATCGATCGCGCCGACTGGACCACGATCGCGCGGGCGATCGTCGAGCACACCGCCGCCGAAGGAGGGCCGAACCCGCGATGACCGCACTCACGACCTCGAGGACGGACGCGCCGTCGCTCATGCTGCCCGCCGACAGCCACGATCGGATCCGTGTGCATGGCGCGCGCGAGAACAACCTGAAGGACGTCAGCATCGAGATCCCGAAGCGCCGCCTGACGGTCTTCACCGGCATCTCCGGCTCCGGCAAGAGCTCGCTGGTCTTCGACACGATCGCCGCGGAGTCGCAGCGGCTGATCAACGAGACCTACAGCGCCTTCGTGCAGGGCTTCATGCCGACCCTGGCGCGGCCGGAGGTCGACCTGCTCGACGGGCTGACGACCGCGATCATCGTCGACCAGGAGCGGATGGGCGCCAACCCCCGCTCCACCGTCGGCACCGCCACCGACGCCAACGCGATGCTGCGCATCCTCTTCAGCCGGCTCGGGCAGCCGCACATCGGCCCCTCCAACGCCTTCTCCTTCAACATCCCCTCGGTGCGCGCCAGCGGCGCGATCACCGTCGAGCGCGGCGAGGGGAAGACGAAGACGGAGAAGGCGACCTTCACCCGCCTCGGCGGCATGTGTCCCCGCTGCGAGGGGATGGGCGCGGTCACCGACTTCGACCTGACCGCGCTCTACGACGACAGCCTGTCGCTCAACGAGGGCGCGCTGACCATCCCCGGCTACAGCATGGACGGCTGGTACGGCCGCATCTACCGGGGCTGCGGCTTCTTCGACCCGGACAAGCCGATCCGCGACTTCTCGAAAAAGGAGCTGCGCGACCTGCTCTACAAGGAGCCGACGAAGATCAAGGTCGACGGGATCAACCTGACCTACGAGGGGCTGATCCCGAAGATCCAGAAGTCGTTCCTGACCAAGGATGTCGAGGCGATGCAGCCGCACATCCGGGCGTTCGTGGAGCGGGCGGTGACCTTCACCACCTGCCCTGAGTGCGGCGGCTCCCGGCTCAGCACGGAGGCCCGCTCGTCGAAGATCGCGGGCATCAACATCGCCGACGCCTGCGCGATGCAGATCAGTGACCTCGCCGCGTGGGTGCGCGGGCTCGACGAGCCGTCGGTGGCGCCGCTGCTGGCGGCGCTGGGGGAGACCCTCGACTCATTCGTGGAGATCGGTCTCGGCTACCTCTCGCTCGACCGGCCGTCGGGCACGCTGTCGGGCGGCGAGGCGCAGCGCACCAAGATGATTCGCCACCTCGGCTCCTCCCTCACCGACGTCACCTACGTCTTCGACGAGCCGACCGCCGGCCTGCATCCCCATGACGTCCAGCGGATGAACGACCTGCTGCTGCGGCTGCGGGACAAGGGGAACACGGTTCTCGTCGTGGAGCACGAGCCGGAGACGATCGCCATCGCCGACCACGTCGTCGATCTCGGCCCCGGCGCCGGCGCGGCCGGCGGTGAGGTGGTGTTTGAAGGCACAGTCGAGGGGCTGCGGGCGAGCGCCACCCTCACCGGACGCCATCTCGACGATCGGGCCGGCCTCAAGGAGCGGGTGCGGACGCCGGCCGGTGCGCTGGCGATCCGCGGCGCCAACGCGCACAACCTGCAGAACGTCGACGTCGACATCCCGCTCGGGGTTCTGGTCGTCGTCACCGGCGTCGCTGGCTCCGGCAAGAGCTCGCTCATCCACGGCTCGATCCCCGCGAAAGCCGGCGTCGTCGCGGTCGACCAGACGCCGATCCGCGGCTCGCGGCGGAGCAACCCGGCGACCTACACCGGGCTGCTCGACCCGATTCGCAAGGCGTTCGCCAAGGCCAACGGCGTCAAGCCCGCCCTCTTCAGCGCCAACTCCGAGGGCGCCTGCCCGGTCTGCAACGGCGCCGGTGTCATCTACACCGACCTGGCGATGATGGCCGGCGTCGCCACGACCTGCGAGGAGTGCGCGGGGAAGCGCTTCCAGGCCTCCGTGCTCGAATACACATTCGGCGGCCGGAACATCGCCGATGTCCTCGCCATGTCGGTCTCCGAGGCCCGGGAGTTCTTCGCCGCCGGGGAGGCGCGCACGCCGGCCGCGCACGCCATCCTCGAGCGGATGGCGGACGTCGGTCTCGGCTACCTCAGCCTCGGCCAGCCGCTCACCACCCTCTCCGGCGGCGAGCGGCAGCGGCTCAAGCTGGCGACCCACATGGCCGAGAAGGGAGGGATCTACGTCCTCGACGAGCCGACCACCGGCCTCCACCTGGCGGATGTCGAGCATCTGCTCGGCCTGCTCGACCGGCTTGTCGACGCCGGCAAGTCGGTCATCGTGATCGAGCACAACCAGGCCGTCATGGCGCACGCCGACTGGATCATCGACCTCGGTCCCGGCGCCGGCCACGACGGCGGCCGGATCGTCTTCGAGGGGACGCCCGCCGACCTCGTCGCCGCCTGCTCCACCCTCACCGGGGAGCACCTGGCGGCCTACGTCGGTGCCTGACGATTGCGGCGGTGTGCCGAAGTCGTGTCATCCTGAATGAAATCCGGGTAATGAACGCGGCCCTTGCCCTGCCCGACCCTCACCCCCGGCCCCTCGTCCACCGCGGTGGGCGAGGGGAGCGTCTAGCGAGATGCGTTGACACACTCGGAGCGGCGGGCAGCGGGGCAGACCGTTGCCAGACGGCACGTCCTTGCTTTCACATCGTC
>JADYYO010000304.1 GCA_020853615.1 Thermomicrobiales bacterium
ACGGCCAGATCGAGCGTGGTGAACTTGTCGCCGGCGCGCGCCTTCGGCTTCCCCAGCGCCGCTGCCAGCGACTTCTGTCCCTCACCCAGCGGGCAGACGACGAAGCGGCCGCTCTGGCGGATCAGCGGGAGAGTGGAGCTGTCGTTCTCGACCGAGAGCATCACCAGCGGCGGCTCGAACGACGCCTGGCTGAGCCAGTTCGCGGTGAAGACGCCCCGCTCGCCGTTGTGTGCCGCCGTGACCGCGTAGAGGCCATACGTGAAATCGCGCAGCACTTTCTTCTTGGCGGCCTGATCGAGTTCCATTTGTGCATCATCCCTCTCGCCGTGAAATTTACCATTTGACCACGCCTCGCAGACCACGTGTCATGCCCAATGCCGTGATACAGAGACGGTGTCGTTCTGAGTGGTCATGCCGCGAGGCGGCGCCACCACGGCATGAAACCCGGAGTGTTTCACGGCAGCGGAGCGAAGGATCTCGACTCCTTGGAACGCCGCTTCAACAGTGCCGAGATGCTTCGTTCCTCAGCATGACACGATCCGTATGACACGATCTGCGTGTCGCAGCACTCGGCATGACACTCCGTGCGTGCGCCGCAATATCAGCTTACCCCCGATCTGGCGCACTATCGCTGGAGGGCGCCTGCCCATCGCCGAGGCGGGCGATGGCGGTCAACGCCGCGCCGATGCGGGAGCGGAGCGCGAGCGCCTCTTCCGGCGGCCAATCGTAAATCCCCCGGCCGCTCTTCACGCCGAGGTCGCCCCGCGCCACCCTCTCGCGCAGGAAGGGCGGGGCGGCCGTGGCATTGTCGATCTCGGGGAAGAGCTGGTCGGCGACGGCGAGGGTGACATCGAGCCCGGCGGCGTCGAAGACCTCGAAGACGCCCGCCACGCTCAACCGCCGCCCGAAGCCGGTCTTGATGATGGTGTCGACATCGTGCGGCGTGGCGATCCCCGCCGCGACGATCGCCAGCGCCTCCCGGTAGAGGGCCATCTGCAGCCGGTTGCCAACGAAGCCCGGCGCCTCCTTCTGCACGACCGCCGGGCGCTTGCCGATGCTCGTGTAGAGGGCGCGCAGCGTCTCGACCGTCTCGTCGGAGGTCTGCTCGCCGCGCACCAGCTCGACCAGCGGCAGGAGATGGGGCGGGTTGAAGTAGTGGGCCACGATCACCCGCTCGGGGCGGTTCGTCGCAGCCGCCATGAGCGAGGGCATGAAGGTCGAGCTGTTCGAGGCGAGGATGGCGTGCGGCGGAGCGAAGGCGTCGAGGTCGCGGAAGATGGCGCGCTTGACCTCCAGATCCTCGGTGACCGCCTCGATGACGAGGTCGGCGGCGGCCACCGCCGCACGCAGATCCGCCGTCATCGCGATGCGGCTTGGCGCCTCGCGGGCGGTTTCGGAGGAGATGCGCCCTGCCTCGACCAGCCGGCCGAGCCCCTCGGCGATCCCGGCCCGCGCTCGCTCGAGCTGGGCCTCGCTCTGGTCGTGGAGGGTGACCTTGTGCCCATGCGCGGCAAACTCGAGCGCGATGCCGTGCCCCATCAGCCCGGCGCCGACGACGCCGATCCGCGCGATCCTCTGCCCGTCTTCGCTCACCTGCGCTCCGCTCCTCTCCCCATGCCTGGGTGATCTCACGTGCCTCTGCCCGTCGCGTCATTCTAACGAAGGCGGACGCCGCGCCGGCCCGAGTGGATCTATCGGCAGCCGCCAAATCGGGTGGTGATCGATAGGGCGCGGCGCTCGTGAATTCCGCCATCGCCGGTGGCACACTTCGGGCGACGAACCTGGCGATGGCGCGGCGACGCGCGGGCCGGAGCGGGAACGCGACGTTGCGCTCAAGCGTTTTCATAGTGGATCGCTGGCGCGAATTGCGCCCGCGCATCGGGGAAATGGAGCGCGGCCGCGGCGGACAGCCTCGGGGCGGCCGCGGGCGGAATCGTCAGGTGAACACGATCACGATCTTGCTTTTCATCATTACGTTGGCGCTCTACACGCGGGTCTGGGTCCCGTGGGGCGAGCGCCCCTCGGGGAACCTCGTCCGGCGGGAGCAGCTCTCGCTCTTCGGCCGCCTGCGCATGCACGGCCCGGCGGTCGCCGCCCTCTTCGTCGTCTCGCTCGTCGCCCTCGTCGTGGGCTGGATCGGCCCGCTGGCGATGCTCGTCGAGATCGGGCTGCTGGTCCTGCTGGTGGCGCTGCCGATGCGCTACACCGTCACCTCGCGCGGTATCCGCGCGGGCTGGACGCCCTTCCGCCGCTGGACCGAGTTCGGCGGCGTGGCGCGGCGGCCCGGCGGCGTGCGGCTGCAGGGGGTCGCGGGCGCGCGCCCGCAGATGGTCTGGCTCTCCGGAGGCCGCGATGACGATGAGTTCGTCCTCCTGCTGCGCCAGTTGGTGCGCGGCTCGTACCAGGGGCGTCTCGGCCCAGATGCCGAGGAGTCTCGCCTCGAGACGCGCCACGCGGCCTCGGGCGCCGGCCCCATCGGCATCGCTGGCGCCGGCGGCTAGCTCCCGGGAGGGCGATACTTCCCCCCGCCGCGCCGTGCAGGCGCAGCGGGGTTCTTGTTGCGCCGGGGAAGCCCCGGCGCTGGCGACGCGGAGGCGCGCATGGAGACTCCCTTTTCTCGCCCCGGCCGCTTCTGGCGCGGCAGCCTGCACACGCATTCGATCTGCTCCGATGGCCACCGCTCGCCGCGGGAGGTCTGCCGCTTCTACCAGGATGCCGGCTATGACTTTCTGGCGCTGACCGATCACTTCCTCGAGGCATTCGACTGGCCCCTCGTCGATACCCGCCCCCTGCGCTCGGAGCAGTTCACGACGCTTATCGGCGCGGAACTCCACCCGGCGCACGACCGGATGGAGCTGGGGCGGGAGTGGCACATCCTGGCCGTCGGGTTGCCATTCGACTTCGCGCCTTCGCCAGCCGAGGAGACCGGGCCGGAGTTGGCCGGTCGCGCCCTCGCGGCCGGCGCGTTCGTCGCCGCCGCCCATCCGCACTGGCACACGATGACCGACCGCGACGTCGCCGCGCTCGGTCCGATCCACGCCGTGGAGGTCTTCAACGCCAACTGCGCCTACGACAACGACACCTCCGACGCCTCGTACATGCTCGATCTGCGCTTGGCGTGGGGGCAGCGCCTCAACGCCTGCGCCACCGACGACGCCCACTTCCTGCCCGGCAAGCCGGATGGCGGCCTCGGCTGGGTGATGGTCCGGAGCGAAGCGCTCGAGCCGGACGCGCTCCTGGCCGCGCTCAAGGCGGGCGACTACTACTCGAGCACCGGCCCGGGCATCGCGGAGGTGACGGTGGAGCCGGGGCGGCGGTTGACCGTCCACTGCTCACCGGCGGAGCGGATCTTCCTCCTCGGCGACCGGGCGGCCTACCGTGCGGCCGGCGGCGAGGGGATCACCACCGCCGAATTCGACCTGAGCGACTGGCAGAGCCCCTACGCCCGTGTGCTGGTGCGCGACGCGGCCGGCAAGCGGGCCTGGACGAACCCGATCTGGTTCGACGCGGAGTAGCGCGACCATGGCGATGCAACATCTCATCTTCGATGCCGACGACACCCTCTGGGAGAACAACATCCACTTCGAGCGGGCGATTGAGGCGTTTCTCGATTTCCTCGACCATTCGAGGCTGACCCGGCAGCAGGTGCGCGACGTCCTCGACGAGATCGAGTTGGCGAATCTCGGCGCCGGCGGCTACGGCTCGGCGGCATTCACCCGCAACCTCAGCGCCTGCTACGAGCGCCTGGCCGAGCGGCAGGTCGCCGCGGAGGATCTGCGCGCGGTGATGGCCTTCGGCGAACGCATCCTCTCGCAGCCGGTCGAGTTGATCGACGGCGTGCAGGAGACGCTCGCCCTCCTCGCCCAGCGCCACGACCTGACCCTGCTGACGAAGGGGCACGCGGAAGAGCAGCAGGCGAAGATCGACCGCTCCGGCCTGGCCGGCTACTTCCGGCATGCCGAGGTGGTGCCGGAGAAGGACCCCGCCGCCTACCACGCGCTGGTCGCCCGGCTGGAGCTCGATCCGGCGCGCACCTGGATGGTCGGCAACTCGCCGAAATCGGATATCAACCCCGCGCTGGCGGTCGGGCTCAACGCCGTCTTCATCCCGCACCACGCTACCTGGCGGCTGGAGCACCAGGAGGTCGACACCACCGGCGCGCGAGGCCGCCTCCTCGTCCTCGAGCGCTTCCGCGAGCTCGGCCGCCATTTTCTGGATTGAGCGCGTTCTGGAGCCGCGCAAAGGGCCAGGCACGACAATCTGCTGAGTGAGCGTGCTGTGAGGCAACGCGGTCATCCTGAGCTTGCGAAGGATCTCGGCTCCCTCGAAGGGCGCCTCACCTGTGCCGAGATGCTTCGTTCCTCAGCATGACATATCTTGCGGGCGCCGCTGCAAGCGGCAACCATGTGGGAGGTTCCGCTATGGTGAATCCCGCCGACATCGAGGACCTGTTCGCGGATGACGATGAGTTCGCGTATCTCGGCTACCGGGAGAGAATCGTGCAGGATCCGGCGGTTATGGTTGGCAAGCCGATCGTACGCGGGACTCGGATCCCCGTTGAATTGATCCTCGGCTGGCTCTCGGGCAACATGGATCTGGAAGAGTTCTTTGCCGCCTATCCGCATCTCACCCTCGCGGATGTCCAGGCGGCGATCGCGTTCGCGAGAGACGCGGTCAGAGCCGACTATCTCCAGTCGCAACACCAGTCGCAACAGCGGAAGGATGCCCTGGCGGCCCTCGATCTGAGGGCGGCTCCGGAAGGCGGTGAAGGGTGAGATTGTCACAGACATAGGGGATGGCCGTGCCAGGTCATCCGCTTGTCTACGCCGGAAACCTCGGGCACGGCTGCCATCCGGCGCACCCTGCCGAACGGCCCGGCTCCTGCTATACAACGCGGGTGATCTGCATCGTTCGTCCGGTGAAGGAGCGACCATGCCCGTCGAGGAGATTCGGACCCTGACCGAGGGGTTGATGGCGGAGGTGACCGAGGATCTGGCGGCCCTCGTCCGCATCCCGTCCTGCGCGTTCCCCGGCTTCCCGCCCGAGCCGGTCAACGAGGCCGCCGCGGCCATCGTCGACCTCTTCGAGCGCTACGGAGTCTCCACCAGCCTGCTCGATGTCCCCGACGGCTACCCCGCCGTCTACGCCGAGATTCCGGGCCCTCCCGGCGCGCCGACGATCCTCCTCTACGCGCACTACGACATCCAGCCCGCGCCCCTCGAGCAGGGGTGGGATAGCGACCCGTTCGAGCCGTTTATCCGCGATAACCGGATGTACGGGCGTGGCGCCTCCGACGACAAGTCGGGGGTGATGATCATCGCCGCCGCGCTGCGTCTCTTCGGCGGCCAGCCGCCCGTCGGCGTGCGGGTGCTGATCGAGGGGGAGGAGGAGACCGGCAGCAACCTCGAGGCGCTCATCGCCGCCAACCCCAATCTCGTCCGCTGCGACGCCTTCGTCATCAACGACGGCGGCAACATGAAGATGGGCGAGCCGGAGCTGACCGCGGCATTGCGCGGGATCGCCGCCTGCGACGTCACGGTGCGCACGCTCAAGGGGATGGCGCACTCCGGTTCGTACGGCGGAGCCGCGCCGGATGCCCTGATGGCCCTGATCCGCATCCTCGACAGTCTCCTCGACGAGAACGGCGACGTGGCGATCGCGGGGCTGACCCGCTTCGAGTGGGAGGGAGGTGGCGTCCCGGAGGATGACTATCGCGCCGCTGCCGGCGTGCTGCCCGGCGTCGGGCTGATGGGGACCGGCACCCTCGCCACGCGCCTCTGGGCGCGCCCCTCGGTGACCGCGATCGGCCTCGACGCCACCCCGACTGACCATGCCTCGAACAGCCTGATCCCCGAGGCGAAGGCGCGCATTTCCCTGCGCCTCGCCCCCGGCTCCGATCCGGAAGAATCGCTGCGGCTCCTGATGGCGCATCTTCACGCGCATGCCCCGTGGGGGGCGCAGGTCATCACCGCGCCGGTCAACACTGGCGACGCCTTCAAGGGGCGAACGGATGGGCCGGTCTTCGCGGCCGCGCGCGAAGCAGCCGAGGCTGCCTTCGGCCGCGAGGCGAAGGTGACCGGCTCTGGCGGCACGATCCCCCTCCTGACGACGCTGCAGAGCCTCGCCCCGGACGCCGAGTTCGTCATCTGGGGACCGGGCGACGAGAAGTCGCAGGTTCACGCCGCCAACGAGAGCGTCGACATGGGTGAGCTGCAGCGCATGATCGTCGCCGAGGCGCTGTTGCTGGAGACGCTCGGTGAATTGGTGGCGCGGCCGGCCCCGGCTGCTTCTCACCCATGACGGAGCGCGCGGCCGGACGGAGTTCCGGTCGCTGATATGAAATCCAGATACTCACCGCCGCCTGCCCTCGGGCAGCCCGTGGCCAGGCAGCGGTGAGTATCCGGATTCCGCATGAACAGCGCCTCATGACCCGGATGGCGTCGGCGTCGCCGCATTTCCGGCGCCCGGCGCCGTCATGAAGGCGGCGCGGTCGTACATGACGACGCGAAGGATGCGGCCCCCGACCTGCTGTGCGCCGGTAATGCGGACGAACCCCGCGTAGGGCGAGTCCGCGTTCACGGGCGCCAGGGTGAAGAAGAGGGAGCCTGCCCCGTTGATGTTGACGTTGCTGCAGGCGATGAGTTGGCGGGTCGCTCCCTCCCCCTGCTCGACGACCAGCGCCCTGTCGCCTTCCACGGTCGCCGCCTGGCTGCGCGGGAAGAGATTCTCCGTCGCCCAGATCGCGATCATCGGCGCGAGGCCCGGCACCTGGCCGGCGACGCCCACGAGCCGCCTGAGGCGCCCGATCACCCGCATCGGCTCGACCAGGGGCCCCTCGCACGCTCCCGCGTAGACGACGACGTTCGCTCCCTGCAGCGGGCTCGCTTCCGCTTGCGACGTTGAGAATTGGGCGGACGCCGCTTCCGCCGCCAGGCAGAGGAGCAGGAGGGTGGCAATCGTCGCGGCATACCGTTTCCACGGGCCTCGATGCAGCCTGGCCGCCTCGCAATCGTGGTGGTTTCTCGGACAGGCAGGATGGCTCGCGTCGTGGTGAAGGTGTCACGCGGCTGCGCCTGATGACCTCGTTGCGGGGGTGTGCCATAAATGGCGCGCTGGCGGGCCGAATGTGCGGCGCGTCACACGACGTATGACGCTGGCACGCGGATTGCACCCTCGGCGCCGCGACTGAATGGCTGCCGGGCCCGCGTCATCCGCATCGTCGAGCGACAGGTGATGGCCATCGGGCGGGAGACCTCGCTCTCCGCCGGTGAGAGCGTCGCCTTCGGCCCGGATGTGGTCCACACCTTCCGTAACGCAGGGATCGAACCCGCGGTGATCCTGATCGTCGGCGAGGCGCCGCTCGACCAGCCGCTGTTCCATTTCGTGGAGCCCAGCGGCACGCCGGCCGCCCGTAGGCCCTCACGCCCTCGGCAGCAAAGCGGGGGAGCCGGATGTCCCCGGCTCCCCCGCTCACGCGCCAGACTGCCTGCGCCACCGCGCGGCGGGCAGGCGGCTGCCGTAGCGGTCGCCCGCCCCCATCGCCGGCCCCGCGGGGCCGGCGAAAAGCGACCGCGCGATGTACAGCGCCCCGGCCGCGAGCCCGGCGTTGACCAGCGCCCGCGCCTCGGGGTGCGTCGCCAGCCATGTGTAGAGGCTGAAGGGCCGGGAGCGATGGTCGCCTCCATCGATCCGGTAGCCCATGGTCGGCGCGAAGAGGTTCCCGGGCGTGCCGACCGGCTCGGGAATGTCGGTGCGCTGCGCCTCGATGCCGAAGCGGGACAACGCGGCGTCGACCAGCCCCGGCGCGAGCGCCTGCCCCAGCGCCAGCATCCGCGCCGCCCCGCCGACGTAGAGATCGCGCACCGGGTGCTCCGCCGCGTAGAGGGCGCACTCCGCGACGACGACCGGGTCATAGACGGGGGGCGGCCCCTGCGGCTTCACCCCGAGCTTGTCGCGCGAGTTGGCGAAGAGGGGGGTGTCGATCGTCCCCGGCTTGATGCTCGTGATCGAGATCGGCACGCCCTCCGCCAGCAGCTCGCGCCGCAGCGCATCGAAGATCCCCTCGACCGCATGCTTCGAGGCCGCGTAGGCGCCGTGCAACGGCAGCGAGACCATGCTCTCGACCGAGGAGATGACGATCAGCGCGCCCCGCCCCTCCTGCCGCAGATAGGGGAGTGCGGCTTTGGCGCCATGCACCTGCCATAGTTGACCTCCATCGTGCGCCGGATCTCCTCGAGCGTCGTCTCCTCGAAGCGGGCGTAGACCGACACCGCGGCGACGTTGACCCACGTATCGATGTGGCCGAAGGTAGCAACGGCAGTCTCGGCGACCGTCGCGACCTGGGCGAAGTCGGCGACATCGCAGGCGACGGCGATCGCCTCGCCGCCGCGCGCGTTGATCTCGTCGGCGAGCGCGCCGATGCCTGGCTCGCCGCGCGCCGCAACGATGACCTTCGCGCCGCGCCGCGCGAAGCGCATCGCCGTTTCGCGGCCGATCCCGCTCGCCGCCCCGAGGATCACCACCACCTGGCCGTTGATTGGCTTGAGCTGCATTGCAATGACTCCTTCGGGATGCGCCGCCCCGCGCCTCGTCGTCGGAGAGCAACTCGTATGCCATTGGGGGTGATGGGTGATGGATGATAGGGTGATAGGGTGATAGGAGCCGAGAGCGCGGGGCCGCGCTCCAGGACCAACCGCCAGCAGCCGGAAGCCAACAGCCAATAGCCGACAGCCCAGAAAGGCCACACACGATGATCGCGAATGAGCAGGGCAACGACAGACGGCCGCGCGTGCTGGTCACCGGCGCGAACGGGCTCATCGGCGGCTTCCTGATGCGCGCCTGGCGCGCGCCCGGCAGCGGCTTCGAGCCAATCGGACTGGCGAGAAGCGCGGGACCCTACGCCGACATCGTGGCCGACATCCGCGACCTCGACGCCTTGACAGCGGCGGCGGCCGGCATGGACGCCATCGTCCATATGGCGGCGTCGAGCGCCGTCGGTTCGTCCTGGGAAGCAGTCCTCAATTCGAACCTGATCGGCACGTACAACGCCTTCGAGGCCGCCCGCCGCGCGGGGGTGCCCCGCGTCGTCTTCGCCTCCTCCAACCACGCCATCGGCACCTACGAGCTGGAGGCGGCGCCGGAGCTGTACGACCTCGACGACAGCCGCGTCTTCGACCATACCGTCGAGATCCGGCCCGATTCGCTCTATGGCGTCTCCAAGGTCTACGGCGAGGCACTGGGCCGGCACTACGTCGATCAGCACGGGCTGCAGGTCGTCTGCCTGCGCATCGGCGGCGCGCGCTGGCCGCACGATCCCTCTCACCCGGACAACCTCTGGGCCGACATGAGCGACCGTTCGCCCGAGACGCTCGCCCTGCGGCGGCGGATGCGCGCCGTCTGGCTGAGCGAGCGCGATTGCGTGCAGTTGATCGAAAAGTCGCTGCGCACCGACGAGCCGTGGGTGCTCGCCTACGGCATCTCGAACAACCCGCGGCAGTTCTGGGATATCCAGCATGCTCGCCGCGTGCTCGGCTACGAGCCGCGAGACGCCGCACCCGCGCTCATCGGCGACGAGGACAAGCGGGAAACGGCATGGGTGGTGGAATCGCTGCGTATGGAACAATCATCCTGAGCGCGGCGAGGAACCTCGGCTCCGCCGCCGCACGTTTGCGAGGATTCGAGATAGCTTCGCTCCGTTCAGCACCATGCACCTGGGCGCGCCGATCGCGGGTTTTCACGGCGCCTTGGCCATGCCCGTCGCCACAACGCCGCGGCTGGCGTGACGACGATGGACCACGTGATAATCCTTGGTTCGAGCAGTTTGGCGAAGGCGGCACTTGCCCCGGGATCACGGCGATGAGGACGAGGGCAACCCAGCCGAGGAGGATGACGTCAATCCAGGCGACCGGGCCCAGGAGCGGCAGCGCGTATGGCGCTATGCGTCACGGCTCCTCAGGGAATGGCTCAGCGCGGACGAGAGGGTTTCGAGCTCCACTCGCCCGGGCGCCGACGAAACTCTCGGCCGGCGGCAAGCAGGCAAGCCGTACCGCCGGCGTGTTTGTGAGATGCTCGGTATACCGGGCGCTATCGCAGTTTGAGTGCGTTGGCCTCGCTCCGCGCGGCCTCCGCATCGAGCGCTGCCAGCCGCGCCATTTCTGAGGCGGCTACCGCGTACGCCGCGGCCCAGTCCGCCCGCGCCTGTGCTGCCTGCGCGTTTTGCTCGGCCCGCTGCACGTCGCGCTCGTGCTCACGAGCGGCTCTGGCGGCCCGCATCTCCTTGATCTGATTGTCAATGTCGGCCTGCATGGAGCGCCAGCCGGCCTGGACTCGCTCGTCCCGCCGCGCCGCGGCGGTATCGGTTTTTTCTGCCAGGTCCGCGAATGCGTCCTCGACCTTCTTGGCTTGCGTGGACAGCCGCGCGAGGATGTCGGAAAGTTCCGGTGATCGTGATTGGCCCACGTCAACGCTCCTTGGCATGTTCCCGTCGGCACGACGATGTTCATCGTACCATGTGCCGCACCCCCCATTCCCACCTGCCACCGCGCTTGCCATGGATCGTCTCGGCGTTGCGGCCCGATTCGATCGTCCAGGGGAGGCTGCCAGCGGCCCCGTGCAGTGCCACGGCGTCGAGGTTGTCAGCCGTCTTGCCCGTCGACATTTCAATGTCAAGTGGCCGCCGGCGCGGACGGGGAGGATCTCGAACAGGGTTCATCGCTCGCCCCCTCAACCGGAGCGGCGAGGATCACGCCCGCCTGGGGCTGCTCTTGGCGGCGCGTCCCCATCCCCATCGCCGTCATCGCCGCGGTTGGCATGACGACGAAAGGGCGCATCATGTCGCGGTCTTCGTGCTCCAGGATGTGGCAGTGATAGACGTAGCGGCCGGTGTAGCCGTCGAAGGTTGCGCCAACCGTCACCATCTCGCCAGGGTCGACCCGCACCGTGTCTTTCCAGCCGCGCTCGTTGTCGGCGATCTCGCCGCGCCGGTCGAAGGCGATCGGATGCCGCGTCGCGCCTGTCTCTACGTCGAAGCCACCGATGTCGTACTGGTCGCGCGCCAACACCTGGAAGTGGACGAGGTGGATGTGCATCGGGTGGCTGTCCACGCTGAGGTTGAGGAATTGCCAGGCTTCGGTCGCCCCGTACGACACGATCCAGTTGGTGGCGTCCTCGAAGCGCACGGCGACGGTCCGGTAGCGGGTCGTCACCCCCTGCGCATCGGTGATTTCGACCAGCGGCTCGCTTGCTACCACCTCGTCCGGGGCAACCTGGACCAGCTCATGGTCGGTGAGCATGCCATCTTCCTCCTCGACAAGGCCGATCAGCCTTCGCGATGACGGCTCCGGGAGCGGCCGGATGGTGGAGAGGCGCCGCGGTAGGACGAAGGAGTCGTCGACGCGACGAGTGCCGACGCGGAACTCCATCACCTCGGGATAGGGGAGGCGATGCGCCGGGTCGGGCTCGCCTGGCGGCACGTCTGAGAGCGAGCCGTCGAATGGGGAGCCCGCGCTGTTGACCAGGCGCAGGCGGGTGCCGCGAACCTGGCGGAAGTCGACGATGACGTCGGCGCGCTCCGCCGGCATCAGCACCAGCCCGTCCTCCTCCAGGGCAACGGGTCGCGCCAGGAGGCCGCCGTCCGTGCCGATCTGCGTGGTGATGCCGGGCGTCCACTGCCCGTTTGCATCGACGAGGTGCAGGCGGTACGTGCGGGCATTCGATCCGTTGAGGAGGCGCAGCCGGTACTGCCGGGGCTCGACAGAGAGGTAGGGCCAGACCGTGCCATTGACGAGGGTGAAGGGGCCGAAGAACTCCGGCATACCATCCTCGACCTTGTGCAGCAGCCGGCCGCTCAGCGCGCCGTCGGTGGTCGTGTCGAGGTTGCGATCCTGGATCAGGAGCGGGATCTCGTAGGGGCCGGAGGGGAGGCCGAGCGCCTCCTCCTCGTCGTCGCGGATGAGGTAGAACCCGGCCAATCCCGCGTAGACGTTGAAGCGGGTTACGCCGAGGGCGTGGTCGTGGTACCAGAGGGCCGTCGCGCGCTGGTCGTTCGGATAGTGGGTCACCATCGTCTGGCCGCTGAAGAAGGCATTCTCGGTCCAGCCGTCGTAGGTCGCCTGCGTCCGCCCGCCATGCAGATGGGCGACGGTCCAGGGAGGCAGGGTCGCCAGCGCCTCGTTCGGCCTGCCGCTGTCTTGGCCTGGCCGGTTCTGGGGGATCGTCTCGGGCGGGGCATCTAGCGGAGGATCAGGCGCGGTGACGGCGACGACCGGGTAGGGCGCGCAGGCGGGGATCGCGTTGATCCACTCCACCATGAGCGGCTGCCCGCGCCGCACCTCGATCGTCGGGCCGGGCCAATGTCCCTCGTACATCCAGGCATCCGTTCGAGGGAGTTCGGAATGCAGTCGCCATCGCCTCGCGAGCAGGCGGATCCGGAGCCAGTCGGCCGTGCCCCCCTGTCTGGGGGCCGGGCGCAGCAGCGGGGGGAGCCTTAGCCGATCCTTGAACGGGGTGAGGGGAGCAGCCCCAGCGGGAGATGCTGACATCGTGATCCTCCCTCCTTCGCCGACGCATGATCGCATGCGCCGCCACGACACGCACCATGCTCGGCATGCCCGCGTCATCGCGACTGGGAGCAAAGACCACGCCATCAGCCAGACGAAGTGAACGTGCGGCTACCGGGCCAGGAATGGTGGTGCGGCCGCGTGCTTTCGCGGGCGGCGTCTCGGCCGCTCGTTGTCCTGCTCTTCCGCCGCCCGGTCCTGGCGCGGGGCACGGGATGGAGGATTCTGGCCCTCTGTAGCGCACACATCGTCTTCTCGTTGGCCCGGCGTCTGATCGGCCGAGAGAAGCTCCCGGCTCTGTTGAGAACCGCTCGCTGGTGGCTGCTCACAGCGACGGCGCGGCGGCATGGAGCGCGAGGCCGGCGAGCGCGGCCAGCGCCAGGCTGAGCAACGGATTCCACTTGAGGAGATAGGCCATGACGAGGGCGAGCACGAAGACGATCGCCGCCGTCAGCGAGGTGATCGCATTGCGCCCGATGCTCACCGTCGACGCGAAGATCAGCCCGACCGAGGTGGCGGTCAGTCCGCGCGTGAACCGCTTGACGCCGGCGACGTCGCTGAACCGCTCGTGCAGGCGCAGCAGCGGCAGCATCAGGTAGGCGGGGAGCTGGATCGCCACCATCGCCAGCGCCGCCCCGAGCAGCCCATTCAGAAAGAAGCCGACCGAGGCGACGTAGGCGTTCGCTGGCCCCGGCATCACCCGGGCGATGGCGAAGGCGTAGAGGAGCTGATCGACGGTCAGGATCCCCTCCATCGTGACGAAGCGCTCCTCCAGCAAGGGCACGAGCGCGGGCCCGTTGCCGAAGGTGAGGATGTTGAGGACCATGATCGTCAGCGCGACCTGCAGCGGGTTCATGCCGGATTCTCCGCCCGCTCCGTGAACGCCAGGATGACCATGCTCACGATGCCGCCGCCAACGAGGAGGAGGGCAGGGCTGATGCGGAAGACAAGAGAGCCAATGAACGCCGCCGCGGCCAGGAGCGCTTCGACCGAGGGGATGGTGATATCGCGGCCGAGCCGGAGCGCGGCCGCGACGATGAACGCCAGGGCGGCGGGCAGAATGGTCAGGGGGAGGAGCGCGAGCACCGGGGTGCCGGCCAGATAGACGTAGGCGGCGCTGAGGCTCACGCTCAGCGTGAAGGCGGGCAGGACCATCGCCGTCAGCGCGATCACCGAGCCGGGGAAACCGCCGAACCGGGCGCCGAAGTCGGCGGCGAGCGCCGACATAGTCCCGCTCGGCACGATGCGGCCGAGCGCGTAGTCGGTCAGGAACTCCTCCCGCGTCAGCGCCTGCCGCTTGGTGACGAACTCCTCCTCGAGCACGGCGAGAATGCCGAGCCCGCCGCCGAAGGCAAGGCCTGCCTTCAGGAAGATCACGAACAGATCCTTCAGCCCGATCGGCTTCATCGTCGTCTCCCTTCGCATCGTGCATCGCGGGCGTGCGGGAAGTCCCGAGGCGCTGCCGGGGTGACAGAAATGCCCCGCGCCGGGGCGCGGGGCATCGAACGGACGCGCATGAAGGCTCGGAGGCCAGCGTGCCCCAGGATGGATCAGTGGTGCCGCTTCCGGTCGTACTCGACCGCGTCCGCCTTGGTGCGGTTGATGGTGCCGGCCGGGTGCTCCGGTGGCGCGTAGATCGTGTAGAGGCGCAGCGGCTCAATGGGCGACGTGTTGATGACGTTGTGCTCCGCCCCGGCCGGGATGACGACGACCATTCCGTCGCTCAGCGCGTGGCGTTCGCCATCGAGGATCGCTTCCCCCTGCCCCGCCTCGACCCGGATGAACTGGTCGCGATCGTGGTGGATCTCCTGGCCGATCTCTTCCCCGACCTGCAGCGTCATGACGACAAGCTGCATGTGCTTGGCCGTGTAGAGCACCTCCCGGAAGTAGTCGTTCTCCAGGGTCTTCTGTTCGATGTTGATGCTGTATCCGCTCACCGATTCCTCCTTTTCTCCGAGGCTGAGTGCTTCACCATGTGAGAGCGCCGTGTTATGGCGGCCCCGGATTGGCCCCTCCATTATGCAGGACACTTCCGCTGCCGCGGGCACGCCCTCTTGTGCGACGGGCTACCGAGCTGATGAGCGCCGGGCCGGTGACCCACGTCGGAATGAGGGGCGAGCTGCCGGTGATCGAGCGGCTCATGACCGAGCCGATCATGATCGCCACCGCCAGGTCGCACGCCGTGCCCTTGCCGACGAGCCGCTTGTCTCTGAGGCGCACAAGCGCCAGGGTGACGAGGAAGGTCAGGGCCCCGCGTAGCACGATCAGGGAGCGTCTGCAAAGCAGAGCCCGCCGCATTGAACATGTGCCGTCACATCCTCGCCTGTCAGGTTCTCGCTGTCACCGGCCGATCGACTACGCCAGGTTCGCATCAGCCCGGCCCAGGGCCGCCCGAATGCGAGCATCGACGTCATCGGGCAAGCTGGTCTGGATCACCTTGCCGCCGTACTGCTGGAGCTCGGTCAGCACCCGTTCCGGGTCGGCCGCTGGGCCCTGCACCAGCATCAGGATTGCGGAACTGCCGGGCGGCATGTTGTTGCTGACCTCGAGCGCGAAGTCGTCGATCCGCTCGGCGTCGGCGAAGCTGCCGGCCAGCCCTCCCGCGACCGCGCCGAAAGCCGCGCCGATCACCGGGCTGAAGACGATCATCCCGATCAGGGCGCCGAGGGCCAGACCGCCGGCCGCGCCGGCGGCGACGCGGCTGGCCGCGCCCTCGACCTTGATATGCCCCTCGCTGTTCTTGGAGATCGCGACCGCATCCTGGAGGTCGAGCGCGCCTTCGTCCTGAAGCTGCTTGACGGCGGCGAGAACGGCCGCCGCCCGATCTTGATCCGGATACGCGATGGCCACGAGATCGCTCACGAGTGCCTCCTCTGCTCAGGCGCGGATGTGTTGCCAGGCGTAGCCCGCCGTGCGCGTTCGCGCAGGAAGCGTGCCGTCATGACGATCATTTCGTCAGCCCGGCACGTTGACGATGTCGACCCAGTTCGGGTCCTCCCCGACGCTCACCCGCGAGACGTGGCGCAACGCCCCGGAGCGCTCGTCGATCGCATAGCTACTGACCCCGTTCGACGCTTCGCCAGCGGCGACCAGAAACCGCCCGTCCGGGTCGATGGCGAAGCCGCGCGGCTGCGTCTCCGTTTTCGTGTGGCCGAGCGGGGTCAACTCGCCGGTGCCGGCATCGACGCCAAAGGTGGCCAGGGTGCTCGACGTGCGCTCCGACGTGTAGAGAAATTGGCTGTTCGGCGTGAGGTGGATGTCAGCGGCCCACGGCTTCCCGGAGAAGCCCTCCGGCAGGGCCGAGATGGTCGCCAGCGGCGCCAGCGTGCCGCCCGGCTCGAGCTGGAAGCTGTTCACCGTCCCGTCCAGCTCGTTGATGCCGAAGGCGAAGCGGCGATTCGGGTGGAAGACGAGATGGCGCGGGCCGGCCCCGGGCTGCGCGCCGACCCACGGTGGATTGTTCGGCATGATCTCGCCGTTCGCCGCGTCGAAGCGAAACTGCAGGATCCGGTCGTCGCCGAGGCAGGGAACGAAGAGGAAGCGGTTCGATGGGTCGGTCAGAACCGCGTGCGCGTGCTTGCCGGTCGGCATCACCGCCAGCGGCTCGGGATCGACCGCGCCCGCCGCCCCGAGGCGATTGACCGAGATCCGGCTCCCCGAGTACGACGCCGCGAAGAGATAGCGCCCGCTCTGGTCGAGCGCGAGGTAGGCCATGTTGTCGACCAGCGGCGTCGTCGCCAGCAGCGTCAGCCGGCCGCTGCCGGGGTCGATGGCGAAGCGCGCGACGCCATACGGCTCCGAGCGCAGGGCGGCATAGAGGTTGGCGCGATCGGGGCTGACCGCCATCGGCATG
>JADYYO010000305.1 GCA_020853615.1 Thermomicrobiales bacterium
CTCTTCTTCGGGCTCTCGGGCACCGGGAAGACGACGCTCTCGACCGATCCCTCGCGGCGACTCGTCGGTGACGACGAGCATGGCTGGTCGGACCGCGGCATTTTCAACTTCGAGGGCGGGTCGTACGCCAAGACGATCGGGTTGAGCGCGGACGCGGAGCCGGAGATCTCCGCCGCGGCGCGACGCTTCGGCACCGTGCTCGAGAACGTCGTCCTCGATCCCCGAACGCGCGCCCCGAAGTTCGACGACGACGCGCTGACCGAGAACACGCGCGCCGCCTATCCGTTACGCTACCTCGATCCGCATGCCGGCGGTATGGCCGGGCATCCGGGGAAGATCCTCTTTCTTTCGGCGGACGCCTTCGGAGTCCTGCCGCCGCTGGCGACATTGACGCGGGATCAGGCGCTCTACTGGTTCCTCTCCGGCTACACGTCGAAGCTGGCGGGCACGGAGCGGGGCGTGACGACCCCGAGCGCGACCTTTTCCGCCTGCTTCGGCGCGCCATTCCTCCCCCTGCCGCCGGCGCGCTATGCCGAGCTCTTCGGGCAGCGCCTCGACGAGCATGGCAGCGACGTCTGGCTCGTCAACACTGGCTGGACCGGTGGTCCCTACGGCGTCGGCAGGCGGATGCCGCTTGCCCTGACGCGGGCGATAGTCCGCGCCATCCTGGACGGGAAGCTGGACGACGGGGAGTTCACGGTCGATCCGCGCTTCGGCTTCGCGGTGCCCCGGCACGTGCCCGACATCCCGGCCGAGATCCTGCAGCCGCGGCAAACCTGGGGCGACCCGGACGCGTACGACGCGCTGGCGACGAGGCTGGCGCGAGATCTCACCGAGAATTTCTCCCAGTTCGCGGGCGATGTGCCGGCCGCTGTCGCATCGGCCGGGCCGGATTCTGCTCGCTCATAGGGGCGATTGCTGCATCGCCCGCTCGCACGTAGGGGCGATGCCTGCGTCGCCCGGGCCGATCCGCCGCGAACGTCGATGATGGCAATGGCGTTGCCAGGCATGAACCGCCCGGTCGGAGAGGCGGGCGACGCAGGCGTCGCCCCGACGAGCTGGGCTGTCTGACCGAATGGTCAGGCCGGCGGAGCAGGGAGGGCGCGCCGTTCGCTCTGGGGGTGATCGAGGCGGTCGCGGGCTGGCGAGGGAATATTGGCCAGCCAGCCGCCGGCGAAGACGGCCAGGAGCCCGAGCACCAGCGCCGTGCCGAAGAGGGCTTCATATCCCGCGCGCTGGATGAGCGCGCCGCCGACGACTGGCGCGAACGCGAAGAGGACGAGGACGGCATTCGTCAGCGTCGAATAGGTCGACAGCAGATGGGGGGGCGCGAGCGGCGCCAGGTAGTCGTGATTGGCGCGCGCCTGCCCGGCTAGGGCGGCGCCGATGGTGAAGAAGGCGATGCCAAAGAGCGAGGTGATCGTGCCCGCGGGCATCCTCTCGCCGATGGCTCCCGTCGCGGCGACCGCCGGCAGAACGAGTGCGATCGCCGGCGCGATCAGCCGCACGACCGCTGCACCCTGCAGCACGGCACGCGGCCCCGAGCGCCGCTCGCCCAACGCCCAGAGGGGCGCGGAGATCAGCCAGCCGAGCACGCCCGCGATGGCAAACTCGCCGATCGCGGTCGTCGGCGCGCCGAGCCGAGTCACCGCGTACAGGATCAGAAACGGATCGATGGCGGCGGTGCTGGTGAGGAGCGTGCGGAAGAGGAGGAAGCGGCGAAAGCGGGCGTCGCGGAGCGGCTGCCGCAGCGCGCGGGGCGCGAAAGCCGGCAACGCAACCGAGCCGCCTGACACCGGCGTCTCGCGCATGGCCGCGAAGAAGACCGCGACCGCGATCAGGCAGATGGCCGCCACGAGGAAGAGCCGCCCGTAGTTGTTGGGAAACCCGAGGGCGTTGCTGCCGAGCACTCGGGCGATCAGCAGCGCCGCCAGCAGGCAGAGCCCAGCGGTCCACGCTGCTCGCCACCGGGCGAACGCCTCCCATGACTCGCCACCAATCGAGCGCCGCAACAGGGCGGCGGCGGGAACACTGCCGAAGCCGCCGGCAAACGCAAAGACGATCAGGCAGAGGAAGAACGTCCCCAGCAGCGGCCGACCCGCGCGGGCCAGCGAGAGGGGATCGGCGCGGAGGGCGACGATCGCCAGAATCAGGATGGCCGCCGCGCGGACCACCGCCGCGGCGAAGATCCATGGCTGTCGCCGGCGGCGTGTCGCCGTCAGCAGGTGCGCGGGCGCCCGGCCGAGCGTCCAGAGGCTCGCGGCGAGCGCCGGAACGAGCCCGATCAGGACGTAGGAGGGGGTCAGCTCCGCGACGAAGAAGGCGAGGATGAGGCTCGGCAGGAGGAGGATCTCGACCGCGGCGTTGACCGATTCCGCGCCGATGCCGAGGACGGAGTTCAACGCGGCGCCTCTCGCGCCAGCGGAGTCCTGACGAAGTTCGGCGCCGGTCATACGCGGCAGCATTCCGATCGGTGCGACATCGTCTTCATCGAGACGAGTATAGGAGGATGAAGGCGACGCACTCTGCCGGCCTTGCTCGGGGCGCCGAAAGGAGGACCGATGGGTGTGCGATCAGGTGATTGGAGCATCGTCGAGGCGCGCGACGGCGGCCCGAACCCGTGCCGCTTCCTCGCCCTGCAGGTCCGCGATGCGCCGGGCCGCATGCCCAGTCGCCTGCAATGCGTTCTCGGGGAGCGCGGCGCGCAGGAGGAGCACGATATCGCTGTCGCTGGCGCGATCCTCGCCCGCCCAGCCAGCGATCTCCACGTCGCGGGCGCCCCGCTCCGTCGCATCGCGGAGGGCTGCGCGCCAGACCGCCTCGCCGTTGTCGGCGACGGCTTGCGGCAGTCTGCCGGCTCCGTCGATCAGGACCAGTTCACGATCCGGCGAGACGATGATGCTCGTGAACTGATGGCCGCCGGTCAGCTCGCGGACGAGCTCGGCGCGGAGCTTGGCGTAGGTGACGGGGATCATCTCCGGCATCACCATCGTCGAGGCGAGGATCGGCATGAAGTTGGCATCGCCGTGCCAGCGGGGGACGACGTGCTCGTGCAAGTGCTCCGCCACCCCCGCGCCTGCCACTGCCCCGACGTTTAGCCCGAGATTGAAGCCATCGCACCCGAGCGCTCGCCGCAGGGCGCGCAGCAGCGGGCCGCGCAGCGCGGTCATCTCCTGCATCGTCGCCAGGTCGGCGCTTTCCGGCGAGTCGACGTGGGCATTCGGCACGATCATCACGTGGCCGGTGTTGTACGGGAAGAGGTTCATGATGGCGAACGCGCGGTCGCCGCGATGCAGGATCAGCGCGTCGGCATCGCGATCCTCTGCCAGCCGATTGCAGAAGATGCAGCCAGGCTCGCGCGTCCCGCCGCCGACGTAGCGCATGCGCCACGGCGCCCAGAGGCGCTTCTGAGCGGTCGAGATCGGCGGCAATACGGCCTCGGATTCGCCGTGCGCGGCCGGCTGTTCCGCATCGACGTTCATCGCGGCCGTCTTTCATCGGCCGTCCCGGAGAAGACCGAGGCGAGGTAGGGCCGCGTTCGCAACTCGGCAAGATCGGCGCACACCGCCGCGATCGGGTCGATGCCGCCGCTGACGCACGCCTGCGCGACCAGCGCAAGGGCCGCGTGGCAACGGGCCGCGATGTCGATGGCGGGCTCTGAGCTGTCTCGCCAGCGGGCGGCGTCTGCTCTCAGTAGATGCGCGATGGCGCCGGCGGGGACCGCCTCGCTGGTGGTTGCCAGCGCCCGGTCGGGCCGCAGGCGCGACCAGGTCACGTGCTCGCGAATCGCCGCCAGGAGCAGCCAGTAGATGACCTGCGAGGCCTCCAGCCGCAGATCGCTCTCGAGATCGGTGTGGCGGTGCTCGCCGGTGAGGACTCCCGCCAGTTCGTCGAGCTCATCGGCAATGCGCGCGCTGACATCGAACTCGGGATCGCGCAGCCGGCGCGA
>JADYYO010000306.1 GCA_020853615.1 Thermomicrobiales bacterium
AGTCCTCTTTCTTGTTGGTGCGGCGACAGCGCCGCTGGCGAATCGGCTTCGCCCGGTTTCGGCCACGCTCTGGCCGATCGACTCCCCGGTCCTGATATCCGATCCGGCATCACACGGAGGATCGGCGCGCGATCGCGCGACGGCGGAACGCGCCGATCCTCCCTGCCTGTCAAACGACAGACAGTGGCCGGCGGTTCCACCAAACGGCCGGAATCACGGCGAAATCGCTGCCATGCTCCTTCCGCCGAAACGCAAGACCCCGGCTGCACACTCGATGCGTGCTGCCAGGGTCTGACCAGGCATCGCGCGCTCCCGTGACCGGCGCTCGCGCGCGTACTGGCGGTCGCGGGGCCGTCCCTTGTTCCGTGGGACGGGGCTACTCCCCCTGTCGCCGTGAGTTTCCGTCAGGCCGCGCCTGGCGTCAAGCGGTCGCGGAGCGTTCCCTGGGTCGCGCGAGCTGGAGAATCTTCCCGTCTCGGTCGACCAGCAGGGCCTCGGTGGCGAGGTCGAGGAAGAGGCCGTGATCGACCACGCCGGTGATCCCCTTGATGGTGGCGGCGAGCAGAGGGGCGTCGGCGATGGGGCCGGTCCGGCAGTCGAGGATCGAGTCGCCCGTCTCGGTCAGCCAGGGCTGGGCCGGGTCATCGCGTGAGGGGCGGCGCTCCGGAGCGATGTCGAGTGCGGCCAACCGCTTGGCCGTCTGCCGCCAGCCGAAGGTCACCACCTGGACCGGGAGGGGCGTGCGGCTGCCGAGCCGCGCGACCCGCTTTTCGTCGCTGGCGACGAGGACGAAGCGCTCGCAGGCGAGGGCGACGAGCTTCTCCCTGAGGAGCGCACCGCCGAGCCCCTTGATGGCGTTCAGCACAGGGTCGATCTCGTCGGCACCGTCGATGCCGAGGTCGACGCGGTCGACCTCTTCGAGGGTGATCAGGGGGATGCCGAGGGTGTGCGCCAGCTCTTCGGTTTCAGGGGAGGTCGGGACGCCTGTGAAGTCGAATCCTTCCGCGGTTCGTTTCCCGAGCTCGCGGATGACCGCACTCGCGGTCGAGCCGGTGCCCAGCCCGACGGTCATCCCCGGTGCGACCAGGTCGGCGGCCGCCACCGCCAGCCGCCGCATCCGTTCCGTTGCTTCCATCTCAGCGGCCCACGCTGCCGAGCCGGGCGGCGGCATCCTCGTCGACGAGCCAGGCGACGCTCGTTTCGCCCGGCGTGGCGTGAATCGCTTGTGCCGGGAGCGCGACCGGCTCCTCCGGTCCCTCGAGGACCTTCTCGAGGGTCGCCGCCTTCCCCGGCCCGCCGACCAGGAAGAGGATCTCCCGCGCCGCGTTGATCGCGGGTTCGGTGAGTGTCAGGCGCTCGGCGTCGAGCTTCGGCACGAAGTTGGCGACCGCGACGCGATCCCTGACCGCGAGCGCCGCGGTGTGCGGGAAGAGGGAGGCGGTGTGGCCGTCGTCGCCCATGCCGAGCAGGATCAGATCGAAACGGGGCATGGCGGCGGGCGCGCCGAGGACCTCGCGGATCTCCGCCTCGTAGGCGGCAGCGGCCTCCTCCGCGCTCCTCGCGCTCGTGTTCCATGGGTGGACGTTGGCGCTCGGGATCGACACTAGGTCGAGGCAGCCCCGCTTCGCCTCGCCCGCGTTGCTCTCCGCCGAGGCGAGGGGCACCCAGCGCTCGTCGCCCCAGAAAATGTCGACCTTTTCCCACGGGATGTGCGCGCGATAGGGATCGCGCGCGAGGACGCTCCCCATCTGCTTCGGCGTGCTGCCGCCGGAGAGGGCGACAGTAGCGCGGCCCCGCGCCGCCACCGCCGCGTCGATCGCCCGCGCCACCCGCTCCGCCGCCGCCCGGGCGAGGGCCGAGCCGTCGGCGACGATCGTTACCGTGCCGCGCTCGCCGAAGTCGAGGGTCTTCTCCTGATCGTGTTGAACCGTCACCGTCTGGTTGCTCCCACGAAGCCCGCCGGGGCCATGTCGGCGGCGAATGCCAGCGCCGCCTCGAAGATTGGATCGCGACTGAAAACGCGCAATTCTTCCGCGAGCAGATCCGGCCCGTCGGGGAGCGGCGCGAAGACTGTGCGTGTGGTGCCGGGCATGTCCGGGCCGTCGCTCGTTGTCGAGATCTCGTCGTCGTCGAGCCGCTCGACCGTGAAGAACCCGGCTCTTCCCCCTTCCGCCGCCAGGCGCACGTCGAGCAGGGTGGCGGCGGCCAGCGGCCGCGCTGTTGGGCGCAGCGTCAGCGTCACCTCGCGCTGATGTCCGGCGGTCCCGGCGCGCAACGTCGCCCGCCACGTGTTCAGTTCGCCGCGGACCGGCAGCAGCTCGCCCGGCGTGCGCCAGTTGAGCCGGGAGCCGAGCCACCCCGCGTAGAGGAGGGCGCTGGTAAAGCCGGAGCCCTGGTGCGGAGAGTTGCCGTAGGTCAGCGTCGCCTCGTCGATCAGCTCGAGGATCGGCAGCGCGGCTGGCACGTCGAAGAACTGTGTCGTCAGGCGTCGCCAGGGGCGCAGGCGGCTCCAGGCGAAGTCGCCGAGCGCGGTGCCGACGCCGGGAGCGCGCGTGAAGCGGTGGAGCGACTGCATCGTCCCCGCCGCGTGCCGCGAGCTGGCAGTGTCGACGATCAGGCGGTCGCAGATCTGGATCAGTTCGTCAAAGAGGGGGCTCCCCTCCTCGCTGTCGGCCGACCACCAGAGGAAGTCTGGGAGGTCGGGGACCAGCAGGGGCGAGGCGATCGAGGCGAGCTGCCGCTCGTTCTCGGAGCTGACGTCGACCGTCACGCACTCGAAGATGATCGCCGGGCGCCCCCGGTAGGCGGGCTGCTCGAGGAGGTCGACCTGCACGTCGAGCCCGGGCGCGGCCGTCGCGGTCGCGGCCGGATCGGCAATGAGGATCGTCGCCCGCGAGGGGTAGATATCCGACAGGGAGGTGATCGTCTGCCGGACGCGGTCGGCATCTTCCTGGCTGCGGGTGGCGGCGATCAGGTTGAGGGTCGCCGCGCGTGCCGACTCCACTGGCCAGGAGCCGTCGCCCGGCGGCCCGCCGGCGGCCTCCTGCTCGGCCCGGCGCATCTCGGCGACGTGCCGCCAGAGTATGTTGAGGCGGGTGATGATCTCCCCCGCGTCGCGCACGCGCGCCCGCCACGAGGCCCCCGGGATCGGGCGCGCGACCGGGCGCGTGGAGGGGGGGAGGGCGCTGGAGACTGGCGTGCTCATAGTCTACGGCCGCCGCCAGGCGTGATCGGTCAGGGCGATCATGCGATCGGCCGCCTCCGGCCCCCACGAGCCGGCGGCGTAGGGGTAGGGCGGCGGGTTGTCCGGCTCGTCCCAGACGTCGAGAATCGGCTGCACGATCGACCAGGCCGCCTCGACCTCGTCGCGGCGGGTGAAGAGGGTCGGATCGCCCCGGATCACGTCGAGCAGCAGCCGCTCGTAGGCGTCCGGCCCTGCCTCGCCGAAGGCCGAGCCGTAGGAGAACTCCATGCGCACCGGGCGCACCTGCGTGCCGGCGCCCGGCACCTTGGCGTTGAAGCGGACGGCGATCCCCTCGTCCGGCTGAATCCGCATCGAGATGACGTCGGGCGACGGCTCGACCTCGGCCCCGCCAAAGATCATGTGCGGCACACGCTTGAAGGTGATCGCCACCTCGGTGATGCGGCGGGGGAGGCGCTTGCCCGTGCGCAGGAAGAAGGGGACGCCGTTCCAGCGCCAGTTGTCGACGAAGAGCTTGAGGGCGACGTACGTCTCGGTCTTGCTGTCAGGGGCGACCCCCTGCTCCTCCCGATAGCCCGGAACCTCGGTGCCGCCGACGTAGCCCGGCCCGTACTGCCCCGGCACGACCCAGCGCCGCACCTCGGCGTCGCCGATCGGCGGCACGACGGAGCGGAGCACCTTCACCTTCTCGTCGCGGACCGCGTTGCCGCTGTAGCGTGCGGGCGGCTCCATGGCGACGACCGTCAGGAGCTGCAGGAGGTGGCTCTGCACCATGTCGCGCAGGGCGCCGGCGTTGTCGTAGTAGCCGGCCCGGCCCTCGACGCCGATCGACTCGGCCGCGGTGATCTGGACATTGTCGACGTAGTTCCGGTTCCAGATCGGCTCGAAGAGGATGTTGGCGAAGCGGAAGGCGAGGATGTTCTGGACCGTCTCCTTCCCGAGATAGTGATCGATGCGGTAGATCTGCCGCTCGGAGAAGACGTCGGCCATCTCCTTGATCAGCTCGCGCGCCGAGGCGAGATCGCGGCCGAACGGCTTCTCGACGACGATCCGCTGCCACCCCTCGCTCGGCTCGAGGTAGTTCGCCTGCCGCTCGGAGACGCCGGCCGCGTCGAGGCCATGGATGATTGGCAGAAAGAAGTTGGGGGAGGTCGCCAGGTAGAAGATGCGGTTCCCCTTGGTGCCCCGCTCGGCGTCGATGTCGCGCAGGCGCGCGCCGAGCTTCTCGTAGGTGGCCGGGTCGCTGAAATCGCCCCGGACGTAGCTCAGTCCCCGGGCGAACCCCTGCCACGTCTCGTCGGTGACGGGGGCGTGGGCGTGCTCCTCGACCGCCGCCCGCATCCTGGCCCGGAACTCGTCGTCGCTCCAGTCGCGGTGCGAGACGCCGACGATCGAGAAGCCCTCCGGCAGCGGCTGCCCGACCGCGAGGTCGAAGAGCGCCGGCATCAGCTTGCGCGAGGCGAGGTCGCCGCTGACGCCGAAGATCACCATCGCCGCCGGGACGACGGCACGGTCGATCTGGGAGGAGCGGAGCGGATTCGGCGTCGTCTCCTCCTGGTCCCAGGCGTCGAACGGCTGCGACCAGAGCTCCGAGGCGTGCGACAACTCCGGCGCGAGGGTGGCTGTTGCCCCCCGCTCCCTCGTCGCGGCCTCCGCCGTTGCGGGAGGATCGCCGTCGGTCATCGGTGTTCTGGCGCTCTGGCCGGGCATGGGCGTCGTCTCTCTCATGTCAGCCCTGTTGGCTGATGCTCCTCCTGCCAGACCGTGTGGAAGATCCCCTCCCGGTCGCGGCGGTGGTAGGTATGGGCGCCGAAGTAGTCGCGTTGGGCCTGGATCAGGTTGGCCGGCAGCGCCTCGTGACGCAGCGTGTCGAAGTAATCGAGCGCCGAGGAGGAGGCGGGCGCCGGGATGCCCCAGGAGCGGGCGGTGATGTTCGCCCGGCGCGCCCCGCCGACGCTCGCGCCGGAGAGCCGGGCGATCTCGGGATCGAGGAGGAGGTTCTCCAGCCGCGGGTTCTCGCGGTAGGCGCGCATGATGTCGCCGAGAAAGGCGGCGCGGATGATGCAGCCACCGGTCCAGATGCGGGCGATCTCCGACAGGTCGAGGCTCCACTCGTAGGCGGCGCTCGCTGCCGAGAGGAGGGCCATCCCCTGCGCGTAGGAGGAGACCTTCGCGAAGTAGAGCGCGTCTTCCAGCGCGGCGATCGCCCGCTCCCCATCACCGTTGCCCAGGAGCTTCGCCGCGATCCCGGGATCGCTCGCCGCTGGCGGGCCGAGGAGAACCTTGCTCGCCTGTATCCGCAGCGGCCGCTGCGCCGAGAGGATGCGCGCCGTCACCGCCGCGTCGATCGTCGGCACCGGGCTGCCGAGCTCCAGCGAGCTCTCGATCGTCCAGCGGCCGGTCCCCTTCTGCTCCGCCGCGTCGAGGATCAGATCGACGAGCGGCTGGCCGGTCTCCTGGTCGACGTAGAGGAGGACGTCGGTCGTCACCTCGATCAGGTACGAGGCGAGCTTGCCGCTGTTCCACTCGCGGAAGACGGCGGCGATGTCGCCGGCCGGCATGCCGAGCGCCGAGCGCATGACATCGTAGGTCTCGGCGATCAACTGCATGTCGCCATACTCGATGCCGTTGTGGACCATCTTGACGTAATGGCCGCTGCCGCCGGGACCGATGTAGGAGACGCAGGGGCCGTAGTCGCTCTTGGCGGCGATGGCGACGAGCATCGGCTCCAGCAGGTCATAGGCGCCGCGCGAGCCGCCCGGCATCAGGCTCGGACCCCATAGCGCGCCGAGCTCTCCGCCGGAGACGCCCATGCCGACGAAGCGCACGTTCTGCTCGGCCAGCGCCTTCGCCCGGCGCTCGGTGTCACGGAAGTAGGAGTTGCCGCCGTCGATGACGATATCGTCCGGATCGAGGAGGGGGACCAGCTCGGCGAGGACGGCGTCGACCGGCAGACCGGCTTTCACCATCAGGATGATCTGGCGCGGGCGCTCAAGGGCGGCGACAAGCTCGGGGAGGGTAGTGGCGCCGGTGATGCCGGTCCCCTCGGCCCGCTCGGCCATGAACTCCTCAGTGCGGGTGGTGGTCCGGTTGTAGACGACGAGCGGGTAGCCGTTGCGCGCGATGTTGAGGGCCAGGTTTTCGCCCATGACGGCCAGCCCGATCAACCCGACGTGTGGTTTCTGCTCGCTCACCGTTCGACTCTCTCCCGTCGTCCACCCGTCGCACCCGCGCCGAAGCCAGATTGTAGCGCCTGAGGAGAACGTGGCTTTCTGAAACGGCGCGCCGTCGCAACGGTGTCATCCTGAGCGGAGCGAAGGAGCCCGGCTCCCTACAACCACATTTCCCAGAGTCGAGATGCTTCGTGCCTCAGCATGACACGTCGCAGGTGTCGCCGCGCTAGCGCAGGACGGAGCCCGGCCTCAGTCCGCCGGCGCCCCTGCCAGCCGCGACCGCTTCGATTCCACCCCGGCGATGAGCGAGTCGTAGCTCTTGGCGAAGGAGGCGATTCCCTCCTCCTCGAGCTGCCGCGTCACCGCGTCGACGTCGATGCCCGCCGCCGCCAGCTTGTCCATCGTCCGGTACGCCTCGGTGACGTTCTGGTCGATCGTCCGCGCCACCGTGCCGTGGTCGAGGAAGGCCTCGATCGTCGGGCGGGGCATGGTGTTGACCGTCAGCGGGCCGATCAGCTCGTCGACGTACATCGTGTCGGGGTAGGCCGGGTTCTTGACCGAGGTGCTCGCCCAGAGCGGGCGCTGCACCAGGGCGCCGGCGTCCCGCAGCCGCTCCCACACCATGCCGCTGAAGAGCTTCTGGAACGACTGGTAGGCGATCTTCGCGTTGGCGATCGCCGCCTGTCCCTTGAGGGCGGAGAGCCGCGCCTTTGTCGCGTCGTCTGTGGCGGCGGCGATCTTCGCGTCGAGCTGCTTGTCGATCAGCGTGTCGACGCGGGAGACGAAGAAGGAGGCGACCGAGGCGACGCGGTCGACCGGCTTGCCCGCCTCGTTGCGCGCGGTCAGCGCCTCGAGGTAGGCTCGGGCGACCCGCTCGTAGGAGTCGACGGAGAAGAGGAGGGTGATGTTGATGTTGATCCCCTCCTCCAGCATCTGCCGGATGACGGGGACCCCCTCGACCGTGCCGGGGATCTTCACCATCAGGTTCGGGCGGTCGACAGCTTTCCAGAGGCGGCGCGCCTCTTCAGCCGTGAGACGCGGATCGCGCGCGCCCGCCGGCGAGACCTCGATCGAGACGAAGCCGTCGCCGCCGCATGACTCGTCGTAGAGGGGCCGGAAGAGGTCGCACGTCGCCTGGATGTCGCGGACGGCGACCGTCTCGAAGATCGCGGCCGCGTCGAGATTCCGTTCCAGCAGCCCGGCGATCTCCTCGTCGTAGGCGGTGCCAGAGGCGATCGCCTTCTCGAAGATCGTCGGGTTCGAGGTCAGGCCGCGAATGCCGATCTCCTCGATCGCCGTGCGGACCGCGCCGCTGTTGAGCATGTCGCGCGAGATATCGTCCTGCCAGGCGCTCTGCCCCTCGCGCTGGTAGAGCTCCTTGATGCGGTTGTCGGCCATGGCGGCTCCTCCTGTTCCCGTGATGGGTGATTATTTTCGGTCGTACGTGCCCGTCGTCGCCTCCTTGCCCAGGAGGCGGAGGGCGGTTTCGGCGACATGCTCCGGGGTGAAGCCGAAGTAGGCCATCACCTCGGCGCCCGGTCCCGACGCGCCGAATCGGTCGATGCCGACGACCGCGCCGTCCGGACCAACCCAGCGCTCCCAGCCGATGGTGACGCCCGCCTCGACGGCGACGCGCGGCGTGCCGGCCGGGCCAAGCACCCGCTCCTGATAGTCAGTGTCCTGCCGTTCAAAGAGCTCCCAGGAAGGCATGCTCACCACGCGGGCGGTGATGCCATGCTCGGCGAGGAGCCCGGCGGCCTGCACGGCGAGGCTCACCTCCGACCCAGTGCCGATGAGGACGATGTCGGGCTGCCCACCGGCCCCGGAGAGGATGTATGCGCCGTTGGCGACGCCGCCCTCGGCCTGAGAGCGGTCGAGGATCGGCAGATCCTGCCGGGAGAAGATGAGCGTCGACGGGCCCTCGAGCTCCAGTGCCACACGCCAGGCGTCGGCCGTCTCGTTGGCGTCGGCCGGGCGGATGGTGACGAGATCGGGGATGGCACGCAGGCTGAGGAGCTGCTCGACCGGCTGGTGCGTCGGCCCATCCTCGCCGACGGCGATGCTGTCGTGGGTGAAGACGAAGATCACCTTCAGCTTCGAGATCGCCGCCAGGCGGATAGGAGGGCGCATGTAGTCGGCGAAGACGAGGAAGGTCGCGGTGAAGGGAATGACGCCGCCGTGGGCCGCCATGCCGTTGGCGGCCGAACCCATCGCGTGCTCGCGGATGCCGAAGTGGATGTTGCGCCCGGCGTAGCTCCAGACGCCGCCGGTCAGCCCCTGCTCGGCCGAGGGGTCAGGCACGGCGAGGGGCGATTCGAAGTCGCCCATCCCCTTCATGGCGGTGTTGGTCGAGGGGTTCAGATCGGCCGAGCCGCCGATGAAGTTCGGCACATACGGGGCGAAGGCGTTGATCACCTCGCCCGAGGCCTTGCGCGTCGAGATCGGCCTGGCGCCGGGCTCCCACGTCGGCAGGTCGCGGTCCCAGCTCTGCTCGAGCTTGCCGCTGAGGGCGAGCGCCAGTCCGGCCGCCGCCTCAGGCTCCTCCCGTTGATACGCCTCGTAGGCGCGCTGCCAGGCCGCCTCCTGCTCTGCCCCTCGCTTGCCCGCCTCCCGGAAGTGCGCCAGGACCTCGTCGGAGACGTAGAAGTCGGGTTCCAGCGGGTAGCCGAGGAGCTCCTTCGTCTTCGTCACCCCCTCGGCGCCGAGCGGCGAGCCATGGACGCCGAACTGCCCCGCTTTCGGCGAGCCGAAGCCGATCACGGTCCGCGCGCAGATCAGCGAGGGTCGCTCCGTCTCGGCCCGCGCGGCGGCGATCGCCTCCCGCACCTGGTCGGTGTCGAGGCCGTCGATCTCCTGCACGTGCCAGCCTATGGCGCGGAAGCGCTCGGGGACGCTCTCGGAGAAGGAGACGCCGACCGAGCCGGCCAGCGTGATCTCGTTCTGGTCGTAGAGATAGATCAGGTTGCCGAGCCCGAGGTGGCCGGCGAGCGACGCGGCCTCGGAGGCGACCCCCTCCATCAGGTCGCCGTCGGAGACGATGGCGTAGATGGTGTGGTCGATGATGTCGTGCCCGGGCCGGTTGTAGGTCGCGCCGAGGAAGCGCTCGGCGATCGCCATACCGACGCCGTTGGCGAATCCCTGGCCGAGCGGGCCGGTGGTGACCTCGACGCCCGGCGTGTGCAGCCGCTCCGGGTGCCCCGGCGTCTTCGATCCGAGCTGCCTGAAGCGGCGCAGGTCGTCGAGCGAGACGTCGTAGCCGGTCAGGTAGAGGAGGCTGTAGATGAGCGCCGAGCCATGCCCCGCCGAGAGAACGAAGCGGTCCCGGTTCGGCCAGTCCGGATCGTCCGGATTGAATGTCAGGAACTCGGTGAAGAGGACGTAGGCCATCGGCGCCGCGCCGAGCGGCAAACCCGGATGACCCGAGTTGGCGGCCTGGACCTGGTCGATGGAGAGGGCGCGGATGGCGTTGATCGAAGCGGTTTCGAGCTTGGTCGAGCGGGCGGCGGCGACGGACAAGAGAACCTCCTCGAATGCCGGTGCGGCGGCCCATGGCCGCGGCGCGACCGGAGGGGTCAAAACGGGCCGGGATCGGGAGATTTTTCCCGATCTGCGGCCAAGTATCCCATGTCTACGATATGTGACGGCGCAGGCGACTACTGTTCACGACGCCCCGGAGCGGAAGTCGCCTGCGGTATCATTGCCGCAGTGCGCCGCAACCTGGCGTTCCCCTGCAGAGTCCGTCCCATCGATGCGGCGGCGCGAGCCAGCGCAAGCCGGCAATGATGGTGGGATGTTGACTCGAGTATGACTCAGACGGCTATTCAACAGGCGTATCGCGCCGGGCTGCTCGGCGTCGGCAGCTGGCTGCCGAATCTCATCGCCGGCATTGTCGTCGGCCTCGTGGCCCTGCCACTGGCGATGGCTTTTGCCATCGCCTCCGGCGCCAAGCCGGAGCAGGGGATCTACACCGCCATCGTCGCCGGGCTCATGGTCTCGGTCTTCGGTGGCAGCCGCGTCCAGATCTCGGGCCCGACCGGGGCGTTCATCGTCATCCTCTCGGGGATCACCGCATCCTACGGCGTCGAGGGGCTGCAGCTCGCCACGCTCATGGCCGGCGGAATTCTGGTAGTAATGGGCGTCACGAAGCTGGGGAGCCTTGTCCGCTTCATCCCTGACCCGGTCATCGTCGGCTTCACCGCCGGCATCGGCGTCATCATCTGGGTCGGGCAATGGGAACACTTCTTTGGCCTGCGGAAGCCGGAGGGCGAGCATTTCCACGAGAAGCTTGCCTCGCTGCTGACGGAGCTGCCCCACCTCGACGTGGCGACCACCCTCCTCGCCACCCTCAGCCTCGTCCTCGTGCTGATCACGCCCCGGACGCCGGCGCTGCGGCGCGTCCCCGGCCCGCTGGTCGCGCTCGTCGTCTCCACCGCCCTCATCTCGATCTTCCGGGTCGAGAGCGTGGCGACGATCGGTACGGCATTCGGTGGCATCCCGACCGGCCTGCCGGCGTTCTCGCCACCGGCGATCTCCCTCAACCGGATGATCGAGCTGGCCGCGCCGGCGTTCACGATCGCTCTCCTCGGGTCAATCGAGTCGCTTCTCTCGGCGGTGGTGGCCGACGGCATGGCTGGCGGCCAGCGCCACGACTCGAACCAGGAGCTTGTCGGCCAGGGGCTTGCCAACATCGCCGCGCCCCTCTTCGGCGGCTTCGCGGCGACCGGCGCCATCGCCCGTACGGCGACGAACATCAAGAATGGCGGCAACAGCCCGATCGCCGGGATCGTCCACGCGGTCACGCTGCTGCTGGTGATCCTCTTCCTGGCGCCGCTTGCGGTGAACGTGCCGCTGGCGGCGCTGGCGGCGATCCTCTTCGTCGTCGCCTGGAACATGAGCGACGCGCGTCACATGGTGCGCATGATCCGCCGCGCTCCGCGCGCCGACGTCGCCGTTCTCCTGGTCACCTTCGGCTTGACCGTCTTCACCGACCTGGTGATCGCGGTCAATGTCGGGGTGATCCTCGCTACCCTCCACTTCCTACGCCGGATGTCGACCGCCGTCGAGGTGCAGCAGCTCTCCGAGGTCGATATTGAGCGCGAGTTGCCGGATGGCCGCCCCGTCGTCGTGCCCGACGGGGTGCTTGTCTATTACATCGACGGCCCCTTCTTCTTCGCCGCCGCCGAGACGTTCGAGCGGGTGCTCGACCGCGTCGACGCCGATCCGAAGGCGCTGGTCATCCGCTTCGCCGAGGTCCCCTTCACCGACATCACGGGCCTGCAATCGCTGGAAGAGGCCATCGGCCGCCTGCAGGGGCGCGGGGTGCGGGTCTTCCTGTGCGAGGCGAACCGCCGGGTGAAGATCAAGCTGCGCCGCGCGGGCCTGCTAACACTCGTCGGCAGCGACGGCTACGCTGGGAGCTTTCGCGTGGCGCTGGCCCGCGCGGCGAAGGCCGCCGGCGCCGGCTCAGGGAGCGAGCCGGAAGCAGTTCCCGCCGCCCCGCTTGCGGGCAGTGTGCCTCCTGCCGGGATAGCTCCCGGCTAGCGGCCGCCGCTCAGGCTCCCTCCGCCTTCCCTATCGTTGAGGGGAGTGGGCGCAGGATGACTATCGCGAGGAGGACGAATCCGAGCAGGACGAGCAGCGCGGTGGGACGACCCCACCCCAGCCCGTCGACGACGAGGGCCCAGATCAGTGGCCCGACCAGCGCCGCGAAGCGGCCGGCGAGCGCATAGAGGCCGTAGAACTGCCCCAGGTATTCAGGCGGGGCCAGGCCGATCATCAGCGGCCGGTCCGCCGCCCACGTCCCGCCGAGGGCGAAGCCGGCGAGCGGCGCGATCCCCCAGAGCCATGCGTCGGGCGCCAGCCCGAACCCGGTCGCCGCGATGAGGGCCAGCGCCACCGACCAGACGATCAGCACCCGCATCAGCGCGTCGCGCGGGCCGATGCGGTCGACGACGCGCCCCCACCAGAAGCCGCCGCCGACGGCGGCCAGGATCGCCACCAACAGCAACCGGTCCTTCTCGACCGAGGTGAACCCGAGCTGGATGGTGAGGTAGACGGCCATGAAGATGCCGATCGTGTTCGCCGCCTCGGCGTAGAAGGCGCGGCCGACGAGGAAGCGGACGAGGTCAGGGTAGGCGCGCGCCCGGCGCAAGATGGCGAAGACGTCCTGGAAGGCGACGCGCGCGGCGGTGAGGGGAGCAACGGGCTCGATGGGGCGAGGCGGCTCTCGCACCCAGAGGAAGCAGGGGAGCGCGAGGGCGAGGAAGCCGGCGGCGGTGATGCGGAAGAGCGTCTGGTAGTCGTTGCCGCTGCCGAGGACGAGGAAGCCGATGCCGAGGCCGATGATCGAGCCGAGGTAGCCGAGCCCGACCGCCGCGCCGCCGACGCGGCCCCGGTTCTCCGGCGTGCTCACCGCCGGCAGGAGAGCGTCGTAAATGACGAGCCCGGCCTGGAAGAGGAGATTGGCGACGAGGAAGATTGCCAGCGACGCCGCGAGTCCGCCGCCGACGAAGGCCGTGAGCAGGCAGCAGCCGGTCGTCATGACGACGAGGAGCGGCAGGCGGCGGGGGAGGCGGTCGGAGAGAGCGCCGATCCAGGGGCCGATGCCGAGCATCAGCGCCATGGTGACGGTGTTGACCAGCGAGATCTGGCTGTCGCTCCCCCCCATGACGCCGACGACCCAGACGGGGAAGTAGTTGGAGATCATGTTCTGCGAGAAGAGCGTATTGCCGAGATCGTAGAGGATCCAGCCAGCGACCCCCTTACGGGAGGGGGCGAAGGCGCCGGCATCGTCGGCCGCCATCGCCGGCGATCGGCCCGGAGCGGCGCGGGCGGTGGGAGTCATCGGCACGACCCCCTTGACAGCCTCCGAATGTCCGGATATAGTGTACGTACAGTCCCGAGGGGCCGAGCGAAAGCAACGCTCCCACCGGACGCCAGATCGGGGCGTTGGAGCATCGCGGGGTACTCGAACGCTACCGGGGCGACCCGGGACCGCCGGGAAAGCGCGCATTGTTGCGGGGCATGCGCGCGGCAGCGGTTGGTCAGGGAGCGGGGCGGACGCAAAGTCTGTCGGGACTGTTTTCTTTGCCCCTCGCTCCCCTTCATGCCGATGCGCACCGTCGCCCATCCTCCACGTGGATCATCGCCTCCGGCGCCTCACCGGAGACATGGGCAGACTATCGCGCTTTGGGCCAACGATTGCGCCCGCAGCGAGTACGGGGTTTCTGGCGGGTGAGGTTCAGCACGCTGCGGCGCCCCTGAGCAAGCGTGGCGCCCTGACCGAAGCGAAGGGTCTCGTCGTTCGGGCAGCACGCCTTCCTCGTGACGAGATGCCTCCTGCATCAGCATGACACGGCCTTGGAGCGGCAACGCTCCGCATGCGGATGACTTAACGCCCGGGACCGGTCAATCCACCGAGGGGTCGAAGACGGCGAGTCCCATCGGCTCGCCGCCCGCCGCGATGCGGCCGACGACGGCCAACTCCCGCATGTCGATCGCCACCACCTCGGCGCGGCTCGTCACCGTCACCCAGGCGGTCGCGCCGTCCGGCATGAAGCTCGCGTTCGCCTGCGGGCCGCCGACGTCGATCTTCTGCACCTCCGCTCCCGTCTTCGTGTCGAGGACGGAGACATATGTCTCGTCGAGGTGCATGACCAGCCCGCGGCGACTTCCCTCCGGGCCGAATGCCGACTGCACGGGGCCGCGCCCGATCGGCGTCGTCTGCAGCACCTCCATGCTCTCGGCGTCGAGGACGACGTTGTCGTTCGTGCCCGCCGTCTGTACCCAGACGACTGCGCCATCGGGGGAGACGCGCAGCATGTACGGCTTGCTCCCCTCGGGGAAGGCGACCATTTTGACGATGCGGCGCGTGGTGAGATCGACCTTCGAGACGGTGTCCTGATCCCGCTCCGGGGTGAAGCCGAACCGACCGTCCGGCATGAAGTGGAGGTCTCAGGGGAATTTGCCGGTCCTGACCTCGGCCGCCACCTCGCCCGAGGCGAGATCGATGACGGCCAGATAGTCGCCGCCCGCCACGTTCACCCAGGCCGTCTGCAGGTCGGGCGTGAGCATCAGGCTGTGCGCCGGCCCCGCGCCGCCGGTCGGGATCGTGCGCGACACTGCGATCGCGGCCGGGTCGACGGCGATCGCCTGGACCCTGTTGTCGGGGAAGTCGTAGGTCCAGATCGAACGGCCGTCCCAGTAGCGCTGCTCGTTCGAGAGCCAGCGCACCACCGCCCCGAGCGGCTTCGTCGCCAGCACCTGCCGCGTCGTCGGGTCGAAGAGGGTCACGCTCTGGTCGCGGGCATTGAAGGCGTAGCCGATCAGCCCGGGGGGATGAGGCGTGGCCGGTTGTGCCGGAGGCAGGCGCAGGGGAGCGGCGCTCGCGGAAGGTCGAGCGCCCGACGTTGCGCTGGCGAGGGCGATCCCCGCCGCGCCCTTCAGCGCGGCGCGCCGAGTCAGCGACCGGCGGCGTCGAGGCGCATTCGGGGCCGCGAGCAGACCGCCCGCGCACGTGTCCGGCGTTCAATGGGGACGGGCGACTCCGGCGAGAGGATTGACCGGCTGGGCCATCAGAGCGCCTTTCGTGACGACTCCCTTACGCCGCGAGACTACGCGGCCATCTCGGGGATGAGGAGATCGCAGGCCCGCTCGCACGCCCGGCACGCCTCGGCGCAGATCCGGCAGTGCTCCATGCCGTGGGCGCCGTGCCGCTCGCACTCGTCGCCGCAGAGCTGGCACGCCATCGCGCAGGCCCGCAGCGCCGCCGTGACCAATTCCGGCCCGATCAGTGTCTGCCGCGAGACGATGCGGCTGGTCGCGTCGCAGAGGTCGGCGCAATCGAGGTTGAGGCGAATGCAGCGGACGAGCGTCTGCAGGTTCTCCGCCCCGAGGCAGGCGTCGGCGCAGGCCGTGCAGGCCTGCGCGCAATCGACGCAGGCGCGAATGCAGGCAATGAGCGCATCGCTGGCGCCGACCGGGCCGGGGTGCGCGTGCGCCATCGCTTCCGCGAAGCTCATGCCGTTGCCTCCTCCTGTTGCCGCTCGCGGTCGATCCGCCGCGGACCGCGGACCACGGACTCGCACGTCCTATGCCGCGCTGGCAGCGCCCGCGGTGACCGCCTCGGGACGGAGGTCGAGGCGGCGGAGGAGTTGCGCGTTGAGGGCGACGACGATGGTCGAGACGCTCATCAGGATCGCGCCGACCGCTGGCGGCAGAACGAAGCCGATCGGGGCCAGAATACCGGCGGCGAGCGGGATGGCGATGACGTTATAGCCGACGGCCCAGACCAGGTTCTCGACCATCTTGCGATAGGTCGCCCGCGACAGCTCGATGACGCCGACGACGGAGCGCGGATCGCTCGTCGCCAGGATCACCCCGGCCGACTCGATGGCGACGTCGGTGCCGGCCCCGATGGCGATGCCGACGTCCGCCCGCGCCAGGGCCGGCGCGTCGTTGACGCCGTCGCCGACCATCGCCACGATCTCACCCCGCTGCTGCAGCTCCGCGACGGCGGCGGCCTTCTCGTCGGGGAGGACCTCGGCGAAGACCTCGTCGATACCGAGCTCTTCGGCGACCGCCTCGGCGACCGGCCTGGCATCGCCCGTGATCATGACGACGCGGATACCGCGGTCGTGAAGCGCGGTCACCGCCTCGGCCGCCTCGGGCCGAACCTGATCCTCCAGCGCCAGCGCGCCGATGACCTGCCCATCGCGGACGACGTGTAGGACCGCTGCCCCACGCGAGGACCAGGCGGCCGTCGCGTCGGCCAGGGCCGAAGGGGAACTCAAATCGCGCTGGCGCAGCATCGCGGGGCCGCCCACGGCGACCTCGTGCCCGTCGACGGTCGCTTCGACCCCTCGTCCCGCGATCGCCCGGAAGCCGCTGGCGGCCGGGCGCGCCAGGTGCGCCTCGTCCGCGCTGGCGACGATGGCCCGCGCCAGCGGGTGCTCGCTGTCCGCCTCGACCGCCGCGGCCAGCGCCAGCAGGGCGTCGACGTCGCCGTCGACTGCGGCAAGGCCGGTGACGGCGTGCTCGCCCTTCGTGAGGGTTCCTGTCTTGTCGAAGAGGACCGTGTCGACCTCGCGCATCCGCTCCAGCGCCAGCCGGTCCTTGACCAGGATCCCCTGTTTCGCCGAGATGGCCGTCGAGATGGCGATCACCAGCGGGATCGCTAGGCCGAGCGCGTGCGGGCAGGAGATGACGAGGACCGTCACCGTGCGGGTGACCGCGTCGTCGATGAGGCCGAGCAGGGACCAGACGACGAAGGTGATGACCCCCGCGCCGACCGCGACATAGAAGAGGATCGCGGCGGCGCGGTCGGCCAGCGCCTGGGCGCGCGAGCGGGAGGCCTGCGCC
>JADYYO010000307.1 GCA_020853615.1 Thermomicrobiales bacterium
CCCCTCGTACGGGGAGTAGTCGGCGACCGACTGGAACGATTCGGCGCGGACGGGCCGCGACGCCTCCGGATCCCAGAGGACGAGATCCGCATCCGACCCCGGCGCGATCGTCCCCTTGCGGGGGAAGAGGCCGAGGAGTTTCGCCGCGTTGGCGGCGGTTACCTCCACGAAGCGCTGCCGGGAGATGCGGCCCGTGCTCACCCCTTCCGACCAGAGCATCGGCAGCATCACATCGAGGTCGGCAACCCCCGGCGGAATGGTGGCGACGTCGAGGTGATCGCTGACCTTCTGCGCGTACATCCAGGGCGCGTGGTCGGTCGCCACGGTGTTGATCTCGCCATCCTGAATCGCCTGCCAGAGCGCGTCGCGGTCGGCCGGCGTGCGCAGCGGCGGCTGCCCGAAATACTTGCCGGCGTCCGGCTCCGCGAAGCGCTCCTCGGTCAGGAAGAGGTACATCGGGCGCGTTTCGATCCAGATGTCGATGCCGCGTTCGCGTCCCCGGCGCACCTCGTTCAGGGCGTCCTCAGAAGAGAGGTGGACGACATAGAGAGAAGCGCCGCTCTGCTCGGCGAAGGCGACGGCCCGCGCGACGGCCGCCGACTCGACGCGGACCGGGCGCGACTCCGGGTAGAAACTGGGCGCGGTTCTGCCGGTGGCGATCAGGTGCGCCAGGGCGTCGGCGGCCAGCGCGCCATCCTCGCAATGGATCAGCACCGGCATGCCGGCAGTGGCCGCGAGGCGCATCGCTTCCAGGTATGGCTCCGGCGTCGTCATGAAGCCGCCGAACGACATGAAGTACTTCAGCGTCGTGTGGCCGAGCTCGGCGAGGCGCGGGATCTCTGCCAGCGGCTGCGAGGCCGGGTCGGTCAGCACCGGGTGGAACGCGAAGTCGACGATGGCGTTCTCCCGCGCGTTCGCCATGTCGCGCTCGATCGTCTGCAGCAGCGTCTGCCCGGGCCAGGGGTAGCTCATGTGCCCGACGGTGGTGATGCCTCCCGCCGCGGCGGCACGGCTGCCGCTCCAGAAGTCGTCGACCCAGCCGGGCGCCGGCGGCGGCTCGACGGGGGAGAAGTGGACGTGCGGATCGACCCCGCCGGGCAGGACGAAGTGCCCGCTGGCATCGATCGTCTCACACCCCTGCAACCCCGGCGCGACGGCGGCGATGCGGCCATCGGCGATGCCGACGTCGGCCTGCAGCTCCCCCTCGGCGGTGACGACCGTGCCCCCGCGCACCACCAGATCGAACGGTCCCTCGGTCATGCCACCCCTCTCCGGGTCAAACAGATCGGGGGCGGCCAGATGGCGCCCCCGAAAACGTGCTGCCTGCGGCAGTGCCGCGGCGCGGGTTAGCGCTGGCCGCTACGACCCGCGTTGTACCGCTCGTTGACCTTGTCCCAGTTGATGACGTTCCACCACGCCTCGAGGTACTCGGGGCGGCGGTTCTGGTACTTCAGGTAGTAGGCGTGCTCCCAGACGTCATTGCCGAGGACCGGGAAGCCGGGCGTCTCGACGAGGCCCGACATCAGCGGGTTGTCCTGGTTCGGCGTGGAGGTGATGGCGAGCTTGCCATCGGGGCCGATGATGACCCAGGCCCAGCCGGAGCCGAAGCGGCCCGCGCCCGCCTTGTTGAACGCCTCCTTCATGGCGTCGAAGGAGCCGAAGGCGTCGTTGATCGCCTGCGCGATCTCACCCGTCGGCGCGCCGCCGCCGCCCGGCTTCATGATCTCCCAGAACATCGAGTGGTTGTAGTGGCCGCCGCCGTTGTTCCGGACGGCCGTCCGCTTCGCCTCCGGCACCTGGCTCAGGTTGCGCACCAGCTCGTCGATGCTCATGTCGGCGAAGGGGGTCCCCTCGACGGCGGCGTTCAGGTTGTTGACATAGGCCTGGTGGTGCTTGTCGTGATGCAGATGCATCGTGGCGTCGTCGATGGTCGGTTCCAGCGCGTCATACGCGTAGGGGAGCGGGGGAAGCTCGAAAGCCATCGTCCAGATACCTCCTCACGGTACGAGCGGCAGGGGCGCCGCCCGGCGGCAGGCCGGCAAGCCCGGCAGATGAGTCCAAGGTACCAGAAACCTCCGCTTTCGGCCTGAGCGGGGCGACATTCCCGATCACGTCGCGAACAACGACGGTCCCGGCAGCGTCTCGATCAGCCTCTCGCGCACCCCCGGAGGCACGCCCTCGAAGTAGAGGTCCGCCGCCAGGAGCATCGCCCCGACGACCGGCTCCGGGGCGTCGGCGACGATCTCGACGCCGGGGACCGCCTCCGCGAAGCGCGTGCGGATCACCTCCTCGAAGAGCCCCGAGGGGTGGCGCAGCACGCCGCCGGAGAGGACCAGGCGGACCGGGGCGTGGTCGAGCCCGACCGCCCGCGCCGCGATGAGGGCCACGTCGGCGTTGCGCGCCCCGGCCTTGCGCACGATCGCACCGGCGACCTCGTCGCCGTGCGCCGCCGCATCGAGGAGGATCGGCGCCAGCTTCGCCTGCCGCAGCCAGTGGCGGTCGGTACCGCGCGCGGTGCAGCGGTGCAGGACCTCCTCGACATTGCTCGCCTCGAAGAAGGCGAGCACGCCGTCGGTCAGCGAGGTCTCCGGGCCGAGTCCGAGATGCGCTTCGTAAACCGCCAGCAGCGCCCGCTCGCCGAGTTCGGCGCCGCCGGCGGCGACGCACCAGTGGCCCGAGTACCAGACGTGATCGTCGGCGTTGCGCGCGCCGATGGCGATGCCCGTGCCGCAGGTGATGCCGACGCCGACGCCGTCGGGCGTTCCCGCCCGCAGCGCGCCGATGGCGTCGTTGATGATCTGCACCTTGCGGCCGTAGCCGAAGCGGATCATCGCGCGGCGGAGCAGGTCGACATCCTCCGGCCAGTCGGCCCCGGCCATGCTGAAGGCGCCGACCGCCAGATCGGCGGAGGTCGCGCCCGCGGCGGCGAGCGCCTCATCGACCGCGGAGCGGACCTCGTCGAGCGCGGCCTCTTCGGTCGCGGCGTTGTAGATATCGGAGCGGCCGGCGCGCCCCGCGCCGACGATCGCTCCCTCCGGCGTGGCGACCAGCGCCACCGTCTTGGTGTTTCCCCCGTCGACGCCGAGCAGCAGCGAGGGGCGGGTGCGTGTCATGTAACTCCATCCATGCGCGTGCTGGCGCCGGGGCCGCGCGGCGTGACCCCGGCGACCTGTCGTCGTGATCCGGATTATGGACTCCGCAGCAGCCGGTCTGGAAGGTAGGCGCGGTGCGCCGCCGCCAGTTCGTCGTAGATCGCCTCGGTGACCGGCAGCGAGGTGCAGAGCGGGTTCGCCATCAGCGCCTGAATCGCCTCGCGCCGGGAGCCATGCCACGCCGCATCCGCCGCCAGCGCCTGATACGCGCCGAGCGCCTTGACCAGCCCCGCCACCGGCCGGGGCAGGGGGCCGAGGGCCAGCGGCGCGATGCCGGAGCCGTCGACATACCCGAACGTCTCGACCACCAGATCGTCCGGCAGGTCGGGGATGGCGCCCCGGTTCGGCACGTTGACCGGCAGCAGGGCAGGGCGATCGTTGAAGATGGCGTCGATGACGTCGATCGCCAGCTCCAGCTCGTCGATGCCGCCGCGCGAGCGGTTCGGGTCGAGTTCGGGGCAGTCGCGCTCGGCCTGCTCGCGGTAGTGCGCCCAGTAGTCGGGGACGCTGGCGAGGATGTCCTGGGCGCGGGTCGTCGGTTTGGCGCGCAACTCGGCCAGCATCTCGTCAGTGAAGAAGTAGTAGCGGGCGTACTCGTTCGGCACCGTGCCCATGGCGACGGCGATCTGCAGCAGGCGGCGCTCACGCAGGGGCAGCGTCTCGTCGCCCTGCAGCCGCTCCCACGCCTCGGCCAGCAGCGGCATCAGGTCCTGCTCGGCATAGCGGTGCTGGACCGACCAGGAAGCGTGGTTGAGCCCGATCGAGCGGACGTCGAGCAGATCGGGGTCGAGCCCCGCCGCGCTGGCGATCATTGCCGGGGAGTAGAGCGGCCCTTCGCAGAGGGAGACGATCGGGATGCTGGTGTGGCTGGCGATCGCCTGGGCGACGATGTTGACCGGGTTCGTGTAGTTGACGATCAGCGCCTTCGGGGCGACCGCTTCCAGATCGACCACGATCTCCTGCATCACCGCGATCGAGCGGAGCGCCATGAAGAAGCCACCCGGTCCCTGCGTCTCCTGCCCGATCACACCATGGTCGAGCGGAATCCGCTCATCGAGGTGGCGCGCCTGGAAGCCGCCGGGGCGGAAGCTGGTCAGGACGGCGTCGCTATCGGCCAACCCCGCCCGGCGATCGGTGCTGGTGGAGATCGTCAGGTCGACGCCGCGGCAGCGCGCCATCTTTTGCGCGATCGTTTGCACGAGCGCGAGGCGCTCGGCGTCGAGGTCGATGAGGACGACTTCCGAGCCGGCGAAGCGCTCTCCCTGGGCGATGAGCGAGGCCATCGTGCCTGGCGCGCGCGTGCTGCCGCCGCCGACATAGGCGATCCTGATGCGGGCCACGGCGCTAGCGCGGCTCCCCGTCGCTGGCGAAGGCGAAGGTGCCCGCCCCGCTGACGCCGATCGCCTCTGGGTCGAGGTGGACCGCCGACAGGTCGACCCCTGCGAAGGGGTGCAGGCCGAAGGCGCGCCGCAGATGCTCATGCGGCCGGTTGTAGCTCTTGATCAGCGGCGTGACCCAGGCGACGACCGCGACGCGGGTGCGGATCGGGCGCTCGTCGCCGGTGCGCGCTCGGTGGCGGGCGATGGCGTCGCGCATGGCGGCCTCGCCGACGGCGACCGCGCTCTCGCCGATCGCCTGGCTCATCGTCGCCTTGTCGATGATGTCGTCGGCGCCGGCCACGCGCAGCTCGATCTCGACCTCCGGCGCCTCTGCCTGCTCCGCCAGCTTGCGCCCGACGATGGTCGCCACAATATCCGCCGCGGCGGCCGGATCGGCGTGCATGACGACATCCCCCTCACCGGTGTAGGAGGGGATGACGAAGGCGCCGGCGGGGTAGGCGTTCGGGTTCGCCTCGTCGAGGCGGCTCTTCTTCAAAAGGAGCGCGGGGATCTTCGCCGCCAGCGCGTACATCGCCCCGACCGGGTAGCCGGACATGCCGGGCACGAGGAGCAGATCGACCCGCTGCTCATGCAGATGCGTGGCCGCCTCCTGGATATGCCCCGCGATGTAGTCCGGCCGCGCGGCGGTCTTGAGCAGGCTGCCGTACTCGATGCCGACCCCGCCGCCCGGGAAGGTGCGTACCGCGCCGACGCGCAGCAGCCCGCGCAGCAGCGCCCGCGATCCCGGCGAGAGGGATGATGCCGCGATCGCCGCGTCGCTCTCGGCGAAGGGGACCACCGGCTCCGCCGGCGGCGCGACGGCCGCCTCCTCGCGGGGGCGCGTGTAGCGACGAAGTTGCGGCGGTGGCGACGACGGCGTTCTCACGAGGCGGTAGTCCTCCTGATGGGAGATCGGGCATCTGGCCCGGCCGTGGGGCGGCGGGTGTGTTGGTGCCATGATAGACGAGCGGCAGATGGGCGCTGACTCGAGCGACCCTCACCCCTCCAGCGGCGTGCGCAAGACGTGTCATGCTGAGGCACGAAGCATCTCGGCCCAGGGGAGACAGGGGTGCCGGGAGCC
>JADYYO010000308.1 GCA_020853615.1 Thermomicrobiales bacterium
CGGCGCGGGAAGCGGCACGCCAGCGGCCCGCGCAACCTTTGAGGCGCTCATGGAGAGCTTCCCCGATCTGCAGGTGACGGTGCAGCAGACCGTGGCCGAGGGGGATCGGGTGGCCGTGCGCTGGCAGGCGAGCGGCACGGATGCTGGCGGTTCGGCCGAGTACCCGGCGACCGGGCGCTCCGCCGTCTGGACCGGGATCGACATCTTCCGCTTCGCCTGCGGCGGCATCGCCGAGATCTGGGAGGCGTCGGACGCGCTCAGCCGCCTGCGGCAGCTCGGCCTCCTGCCGGAGCTGGGCGAGCCGATCGTGGCACTGCCCGAGACGGTCGAGCGTGAGACGCCGCCGGCCGGATGCCCGGCCGGAACCATCGCCGAGAACCGGGCGGTCGTCCGGCGCTGGTTCGCCGACGCGGTCAACCCGCGCCAGCTCGACCTGCTAGGCGAGATCGTCCTGCCCGCCGCGGTGCTGCATGCCACCGGCTTCCCCGATCTCGTCGGCCCCGACGACCTCGCCCAGCTCTTTTCGGCCCTCTTCGCCGCCTTCTCCGATCTCCGCTTCACAGTCGAGGAGGGGCCGGCCGAGGGCGATTTCGTCGTCGAGCGCTGGAGCGCGAGCGGCACGAACGACGGCGTCTTTCAGGGGATCGCGCCGACCGGCCGCGCCATGCGCTGGGATGGGGTGAACATCTACCGCCTCGCCTGCGGCAAGATCGCCGAGATCTGGACCGAGGCCGACACCCTCGGCCGGCTGCGGCAGCTCGTGGTTCTCGAGGCGACCCCAAGCGCCAGCTCGCCGACGGCCTGACCCAGGTGAGCGCGCGGAATCAGGATCCCCGGCGCGAGCCGACCGGCTCCCGCGCGCCGTCGAGGCTCGCCACGTCATCGTCATCCGTCTCGCCGTCGCCGGCAAAGAGCTGCGGTTCATCCCGGGCGGGGATGAGCTGGGCCGTGCCTGCTCCCTCGGCGGCCAGCTCCTTGCCCGCCCGCTCCAGCTCCGGCGCCGCTCGCCGTTTCCGCAACGGCGCTTCCGGCAGGAATGCGGCGGCGATCACCCCGCCCAGGGAGACGACCGCCGCCATCAGGAAGACGTCATGGATCGCGGTCGCCAGCGCCTGGCGCATGGCGTCCATCAGCGCGGCGAAGAGCTCCTCGCCGTTCGGCACGCCGGCGAACTGCGTCTGCAGCGCCGCCGCCGCCTCGGGGCTGGCCAGCGCCTGCGGGCTGATCGAGGCGAGGGCGTTGGCCGGCAGAGCGGCGGTCACCTCGGCGGGGAGGTCGCGGGCCAGCTCCTGGTTGAGGATCGTCGTCATCAGGCTGCCCATCACCGCGACGCCGATCGTCGAGCCGATCGAGCGGAAGAACTGGACCGCCGCCGTCACCGCCCCGATCTCGCGCGGCGAGACGGAGTTCTGCACCGCCAGGGTAAAGGTCGGCATCGCCAGGCCGGTGCCGAGGCCGAGCACGATCATGTTGCGCACCGCCTCGGCGTTGGTCGTGTTGACCCCCATCAGCGTCTGCAGCCACATGCCGACGCCCATCAGCGCCAGCCCGCCGACCGAGGCCCACTTGTAGCGGCCGGTGCGGGAGATGATCTGGCCGCCGATCGTGCTCGCGGCGACCAGCGAGAGCATCATCGGCGTCAGGATCGCCCCGGAGGCGGTGGCCGAGACCGCCAGCACCCCCTGCATGAAGAGGGGGATGTACATGATCGCCCCGAACATGCCGGCGCCGACCAGGAACATGGCGATCACTGAGACGACGAAGGTCCGGTTGTGGAAGAGCCGCAGGTCGATGATCGGCTCCGGCGCGCGCCGCTCGGCGAAGAGGAAGAGGCCGGTCATCGCCACGGCGATGGCCAGCAGACCGATGATCTGCGGCGAGGCCCACGGGTACTCCGTGCCGCCCCAGGAGAAGGCGAGGAGGAGGGGCACGGTGCCGCCGACGATCGTCGCGGCCCCCAGCCAGTCGATCGGGCGCGGTTCGTGGGGCCGGATATGCGGCAGGCCGTACAGGAGGACGAGCACCGCCAGCACGCCGACGGGCAGGTTGACATAGAAGACCCAGCGCCAGCCGGGGCCGTCGGTCAGCCAGCCGCCGAGCGCCGGGCCGACCACGCTGGAGATGCCGAAGACCGATCCGCTCACCCCCTGCCACTTGCCCCGCTCGGCCGGCGGGAAGAGGTCGCCGATGATGGCGAAGGCGTTGGCGGTGAGGATGCCGCCGGCGATCCCCTGCAGCCCCCGGAAGAGGATGAGCTGCGTCATCGACTGGGAGAGGCCGCAGAGCGCCGAGGCGGCCATGAAGAAGATCAGGCCGCCGATGTAGAACCACTTGCGGCCGTAGATATCGGAGAGCTTGCCGAAGATCGGCACCGCCGCGGTGCTGGTGAGGAGGTACGAGGTCGCCACCCAGGCGTAGTGGTCGAGCCCGCCGAGGTCGGAGATGATGCGTGGCATCGCCGTGCCGACGATCGTCCCGTCGAGCGACGAGAGGAGGAGCCCGAGGAGGACTCCCGCCATGGCGATGATGACCTGTTTGCCCCGAAGCTGGTCGAAGCCCTCGATCTGCTGCGCGCTCGTGCTGCTTGCCATCGTTCCCTTCCCGACCGTTCAGGCCCTTGGGTCTCTGTGGAAGGGCGCTCCGGACTTCGTTGTCCCCGCGACGTCGCCTCCTCGGCCAGCGCCGGGGTCCCCACGTCGATGCAGCCGCCGTGCCGGGCGGTGGCCGGCGTCCGCGAGAGGGCGATGTGGCGAGTGATTGCCTTCCCCGTGGCCCGCGCCCGGCACGAGCCGTTTACGAGATCGATGTTTTACCATACAAACGATATGATGACGACGTCGAAGCGGGATGCGGAGGATGACACGATGAGCGGCCGGCCGTGCGGTGTCGGCCAGGCGCGGGAGGTGCTGGCGCTCGTGCCGGCCATTCGCCACTGGATGGTCGGCCGGGTGGAGCGCGCCGGCGCCGAGCTCGATCTGAGCTTCCGCCAGTACGCCGCGCTGCGCGCGATCCGCGAGGGGGCGATTTCGCCGGGGGATCTGGCCCGCCGCTGGAGTGTGACCCCGGCGGTGATCACCGGGATCGTCGATCGCCTGGAGCGGCGGGGTCTCGTGCGCCGGGAGGTCGATCCGCGTGATCGGCGGCGGCAGTTGCTGGCATTGACCGGGGCCGGGATCGCGGCGAGTGACGGGATCGAGCGCCTGCTTGCGCGCGATCTCACCGCGCAACTCGCCGCCGCCACGCTGGAGGAGCAGATCGCGCTCGACCGCGCGCTGGCTCTGCTGCGGCGGACCTTTGCCGCGCTGGAGGAGCGCGCCGCGGAGGAGGGGGCGTCGGCTCGCTCGAGTCGCGATCCGTCCATCATCCGCGTGACAGGGCGCGGGTGTGCCGGTGGACCGACGCGAAGCGAAGACTCGGCCGCCGGAGGGACTGGCGGCAAGAAGACGACACGACACCGGGTACAGGGAGTAGATCCCATGGAGCAGACAACGCAGACGGCGCGCGACGAGACGGAAGCGCCGGCGAACCCTTATGGCGGCGAAGTGGGGCAGCCGCTGCCCGTCGTCGAGCTCGATGTGAGCGACCCCGACTTCATGGCGAACGCCTACGAGACCTACGCCGAACTGCGCGACGAAGGTCCGGTCGCCCTTGTCAGATTTAGCGGCCCGCGAGACGAAGCGGCGGAGGAGAGCCCGCGCGCGGCCTTCTTTCGCCGCGAGTCCTACTTCGTCACGCGCTACGACGACGTCGTCGCGGCGCTGCTCGACCCCCGCTTCTCGTCCGATTTCCAGGCGCAGTTGACGCCGGAGCAGCGGGCGCAGGCGCCGGAGACGCCGGAGGAGTTCCGCCTGCTGGCGCACAGCATCATCTCCCTCGACCCGCCCGACCACACCCGGATTCGCAAGCTCGTCCAGCCGAGCTTCACCGGCAGCGGCATGGAGAAGATGCGCGGCAGCATCCAGCGCACGATCGACCAGCTCCTCGACCGCGCGGAGGAGGAAGCCGCCGCGCGCGGCGAGGAAGCGCCGAACCGGCGCATGAATCTGGTGCGCCAGCTCGCCTACCCCTTCCCGGTCACGGTCATCTCCGATATGCTCGGCATCCCGCGCGAGGACCGCGAGCAGATCCGCCACTGGACGGAGAACCTGCTGATCGTCGACAACCGCCGCGACAAGGCGATGGCGGAAGAGGTGCGGCAGGGGCTGCTCGACTTCACCGCCTACCTGACCGACCTCTTCAAACGGAAGCGGCGCGAGCCGGGCGACGACATGATCAGCCGCATGCTGCAGATCGAGGAGGGGGGCGATGTGCTGACCGAGGAGGAGGTCCTGGCGACCGTCTTCCTCATGTACCTCGCCGGGCACGTCACGACGGTCAACCTCGTCGGCAGCGCCGTCGTGGCGCTGCTGACCCATCCGGAGCAGCTCGCGAAGCTGAAGGCCGACCCCAGCCTGACGAAGAACGCGGTCGAGGAGACGCTCCGCTACTGGGGCCCGGTCGACTTCGTCGGCCGCCGCACCGCCATCGAGTCGCTGGAGATCGCCGGCACGCCGATCCCGAAGGGCGGGCAGATGACCGCCGGCCTCGCCTCGGCGAACCACGACCCGGAGAAGTTCGCCAATCCGGACGCCTACGATATCACCCGGCCCGATGCCAACCGGCACGTCGCCTTTGGCCGCGGCATTCACGTCTGCCTCGGCGCGCCGCTGGCGCGCATCGAGGGGCAGATCGCGCTCGACACCCTCTTCCGCCGCTATCCCGATCTGCGGCTAGCGGTGCCCGAGGAGGAGCTGCGCTGGAGCGGCAGCTTCCTGCGCGGCTTCCGCGAGGTGCCGCTCCTCTTCTGAGGCGGCTGGGCGCCCGGCGGCAATCAGCCGGGCGCCCGCTTTCGGGACAGCCGCCGCCACTCCGTCGCACAATGGGGAGGTGCAGTCCGGGCCGCGAAGGTGCGGCCTGCCACGGCCGTGACCGCCCTCGCCGCCTGGAGTCGCCCTTGAGCCCGCTCGCCCCGCCGGAAGCCGACCCGCGCCGCGCCGCCCGCCGCGGACGCTCCCTGCGCTGGTTCGCCGGCGTGGCGCTCAGCCTCGTCGTCCTCCTGGCGTCGATCGCGTTCATCCAGCGGCAGGGGAGCGACCCCGGGGCGTGGTTGGTGAGCATCTGGCCCCTGATCGTCGCCATTCCCCTGCCCTATCTCATCCTGGCGCTGCTGCTGAAGGCGAGCGAAGTCGCGCTCAACGCCGCCGCCTGGGCGGTCGTCCTGCGCGCCGCGCTCCCCGGCGAGCCGATCGCCTTTCGCCAGACGCTCGGGGTTGTCCAGGGCGGCGTCGGCATCTTCGCCGTGATCCCGCCCAAGTTCGGCGGGCTGGCAGTCCTCGCGCTCTACCGAGCCATCTTCCCCGCCATCCCCTTGCCGACGATTCTGGCCACGCGCGTGGTGCAGGGGATCTCCTCGACGCTCCTCGGGACGGCGCTCCTGGTCGCCTTCGGCCTGATGACGGCGGGGATCGGGACGGGCGAAGGGTTCTCCGAAACGGTCGTCGCCTTCGTCTCGGGGCAGCCGCTCGTCGCGGCCATCGTCGCGGCGGTCGTCGTCGGGCTGCTGGTCGCGCTCCTGCACCGGGGGCGCGACTGGCTGCGCGCTCTCGTCGCGCAACTCACCCTCGCCGGGGTCATCCTGCGGTCGCCGCGGCGCTACCTCGTCCTCGTCGCCGCCCCGACGCTGCTGGCCTTCGCGCTGCGCTGGGGCGTCACCGGCACGCTCCTGGCGGCGTTCGGCATCCCCGTCACCTGGGAGACCCTGCTCCGCGTCAACATCTCGCATGGGCTGGCACGATCGATCCAGGTCACGCCGGGAGGGCTTGGCACGACGCAGGCGTTCGATCTGGTGGCGCTGCAGGGCATCGCGTCAACGGAGGCGATCGTGGCCTACTCGCTCTCGCAATCGGCCATCCTCCTCCTCTTCAACCTGGCGTTCGGCTTCGCCGCCCTGCTCTGGGCGCTCGGGTGGCAGCGCACGGCGCACCTGCTGCGCCTACCGGGCCGGCCGCCGGAGCGCCCCGCCCCTGTCGCGCCCGGCGCCACCCCTGGCTGAGAGGAAATGCCCGCGTTCGCAATTCGACGCGCCCGCATCGATGAAAGGACACCTCGTGCCTCGCCCGCTGTCACTCCTCGATCTGACGCCCATCACCGCCGGCTCGACCTCCGGCGACGCGGTCCGCACCTCGGTCGAGTTGGCCGAGTTGGCCGACCGGCTCGGCTATCACCGCGTCTGGTACGCGGAGCATCACAACTCGCCGGGGTTGGCCAGCGGCGCCCCGGAGATCATGATCGAGCATGTCGCCAGCCGCACCTCGCGCATTCGCGTCGGCGCCGGCGGCGTCATGCTTCCCAATCACGCGCCGCTCAAGATCGCCGAGACCTTCCGCCTGCTGGAGGCGCTCCACCCCGGGCGAATCGACCTCGGCCTCGGCCGCGCGCCGGGCACCGACACGGTCACCGCCTTCGCCATGCGCCGCTCGGCCGAGGCGCTCACCGCCGACGATTACCCGGAACAGGTCGCCGAGCTGCTGGCCTTCGACGATGCCGCCTTTCCCGCCGA
>JADYYO010000309.1 GCA_020853615.1 Thermomicrobiales bacterium
CGGCCAGCAGGACGATGGCGAGGGCGAGGCGCCACGAGTCGAATGTCGGTAGCCGCCACGCGCGGCGCGTTCTCCTCATGCGCGGATTCTAGGCAGGGGAGGCGTCGCGTGCGAAGAGGAGGAGCAGGGTGCGAGTCGTCTTTTTCGGGTCTCCCGTGTTCGCGGCGCCGATTCTGGAGGCAGTCGCCGACAACCCCGCCTTCGAGGTGCCGCTGGTGGTGACTCAGGCCCCGAAGCGGCCGTCGCCGGTCGAGGCGGTGGCGCGCGCGCGGGGGTTGCCCGTCTACAAGCCGGAGTCGCTGCGCGACGCGGCCGCGCGCCAACCTCTCGTCGACGCGGAAGCCGATCTCTTTCTCGTCGCCGCCTTCGGGTTGATCTTTCGCCCGCGCACGCTGGCGATTCCCCGCCTCGGCGCGGTGAACGTACACCCCTCGCTCCTGCCGCGCTACCGGGGCGCGAGCCCGATCATGGCGACGGTTCTCAGTGGCGATCGGGAGACGGGCGTCTCCCTGATGCTGATGGATGCGGGTATCGACACCGGCGATGTCATTTCGGTCGAGCGCGATGTTGTAGCGCACGACGACACCACGGAATCGCTCGGCGCGAGGCTCTCGCGGGTCGCGGCGGAGCAGGCGGTGCGAGACATCCCGCGCTGGGCGGCGGGCGAAATCACGCCGCAACCGCAGCCAGCTTCCGGAGCCTCACTGACGCGCACCCTGACCAAGGCGGATGGGCAGATCGACTGGACGAAACCGGCCGAGGCGGTGGCTCGGCATATCCGCGCGATGTGGCCGTGGCCCCGCGCGTGGACGCTGCTCGAGGGCACGCCGCTCCAGGTCCATGAGGCGGTAGTCGTCGCGGACGAGACGGCCGGGGCGCCGCCGGGGACGGTGATCCCGGCGCGGCATCGCCTGGTCGCCGCCTGTGGTGAGGGCGCGCTCGAGCTGCTGACCGTCGAGCCAGCGGGACGCCGCGCGATGCCCGCAAAGGCATTTCTCAACGGCCGCCGCGCCCCGGTCGTGCGCTTCGCGCCGGCTGCTCCTGCCGAACCCGCGCCGCCATTGATCGTGCCGCTCTCGGCCGACACGGCAACGTAGCTGGGAGATCATTGCTTGCGGATAAGCTTTCTTATCCGCAATAAGGGTGCGGGGAGGACTGGCGGCCCTCACCCGGCGGCCGGGACATTGGCCGCGCCTCTGCCATTCCACGTTCGCCGTGCGGCGCCGATCGCGCCGCGCAGATGTTGTGCCGCGCTGAGGAATGAAGCATTCCGGCCTGGGGGACGCGGGCGTCCCTCGAGCCGGGATCCTTCGCAAGCTCAGAATGACACCGATTCCGCACGTCGCTGTAAACCAGACCTGGAGTGGATGGCGACGCGAGGCATGCGGCGCGAGCTTTTGACACGATTCTGCCGGAATTCCTATACTCTCCCCGTCTCGCATCGGGGTGTGGCGCAGTTGGTAGCGCGCGGCGTTTGGGACGCTGAGGTCGGAGGTTCGAGTCCTCTCACCCCGACCCGCACAACCCCTCGATCGTTCCCCTGGACCGGTAATGGCGCGATATCACAGGTCAGTATGACCGATGTTCGGCGCGGCTCGTTCGAGTCGCTCGTCACCAGCCCGGCGACGCACATGGCGCTTGACCTCGACGGCGAGGCGCGTTCGCTGCTGATCCTCTTCGGCGGCATCGCCGGCGGCGTCAGCATGCCGGTCTTCGAGTTCTTCCACCTCACGGCCGGCTTCCCGGGCCAGCGCGTCTTCCTGCGCGACCCCCGCCGCGCCTGGTATCAACTCGGCATCCCGGGCATCGGCGACTCGGCGGCATCGGTTCGTGACTTCCTGCAACAGACGATCGCGCGCTCCGGCGCCGAGCGGGTCGTCATGGCCGGCGCCTCGGCCGGGGGCTATGGGGCCCTCCTCTTCGGCCAGTGGTGCGCAGTCGACGCCGTGCTCGCTTTCTCGCCGCAGACGTTCATCGACGCCGAGAACCGCGTGCGGTATGGCGACGACCGCTGGCAGCCGCAGATCGACGCCCTCCATGAGGCGTTGCCTGGCCGCGACGCGACGCTCGATCTCTGCGATGCCCTCCCCAGGGTCGGCGTGGCTCCCCGCGTGCAGATCCATGTCAGCAGTGACGACCCGCTCGACTTGCTGCACGCCTGCCGGCTCGACGACTATGCGAACGTCGAGATCGTCGAGCACGAGCGGGGCGGCCACCGGCTGGTGAAGACGCTGCGCGACCGCGGGCTGCTGGAGCCGATGCTGCGCGACGCGCTGCGAACCGGTTGAGCGCCCGCGCCCTCATCGATCAGGTTCACCCGCTGCACCGTGCAGGGCGTGGCTTCGAAATCGCGCCATCCCGAGCCAAGCGAAGGCGCTCGGCTCGCGGGAACCCCGCGTCTCTTGTGCCAGGATGCGATCTTTGTCAGCACGACACCGATTACGCGCGCCGCGCTACAGGCACTGGCCGCCATCCCAGGTCCCGGAACAGCACCAGTGGGAGTGGAGGCCGGCGGAGAAGGCCCAGCCGGCCATGTCCGCCTGGCTCCAGGCATCCCAGAGGGCGGCGGGATCGCCGCCCCATTCGGCCCACGTCGAGGGCTGGAACTGGAACAGGCCGCAGTCTCCGGTCATGACGTTATACGCCCAGGGATCGAGCCCGCTTTCGCAGACCGCCGTATTGAGAAGCCACTCGCCCGAGACGCCGTATCGGCCCGCGGCGTCGTAGATGATGGTGACGATCCAG
>JADYYO010000310.1 GCA_020853615.1 Thermomicrobiales bacterium
CGCTCCTCATCGACCGCGCGTCGGGCAACCCGGCCGGCTACTACCTCGTCGATTCCGGCGCGGCAGGCGGCCGGATCGGACCGGTCGCGGCGATGGACGCCACACGGTTTGCGGACGTGCTCGAATCTACGATCGCGGCGGCAGGCGAGCGCCATGAGCCAGGCATGCCCTGGGCAGTCACGCTCCCGGGCGAAAACCGATCTGCCGCCATCCCGCTGCTGCGCGCGAGCTTCCGGCCCGCCCAGACGATGACCTTCTTCGCCTCGGCGCCGATGGGGCAGTTCGACCGCTACGCCTTCCACGATCCCGATTTCCTCTGACCGCCACGGGCCATCATGCCGCCGATCCCCCGCCGCGGGTCCTGCATCGGACGACAGGCGAAACCGGGTAAACTGCTACCATTCCCCGGTTGACATGTTCGCCGGGCGCGCGACGGCGCGCCTCATTCAGGAGATCGCGGGTGACTGGCGCGGTGGAGACACCCTTGCCTTCGACAGCTGATGGGTCGCGGAGCCGCGACCTCCTCGCGCAAGTCGTGGTGCGCTGCATGGAGTGCGGGCGGCGCGACGATGGAACCGCGTCCCGCACGAGCTGCGCGAATTGCGGAGGGCTGCTCGATGTCGTCGTGCCGCTCGACCGCCAGGTGACACCAGACGACCTCGGCAAGGATCTTCCCGAAACGGCCCGGCACTCCGGCGTCTGGCGCTACTGGCCCCTCCTGCCGCATCTGCCCGGGGATGCGATCGTCAGCCGCTGGGAAGGGAATACCGCCCTCTACCGCGACGACCGCCTGGCGCGCTATGCCGGCCTCACCGATGGCAGCCTCCAGCTCAAGCACGAAGGGCAGAACCCGACCGGCTCCTTCAAGGACCGGGGCATGACCGTCGGCGTCAGCCACGCGAAGGCGATCGGCGCGCGGATCGTCGCCTGCGCCTCAACCGGCAACACCTCGGCCTCGCTGGCGTCGTACGCGGCGGCAGCGGGGATGGCGAGCCTGGTTCTGGTGCCGGCGACGAAGATCGCCACCGGGAAGCTGGCGCAGACCGTGGCCTATGGCGCGACTGTCGTGCAGATCGACGGCGATTTCGACCGCGCGCTGGCGCTGCTGCGTGAACTGACCGCCGCCTACGACGTCTACCTCGTCAACTCGGTCAACCCGTTCCGGCTGGAAGGCCAGAAGACGATCATCTTCGAGATGCTGGAGCAGCGGGGCTGGGAGGCTCCCGACTGGATCACGCTGCCGGGCGGCAACCTGGGCAACACCGCGGCCTTCGGCAAGGCGATCGCGGAGCTGCATCAGGTCGGGCTGATCGACCGCATGCCGCGCCTCGCCGTTATCCAAGCCGAGGGCGCCGCGCCCTTCGCCGCCTACCATGCCTCGGGATTCGAGGAGTACGAGCCGGTCGAGGCCGACACGGTGGCGACCGCCATCAAGATTGGCGACCCGGCGTCGACGCCCCGGGCCCGGCGCTCGATCGAGGTGACGAACGGCTGGGTGACAACCGTCAGCGACGCCGAGATCCTCGATGCCAAGGCGGCGATCGACCGCGCCGGCATCGGCTGCGAGCCGGCCTCCGCCGCCTCGCTGGCGGGGCTGCGGCGGCTCACCCGCGAAGGGGTGGTGCGACCCGACGAATCGGCGGTGGCGCTCCTGACTGGCAACATCCTGAAAGATCCGGACGCGGTCACCGCCTACCACTTCGACGACATCGACGGCGAGCCCCGACCCGGCGCCAATCGCCCGATTCGCGTCGCGGCCGAGCTTTCCGCGCTGGAACGAGTCCTCTCCGATGCGCTTCACGGTTAGAACGCCTGCCTCCTCGGCGAATCTGGGCCCCGGGTTCGACGCCATCGGTCTTGCGCTTGGTCTCTGGAACGAGGCGACGATCGACACCGAGGGGACGCCCGGCGACGTCATCCTGGTCGGAACCGAGGCATCGCTCCTCGCGGGGCGCGAGAATCTCTCGCTGACGGCGATGCAGCGCGTCGCCGAGGCGACCGGCCGGCAGCTTCCGCCCTTCTCGCTGACGGTCCGCACCGATGTGCCGGTGGCGCGCGGCCTCGGTTCGTCGGCGGCCGCGTTGGTGGCCGGGCTCGTCGCCGCCAACCATCTCCTCGAAACAGCCCTCTCGACCTCCGAGCTCTTCTCGCTCGCCTGGCAGATGGAGGGGCACGGCGACAATGTCGGCGCCGCGCTCTATGGCGGCGCGGTCCTCGCCGTGCCGGGCATCGCGGACCCGGTCCAGCTCCTGACGCACGACACGCTCGATCTGCGCGCCGTCGTCTTCATTCCGGAGGCGACCGGGCTGACCCGGGCCGCGCGCGCCGCCCTGCCGCCGACCGTGCCGCACGGCGACGCCGCCTTCAATGTGGCCGCCGCGAGCGGCCTCATCCTCGGCCTGCACACGAGCGACCCGGCGCTGATCGCGGCCGGCATGCGCGACCGACTCCACGAGCCGTACCGCGCGCGCCTCTTTCCGCACCTGTCGCCGATGACCGCCGCCGCCCGCGCGGCCGGCGCGCTCGGCGCCTGCCTCAGCGGGGCCGGCCCCTCGATCCTGGCGCTGGTCTGCCCGCGGTGCGCGGAGGCGGTCGCCGAGGCGTATCTCGAAACAGCGGCATCGCTGGGCGTCTCGGGGGATGTCCGGGAGCTGGCCGTCGCACCCGCGGGCGCGGAGATCATCCACGCGCCAGTGCATGCCGGCAGCGCGGCGACCACGGTGACGTAGCGAGCCGGCGGGCGCGATGCCGATCTCACGAGGGGGCGAACGATGAGCGAGGTCCGGCGCGAAGAGCCTCCGATGCACGCCGCCCATCCGCGTTCGCGGCGCCAGGTGTTGCGCGAGCTCGTCGCCGCCGGCGCGCTCGCGGCGCTGCCGCACGGCCTGGCGCCGGCTGCGGCGCAGGCGCAACGCGACGCGACTCCGGTTGCGGTTCCGGGATCGGCGGGGCCGATTGGCGGCCCGGAGGCCGTCCCGGTCGACCACCTGATCGTGATCTTTCTCGAGAACCGCCCGTTCGACCACCTCTACGGGCTCTTCCCGGGGACAAACGGGCTGAATGCACCAGGCGCGCGGATCACCCAGACCGACGCGAACGGCGTCCCCTATCGCACGCTCCCGCCGGTCGTGGACAACTGGGACACCCCGCCGAAGCTCGACACCCAGATCCCCGTCGATCTGCCCAATGCGCCCTTCCCGCTCGAGCAGTACGCGCCGCTGACCGAGATCGTGCCGTCGCCCGTCCACCGCTTCTACCAGCACCAACTCCAGGTCAATGGCGGCCGCATGGACCGCTACGTCGTCTGGAGCGGGACCGGCGGGCTGCCGCTCGGCTACTATGAGACGGCGACTCTCCCCCTCTACCCCTACGCGCGCGACTACACCCTCTGCGACAACTACTTCACCGCCGCCTGGGGCGGCTCGATGCTCAACCATATCTGGCTGATCAGCGCGGCGACGCCCCTCTGGCCCGGCGCGCCAGTCGACCAGGTTGCGGTCCCGACCGTTGATGCCATGGGCGCGCTCGTCGGTCTGCAGAAGGACGGGAACGTCACGCCGGACGGCTACTGCGTCAACGACGTCCAGCCCTATTACGCGCCATACCAGTCCGGCACGCCGGTCGACGAGCGGATGCCGCCGCAGCTCGGGCCGACCATCGGCGACCGCCTTTCGGAGGCCGGGATCTCCTGGGCCTGGTACGCCGGCGGCTGGGACGACGCCGTCGCCGGCCACCCGGCCCCGACCTTCCAGTTCCACCACCAGCCCTTCAGCTACTTCTCCCGCTACGGCGAAGAGATGCCGGGCCGCGCCCACCAGCAGGACGAGACGCGCTTTCTGGCGAGCCTGGCGGACGGCAGCCTGCCGTCGGTCGCTTTCATCAAGCCGCTCGGCATCTACGACGAGCACGCCGGCTATTCGGCGGTCGAGGCCGCCGAGCAGCACGCCGCCGACTTGATCGACGCGGTCCAGGCATCGACCTTCTGGGACCGCTCGGCGATTGTGGTGACCTACGACGATTTCGGCGGCTGGTACGACCACGTCGCCCCGCCGCCCATCGACCGCTGGGGCCCCGGCGGGCGCGTGCCGGCGATCATCGTCTCGCCCTGGGCGCGCAAAGGGTTCGTCGACAGCACGCCGTACGACCATACCTCGATCCTCAAATTCATCGAGTGGCGCTGGGGTCTCGCGCCCCTCTCGACGCGGGACGCGCTGGCGTGGAGCCTCTTCCCGGCGTTCGATTTCGGGTCGCCGTGAGCCAGTCGATGCCCGCCGGCGATGCCCGGGAGCCAGGCGACGCCTCGACGGCGCGCGAGCGCCCGGCGACGAACGTCTCCGCGCTGCGCGCGGGGCGCGCCGCGCTCGAGCGCGCTCAGGTCGAAGCGCCCGGGCTCGACGCGGAGGTCCTGCTGCGGCACCTGCTCGGCGTCGATCGCGCCGCCCTCTTCGCCCGGTTGCAGGAGTCGCTCGCGCCGAGCGTTCACGCCGCGTACCGCGACCTGATCGAGGCGCGGGCCGGCGGCAAGCCCGTCGCCTACCTGATCGGCGAGCGCGAGTTCATGGGCCTCGATTTCGCGGTCCGCCCCGGCGTACTCATCCCGCGCCCCGAGACGGAGATCCTGGTCGAGTGGGCGATTGCGTGGCTACGGGATCGGCCCGGCGCGCGGGTCGTCGATGTGGGAACAGGCTCCGGAGCGATCGCGCTCAGCCTCGTCGCGATCCTCGGCCCGGCGTGGCAGGGGTTCCTACTGGGCGTCGACATCTCGCCAGACGCGATCGAGATCGCGGAGACGAACCGGGCGCGGCTCGGGCTGGAGGAGCGCGTTACCTTCGTCCGCGCCTCGCTCCTCTCGTGGCTGGAGGGGCCGATCGATCTCATCCTCGCCAACCTCCCCTACCTGCGGCCGGAGCAGATCGCCAGCAACCCGGAGCTCGCTGCCGAACCCGCGCTCGCGCTCGCCGGCGGGCCGGACGGGCTCGAGGTGATTGAACGGCTCATCCGCGACGCGCCGCGGGTCCTGGCGCCCGGCGGCGCCGTCGGTCTCGAGATCGATCCGGGCCAGCGCGATGCCGTCCTCGGGCTGGCCCGGATCGCCTTCCCGGAGGCCGAGATGCGCGTGTTGCCCGATCTCGCCGGGCTCGACCGGCACGTCGTCATCCAGACGCCGCGATCCGGATGAGGCGGCCATGTCAGCTACCATGAAGCGAAGCGCCGGCGGCGAGCGGCCAGCGATCTCGCCGCGAGGAGGAGCCGTCTCGTGGAATTCATCGACCTCGACCTGGCGCCGGAGGATGTTCTTCGGGAATTGGGCAAGGATCCGCGCCTCATCCCCTACGGCGGCGGGAATTTCGGCATGCCGCTGGAGATGATCGAGCCAGCCGAGAGCCGCATCGTGCCGAACGACCACTTCTTCATGCGCTCCAACGGTCCCGTGCCGATCGTCGATGCCGGGAGCTGGCGCCTGGAAGTCACGGGGAACGTCGAGCGGTCCCTCTCCTTCTCGCTGGCAGAGCTGCAGCGCTTCGGCTCGCGCCGGCTCGAGGCCTTCCTCGAATGCGCCGGCAACGGTCGCACCCGCTTCGACCCAGTGCCCCCGGGCACGCCGTGGCGCGACGATGCAGTCGGCAATGCGGTCTGGGAGGGGATTCCGCTGTCGAGCGTCCTCGATGCCGCCGGCGTGCGGCCGGACGCGGTCGATGTCGTCACCCAGGGCGCCGATTTCCCCGAGATGCGGCGCGGCCTGCCCCTGCCAGTCGCCCTCGGCCCCGATACGCTCCTCGTCTGGGGGATGAACGGGCAGCCGCTCCCGCTCGCCCACGGCGGCCCGGTCCGCCTCCTGGTGCCAGGCTGGGCGGGCATCGCCTCCACCAAATGGCTTACTGGGCTCGAGGTCATCAACGAGCCCTTCGCCGGCTTCTGGAACGCCGACAACTACGTCTTTTGGGACGAGGCGGGGGTTCCCCTCCGCCCGATCGCCGAGATGCCGCCGAAATCGGTCATCGTCTCGCCGGCAGACGGAGCCTCCGTGGGCAGCGGCCCGATCACGATCACCGGCTGGGCCTGGTCGGGGTACGGGGCCATCGAGCGCGTCGAGCTGAGTTTCGACCATGGCGGCACTTGGCAGGACGCGCGGCTTCAGCCGGGCGAGCGCCGCGGCTGGCGCCGCTGGGAGTTCGCCTGGCAGCCGAACGCGGGGAAACATGGTGTGATGGCGCGGGCGACCGACGAGCGGCGGTTGCAGCAGCCGCTCGTCGCGCCATGGAACGCCAAGGGCTACCAGATGAACGGCATCCACCAGATCGCCGTCACCGTGGGCGGCTAGGTCCATGGGCACGATCCACATCCTGCCAGAGGAGCAGATCGAGGAGCTGCTGCGGACCGCGATCGTCGGCCGCATCGCCTGCTGCGACCATGGCGAGGCGAACGATGGCCGGCCCTATCTAGTCCCGCTCGCCTACGGCTACGACGGCGAGTCGGTCTACGCGCACTCCGGGCCGGGCCGCAAGCTCGAGTTCATGCGCCGCCAACCCCTGGTCACCTTCGAAGTCGACGAGGCGGCCGCCTCCGACCGCTGGCGCAGCGTGGTGGCCGAGGGGACCTTCGAGGAGATCACCGATGCGGAGGCGCGGGCCCACGCGCTGAGAACCATCTATGGCGACGGCGTGATCCCCGACCTCGGGGCGCAGACCGTCGTCTTTCGCATCCGGCTCACCACCCGTTCCGGCCGCTGCGAAACGCCCGACTGACGCGCTGGTTCACGCTCCGCACTATTCCGGCCTCGCAATTCCTGCTTGCGCACCTGACTCACGCGTCTCGCGATTGGGATCCACCCGAGCCTTGACGCGCGGTGGACTTGGTAGGACGATGGGAGGAACGTCTCGATGGCGCGCGCCTGGAATCTCGACCGCTGCCGCGCGATATGCGCGCTCCATGGCAGGTTGCAGCCCCGGCGCGCCGAAACCTGAGCGGACGATGAAGCCCGCTCTCGCCGTTACCCCGAAGGAGGTATCAGCATGGACAATGGCTCCGCCTCGCCTGTCACCCGCCTGCTCGCCGAGGCGCTCACCGGCCGCGCCTCGCGCCGCGAGGTCCTCAAGCGCGCCTCGGCGCTCGGGCTGAGCGCGCCGCTGGTCGGCATCATGCTCTCGGCGCAGGCTCACGTCGCCGGCGCGCAGGACGCCGAGCCCGGCTCGCTGATCGAGGCGCCCGAGGGCCTGCCGGATCTCTCCGGAGCCAAGATCAACGTTATCCTCGGCCAGGACGGGCCGGTCGTTCCCTGGGAAGAAGCGGCGTGCAAGAAGTTCAGCGACGCCACCGGCTGCCAGGTGACACGGACCTCCGGCCCCGAGTCGGCGACGGAGCGCCTCGCCCAGTACCAGCAGCTCCTGGCCGCGCAGGCGAGCGACGTCGACGCCATGACGATCGACGTCATCTGGCCTGGCATCCTGGCCCCGCACGCGGTCGATCTCTCCGAGGCGATCACATGGCAGGGGGCCGAGTACTTCGACCGCATCGTCAACAACAACACCGTCAACGGCAAGCTCGTCGGCATCCCCTGGTACACCGACGCCGGCATTCTCTACTACCGGACCGACCTCCTGCAGAAGCACGGCTTCGAGGCGCCTCCCCAGACGTGGACGGAGCTCGAGGAGATGGCGTCGGCCATCCAGGATGCCGAGCGCGCCGACAATCCCGACTTCTACGGCTTCGTCTGGCAGGGCGCGGCCTACGAGGGGCTGACTTGCGACGCGCTGGAGTGGCAGGTCTCGAACGGCGGCGGCGTCATCATCGAGGAAGACCTCACCGTCAGCGTCAACAACCCGCAGGCGATCGCCTCGTTCGAGCGCGCCCGGGGATGGGTCGGGACGATCTCCCCCGAGGGGGTCACGACCTACAAGGAGGAGGACGCCCGCGGCGTCTGGCAGGCGGGGAACGCCGCCTTCATGCGCAACTGGCCGTATGCCTACTCGCTCGGCCAGGCCTCCGACTCAGTGATCCGCGACAAGTTCGACGTGACCCTCGTGCCGAAGGGGGACGGGGAGAACGCGGTGCACGCCGATACCCTCGGCGGCTGGCAGATGATGGTCTCGGCCTACTCGAAGAACACGGACGCCGCCGTCGCTTTCGCGCAGTACATGACCTCGCGCGAGGTCCAGAAGTCGTTCGCCATCGAGGAGAGCCGTCTGCCGACCATCGTCGCGCTCTACGACGATGCGGACGTCCTCGAGGCAAACCCCTTCTTCGGCAGCCTGAAGGACGTCTTCCTCGGCGGCGCGGTCGCCCGCCCCTCGACGGTGACGAGCGACCTCTACAACGAGGTCTCGACGGCCTACTTCACCGCGGTCAACGAGATCCTGACCGGGCAGGCGTCCGACGCCGCCGCCCGCGTCGCGCAGCTCGCCGACCAGCTCCAAGGCATCGTCTCCGAGCTGTAGGCCGGCAGCCTGCCGTGACTTGCGCGCCGGTCGGGAATGGCCCGACCGGCGCACGCGCACTCAGGAGGCATCATGAGCGCGAGCGCCGATGTCGCGCCACTGCCGGAGGTCTCGACCGCGACCCAACGCCGGGAACGGCCCGCGGGAACCTTGGGTCGCCGGCGTGAGCGCCTGGCCTGGCTCCTCGTCCTGCCGAGCCTCCTTGTCGTCCTGCTGGTCGCCCTCTACCCCCTCATCCAGACCTTCCGCCTCAGCTTCACCAACACCCGGCTCGCCAGCGCGCGCACCCCGCGCGTCGTCGGGTTTGACAACTACGTCGACCTGCTGCGCGAGGACGCCTTCCGCTCCACCCTCTGGCACACGGTCGTCTTCACGGTTAGCTCGGTCTTCTTCGAGACGATCCTCGGGCTGGCGATCGCGCTGGTGATCCACTCCAACTTCCGCGGACGGGGCGGCGTGCGCACGGCAATGCTCGTCCCCTGGGCGATTCCCACGGTCGTCTCGGCCTCGATGTGGCAGTGGATGTACCACGACGTCTTCGGCGTGGTGAACGACATCCTGGTCAACCGCCTGCACATCCTCGACCAGAAGGTCGCGTGGCTGGCCAACCCGGCGACCGCCCTGCCGGCGATCATCGCGGTCGATGTCTGGAAGACGACGCCCTTCATGGCGCTCCTCCTCCTGGCCGGCCTGCAATTGATCTCGACGGACATCTACGAGGCCTCATTGGTCGACGGCGCAAACCGGGTACAGCAGTTCTTCCAGATCACGTTGCCACTCCTCCGCCCGGCGCTGCTGGTGGCGCTGATCTTCCGTACGCTCGACGCCTTCCGCGTCTTCGATGTCATCTATGTCATGAAGCAGTTCGCGCCGGAGACGATGACCGTCGCCGTCTATGCGCGGCAGCAGTTGATCGACCTCGCCAAGCTGGGCCGCGGCTCGGCGGCGGCCGTCATCATCTTCCTCTGCATCTTCGTCTTCGTCGTCCTCTATACGCGGCTGATCAAGGTCGAGGAGATGTAGCGATGGCGAGCACCGCGGCAACGGCCCGGACGACGCGCGCAGCGAAGGGGCTAGAGACGATCGCCGCGCCACGCCGGCGGCCGCCGATCAGCAAGATCGTCGGTCGGATCCTCTTCTGGCTGCTGATCCTCTTCATCCTTTTCTACACCCTCTTCCCCTTCTACTGGGCGATCGTCTCCTCCCTTACCTTCGACAGCCAGCTCTTCAATACCCCGGCGTCGTACTGGCCGAGCCAGATCGACTGGAGCCATTACGCCTACGTACTGCGCAACGACGACTTCCTGAAGGCGCTGCGAAACTCGGTGGTCGTCTCGGTCGGCACCGTCGCCATCGCCCTCCTTCTCGGGTCGCTGGCCGCGTTCGCGCTGGGGAGGATCCAGTTCCGGGGCCGCACGGCGATCCTCTACATCATCCTCTCGATGACGATGTTCCCGGGCGTGGCGATCCTCGGCTCCCTCTTCCTCATGATCCGGGGTGAGTGGTTCCTGCACACGCCGAACCTCTACAACACCCGGATCGCGCTGATCGTCACCTATCTGATCTTCACCCTCCCCTTCACGATCTGGGTGATGACGCAATTCTTCAAGGCGATGCCGGGCGAGCTCGAGGAGGCGGCGCTGGTCGATGGCGCGGGGTACATGCGCGTCTTCTGGCAGATCCTGCTCCCGCTCGCCGCCCCCGGCCTGGTGACGACGGGCCTGCTCGCCTTCATCGCCGCGTGGAACGAATTTCTCTTCGCGCTGACCTTCACCAACAACTACGACGCGCGCACCGTGCAGGTGGCGATCTCGCAGTTCTCTGGCCGCACGCAGTACGAGCTTCCCTACGCGAACCGGATGGCCGCCTCGGTGCTGGTGACGCTGCCGCTGATCGCGCTGGTTCTCATCTTCCAGCGGAAAATTCTGGCAGGCCTGACCGCTGGTGCGGTCAAGGGATGACAGGTATCTTTCAGACTGGCGGACTCCCCATGCCGACGTTTGAGGAGGTCTTTCGACACGTTGGCATTACCGACACCGGCATGAGGATCAACCGATCGTGGGAGATGCGTATGATCGCTCCACATCTCGGTGTAATCGCTCTTGTCGGTGCGGGCGCAAGCGAGGGCTGGATGGCGCTGGCGATCATCTTTGGCAGCACGATCGGCATAGTCGTCGTCACGATCATCACCGCCTGGCTGACCAACGCCATGTCGGCCGGGACCCCGAAAGAACGCTCCTCTTCAGATTCAGAGGAACGCGATCGCAAACGGCGACTAGCCCATTTGCCCTTCATTCCCAGCAGTTGGTAAGCCGGCGAGGCGCTGCAAGCACGGCAAATCCGCTTTGGCGAGGCGCGAACAAGGCCGCGCCGCTTCACGCGCCCAGATTCTTCGGCACGAAGAGGCTCGCGCACGCCTTGTGCGCGGTGGCGACGTGCGCCATGCCGCCGTCGAGACAGATGGCCGCGTGGCCGGGAAGAAGGGCATCGAACTCGAGCCCGGCGAGCTTGGCGATGCTGTCGGCCGACTTCTGGATCGAGCAGTCGTGGATATTCTGCAGCACAACCCTCCCGCCGCTGAAGACGGCATCCCCCGCGAAGAGGAAGCGCCGATCTCTGCCCTGCAGCAGGTACGAGGCGTGGCCGTCGCAGTGCCCCGGCGTCTCGACGACCTCCAGCTCCAGCCGCCCGACGGGAATGCGGTCCCCTTCCCGCACCTCCCGCGCCACTTCGACCGGCTCGAAGCGGTAGTCCTGGGCGTAGAAGCCAGCCGCCTTCGCCACATCGAGGGCGACCGCCCGCTCGTCGCCGGTGCGTAGCGCGTCGGCGGCGCCAGCGGGCGCGATCACCTCGGCCCCGAGCCGCTCCCGGAAGCGGGCCGCCCCACCGGCGTGGTCCATGTGGTAGTGCGTGACGATGATCTTCGTGATCTTCGCCGGGTCGAGGCCCTCCGCCCGCACGTTCGCCAGAATCCGCTCCAGCGAATCGCCAGCCGCCATGCCGCAGTCGATCAGGGCCAGCTCGTCGCCGCCGTCGATCAGATAGACATGGCAGTCGGGGTCGTTCGAGAGCCCGAAGCAGGTCGCGATGCCGCCGCCGACCAGGTAGACCTCATCCGAAATGTGCACCGTCGTCCCTTCTCTGCATCAGGCGGCGACGTTGACAGCGCCGCCCCGCAATCCGTACGATGACGGCATCGTACGTCAGATGGGAGGGTGCATGATGACCGCCAGGGAAGCCCCGGCCGGTGAGGAGTGGCGCGGCAAAGTCGGCAAGTTGAGCGCGGAAGAACTGGACGCGTTTCTCGCGAAGGGGAATGTCGCTCGGCTCGCCTGCCTGGATGAGACGGGGTGGCCCTATGTCGTGCCGACCTGGTACACGTGGGCCGATGGCGGCTTCTACATCGTGCCGCGAGCGCGCTCGAAGTGGGCGAAGTTCATGGCCAACGACGGCCGTGTCGCCATCTCGATCGACTCGAACGAGGCACCGTACATCAAGTTCCAGACGCAGGGCGAGGCCGCGGTCATCGAGGAGCCGAACGTCGGCGGCAAGTGGGTCGAGATAGCCAACGAGATGTCAGTCCGCTACCTCGGTGAGAACGGGCCGAAATACCTCGTGCCGACCCTCAACGAGCCGCGCTGGCTCTTCTTCGTCACGCCGAAGTCGATGACGTCGTGGCAGGGGACCGACTGGGCCAAGCGCTACAAGCACTCCGAGTGGGGTGCATGACCGATCGGCCGGCGGCGGACGCGGAGGCCGTCGAGTTCGCCCTCCCCTGGGGCCCCGTCGCGCGCGGCGTACGCTGGGGCGCGGGGGACGACGCCGTCATCCTGCTCCACGAGCCGGGGCGCGACCTCGACGCCTGGGGCGACCTGCCCCGGCGCCTCGCCGGCCAGCTTCCGCTCGCGGCGCTGGCGATCGATCTTCCGGGGCACGGCCTATCGGACGATCCCTGGCAGCCAGAGCGGCTCGGCGATCTCCTCGATGCTGTCGATGCCGCACTGCCGACCTCCGGGCGACGATTGCTCATCGCGGCAGGCGAGAGCGGGCTGGCGGCCATCGAGCGGGCCGCCAGCCTCGAACTGGATGGCCTCGTCTGCCTCTCGCCCGGGCCTCCCGCCGACGCGCGCCCGGCCCGTTCTCCGATCGTCCCCAAGCAGTTCTTCGCCGGCGCGCTGGCGGGCGACGACCTGAACGGGGCGCGCAAACTCGCCTCGCTCTGCGGCGGTTGGGCCGTCGTCACCTCAGTTCCGGTCGCCGAGCGCGGTACGGCGCTTCTGGCAACGTCGTGGCGCGACCGGATTGAGGACCAGATCGTGACGTTCCTCCACGATTGCATTCATTCGTGCCCGATGCGGCCGATGGGGAGTTGAGACGCTCTCTGATATGACATCCGGAAAAATAGCGCCGCGTTGCCGCCGACCCTCACCCCCGGCTCCTCTCCCACCGGAGTAGGCCAGGCACCCCTTGGGTGGCGGTTGGGGGTGAGGGCCGGCCGTGGCAAAGCAGCAGTGATTATCCGGGTTTCGACGCCGCCAGTTGCACGGCTACCTGCAACGCCGCAACGACCTGCTCCGTCGTCGCGATGGTGGCGATGTTCGTCAGGGCGTAGTTGAGCGCGGCGTGTTGCCACTCGGCGTTGATGGTCGAGGTGGCGTCGCTGACGACGACAACGCGGTAGCCGCGATCGGCGGCGTCGCGTGCCGTGTGCTCGACCGCCATGTTCGTCCAGACGCCGCAGACGACCACCGTCGACACGCCGAGGTTGCGCAGCAGGATATCGAGCTGCGTGCCGTTGAACGCACTCATGCGTGCCCGCTCGAGCGTGAAATCGCCCAGGCGCGGCTCGACGCCAGCGACCGGCGTCGCGCCCCACGTACCGCGCACGACCATGCCGCCGCCGGAGATGCTGGCAAAGAGAGGCGCGTTACGGCCGACCCCCGGGGCGCCCGGCTCGACGACGAAGTGGTTGTGAAAGACCGGCACACCAGCAGCGCGGGCGGCGTAAGCCAGCGCCCGGACATGCGCCACGACATCCTGCTCGCGGGCGTGCTCGACCGCGCCCGATTCGCTCGCCGCGCCGCCGGGCGAGAGGTTGTCGTTCTGCATGTCGACGATCAGCAGCGCCGTGTTTGCCGGCACGAGATCGAGCGGCTCCCCGGTCATCGCGCTCCTCCCCGTCGTTTCGGACGCGCTAGATCTCCTCGGCGCGGCCGGCTTCCGATGGCGGGGTAATCCGGCGATCGCTCCCGGGAGGGAGGGTGATGAGCTCGGCGTCGATGATCTCGCCGGGCGCCGTCGGATCGGGCCCGCCCGGCAACCAGACCTCCTGCGACCCCGGCAGCACGGTGGCGCGGGCCCCCGCCGCCAGCGACCGATCGCCGCCAGCGATCTGGTGGCGCAGCGCGCGCATGTCGCCATCGACCCTATTGAGCTGGAAGCGCATCTGGTCGAGGTGGTCGTACTGGGAGCGCACAAAGCGCGTGTAGGGCGCGATCGCCTCGCGCACCCGATCGACCGAGCGGGCCAGCTCGTGCTCGAACTGCTCGCGCATCACCGCGATCAGGCGATTCTCCAGCTCCTGCGCTCGGGCGTGGAAATCGCGCCGCGCCTGCCGCCGCTTGTTCGGCAGGACGAAGAGCCCGAGACCCGCGAGGAGGCTCGCCGCCAGAATTCCGGTCACATCGACCGCGACCGTACTCGCGGCGGCGACCACCAGCGCGCCAAGCCCGACCGCGCCCGCCTCGGCCACGGCGACGGTCGCCACCGCGTTGCGGACCGAGTCGGCGAGCTGATGCGCTTCCGACTCGAGGTCATAGCGCTCGACCTCCTCCTGCGTCCTCCGCGAGACCGACTCCAGGAGCGAGCGCCGGTCGTAGCGGAACTGCCCGCCGACCTCGCCGATGATCCCCTCTTCGTATTTCGTCAGTCGGCGGCGGTCGATGTAGTCGGTGACGCTCTTCCAGATGCGCAGGTCCTGCTCGACCATCCAATCGATCAGCTCGTCGATGACCGCGTCGATCTGCTGCTCGGTGCCGGCGACCACCTGCCGCTCGAAGTCGCCGCGGATCTTGTCCTTGTTCAACAGATCGAAGACGCGCCCGATGCGGATCGTCTCCTCGAAGAAGGCGTCGCCGCGCTGCAGCATCCGCCCGATGATGTTCTCGATCCGCGTCAGGTGATAGCCGAACTGCCGCCGCATATCCTCCTGATACTCGGCGAGCTGGCGGTCGATGTTCTCGATCGTCGCCATGTCGTCGCGCAGGACGGCGAGCCGGTCCTCGGTGATCTGCAGGTAGCGCTCGGTGATCCGCTCCGCCACGCCGAGCGGGCTGAGGAGCTTCAGCCGGATGCGCCCCTCCTGATCGAGCGTCGAGAAGATGAACTCCTCCAGCGGGCCGAAGCCGCTCGCCTCCCAGAGCCGCGCCCGCTCATCCGGGTTGCGCTCGCCGAGCGCCTTCGCCTGCTGCGCCAGTAGCGACGAGACGGGGAAGACCTCCGGCTGAAAGCCGAGCAGGCGCTCGATGTTCTCGGTCACGAAATCGCGGATCTGCTGCACCGCCGCCGGGTCGCGCAGCAGATCGACCTTGTTGATGATGACGACGATCTTCTTGCCCCAGTCGCGGATCGCCGCCATGAACTCCCGCTCGCTCTCCGTGAACGGGCGATCCGCCGAGGTGACGAAGAAGACGAGATCGGCGCGCGGCACGAACTGCTGCGTCAACTGCTCGTGCTCACGGATGATGGCGTTGGTGCCCGGGGTATCGACGATAGTGATGTCGGCCAGAAAATCGGCAGGGTAGTCGCGAACGATGACTCCGTCCGCCTGCATCGAGACCGCCGGAACCTCCCCGTAGCGGAGAAGGTTGATCACCGAGGTCGTCGGCGTGACCCCCTCGGGCATGATCTCGTCGCCGGTCAACGCGTTGATGAAGGCCGACTTGCCGGCGTTGAACTCGCCGACGACGACCAGCAGGAAGAGCGCGGTCAGATGCTCGGCGGCGCGGCGAACGGCCGCCTGATCCTC
>JADYYO010000311.1 GCA_020853615.1 Thermomicrobiales bacterium
CTAGCCGGGCATCCGGCATCCCACGGGCAGACGACGCGGCGCGGCCGGCGCGGCCACGCCGCGAGACAACGCGGATGTTGTGGTGGCGGCTGAACGGCCGCCCATCCTGACCTCGAGGGAGATGGCATGACAGCGACCGTCGAGAGTCCCGAAACCTTTATCGGCAAGCCGATCCGGCGACGCGAAGACCCGAAGCTGATGACCGGGGATGGCAACTTCCTCGACGACATCAAGCTGCCGGGAATGGCCTACGCGGCTATCCTCCGCTCGCCCGTCGCGCACGCTACGATTCGTGGCATCGACACCAGCCGGGCGAAGGCGATGCCGGGTGTCGTCGGCGTCTTCACGGGGGAGGATCTGGCGGAGGTCAACCCGCTCCCCTGCGCCTGGCAGGCCGCCGGCGTCGACAACTTTGTCAACACCCCGCGCCTCCTCGCGCTCGGGGAAGTCCACCAGGTCGGCGACCCGGTGGCGGTCGTCGTTGCCGAGAGCGTCTACCAGGCGAACGACGCGCTGGAGGCGATCGAGGTCGACTACGACGAGCTGCCGGTCGTCGTCGACGCGCGCGAGGCGGTCCAGCCGGGCGCGCCGCAACTCCACGAGAACGCGCCGAACAACGTCGTCCTGCATTGGACGTGTGGCAAGGACGCGGCGACGGTCGACCAGGCGCTGGCGGACGCCGAGGTTCGCGTCAGCCAGAGCATCGTCAATCAGCGCCTGATCCCGACGGCGATGGAGCCGCGCGGCTCCATCGGACTGTACGACCCGGGGACCGAGGAGTACACGCTCTGGGCGACCTCGCAGGCGCCGCACGTTCACAAGCTGCTGATCGCCGCCTTCATCCTCGGCGTCCCGGAGCAGAAGGTGCGCGTCATCGCCCCCGACGTCGGCGGCGGCTTCGGCTCGAAGATCTTCATGTACTTCGACATGCCGCTGATGCTCTGGCTCTCGAAGCACCTTGGGCGGCCGGTCAAATACTTCGAGGATCGCACCGAAAATTACCTGCACACGACGCACGGCCGCGACCATCACACCGACATCGAGATCGGCGCGACGAAGGAGGGCCAGATCACCGCGCTGAAGGTGACGACGCTGGCCAATCTCGGCGCCTACCTCTCGACGGTGGCCCCGGGCATCCCGACGACGCTCTACGGGCGGATGATCGCGGGGTGCTACAAGATCCCGAATATCCATGTCGACGTGCGGGGCGTCTACACCAACACCGCCATGGTCGACGCCTATCGGGGCGCCGGCCGACCCGAGGCCGCGTTCATCGCCGAGCGCGTCTGCGACCTCGTCGCCGACGCGACCGGTGTCGATCCGGCCGAGGTGCGCCGCCGCAACTTCATCCAGCCGGTGGACTTCCCGTACGACACCGGCATCGGCATGCTGCCGTACGACAGCGGCAACTACCAGCCGGCGCTCGATCTGGCGCTGCAGCACGTCGGGTACGACGAGCTTCTGCAGGAGCAGGCCGCGCGACGGGCCGACGGATCGAACAAGCTGCTCGGCGTCGGCATCTCTTCCTATGTCGAGGTCTGCGGCATCGCGCCGTCGAAGTGGATCGGGCTCGGCGGCGAAGGGTGGGGCGCGGGGCTCTGGGAGAGCTCGCAGGTCCGCGTCTACCTGACGGGCAAGGTGACGGTTACCACCGGCTCCCAGCCGCACGGGCAGGGGCACGAGACGACCTTCGCCCAGCTCGCCGCCGATCAGCTCGGCATCCCTTACGATGATATCGAGGTCGAGCACTCCGATACGAAGGGAACCCCCTTCGGCTTCGGCACCTACGGCAGCCGCTCGCTCGCCGTCGGCGGCACCGCGATCTACAAGAGCACCCAGAAGGTGATCGAGAAGGCCAAGCTGCTCGCCGCCCACATGCTGGAGGCCGCGCCCGAGGACATCGTCTACGAGAACGGCCGCGCCTACGTGAAGGGCTCGCCCGAGTTGGCGAAGACGATTCAGGACATCGCCTTGCAGGCGCACGTCGCCTACGACCTGCCGCCGGGGATGGAGCCGGGGCTGGAGGCGATCACCTACCACGACCCGCCGAACTGCACTTTCCCCTTCGGCACGCACGTTTGTGTGGTCGAGGTCGACCGTGACACCGGAGAGGTGGAGATCGTGCGCTACGTCGCGGTCGACGATGTCGGCAACGTCATCAACCCGATGATCGTCGATGGCCAGTTGCACGGCGGCATCGCGCAGGGGATCGCGCAGGCGCTCTACGAGGGCGCGGTCTACGCCGACAACGGCGAGCTGATCACGGCGACGATGAACGAGTACGCGGTCCCGAAGGCGAGCATGCTCCCGGTCTACGAGCTCGACCGGACGGTGACCACGACCGATGTCAACCCGATGGGCGTCAAGGGCGCGGGCGAGGCGGGGACGATCGGCTCGACGCCGGCTGTTGCCAACGCTGTCGTCGACGCGCTCTCGCACCTCGGGGTGCAGCATCTCGACATGCCGTATACGCCGGAGCGGGTCTGGCGGGCGATGCAGGGGGCGACGGCCTAGCCCATTGAGAATGGCCGCAAGCGGAATCGACGCGCGATGAGCGATGGAGGATCGAGGTGTTCCCGAACCAGTTTGCCTATCACAAGCCGGATAGCGTGCAGGCCGCGGCCGCGCTGCTGGCGTCGGACCCGGACGCGAAGCTCCTCGCCGGTGGGCACTCGCTCCTGCCGGCGATGAAGCTGCGCCTCGCCGCGCCGTCGGCGCTGGTCGACCTGGGTGGCGTCGACGGGCTCGTCGGCATCGACGCCTCCGGGAAAATCACGATCGGCGCCATGACCCCGTACGCCATGCTGCGCGACTCCGCCGCGCTGAGCAACGTGCTGCCGATGGTGACGGAGGCGGCGAACAACGTCGGCGATCCCTCCGTGCAAACGCGGGGCACCCTCGGCGGGGCGCTGGCGCACTCCGACCCGGCGGCCGATTTCACGGCCATCTTCCTCGCGCTGAACGGCACGGTGGATGCCACCGGCGCGAACGGCTCGCGCTCGATCGCGGCTGACGATCTCTTCGTCGATCTCTTCACCACCGCGCTCGAGCCGGATGAGATCATCACCGCGGTCTCCTTCGATGCTCCGAGGCCGGGTACGGGGATGGCCTACGAGAAGTTCCGGCACCCGGCCTCCGGCTACGCGGTTGTCGGCGTCGCCGCCGTGCTCACTCCCGGCGCCGATGGCGCGGTCGAGTCGGCCCGCATCGCGATCACGGGGGCGACCAGCAAGGCGACCCGCGCCACCAATGCCGAGAACGCGCTCGTCGGGCAGCAGCTCAGCGACGACGCCATCGCCAACGCGGCGGCCGTCGCCGGCGAGGGGCTTGAGCTCAACGGTGACCACTTCGCCTCCGCGGAGTACCGCCGCCACCTCATCGGCGTGCTGACGAAGCGCGCGCTCCAGCGCGCCGCCGCGATGATGTAGCCGAACCCGGAATTCGTTCTCGAAGCGAGGGCCGCTGGGATCATCCGGCGGCCCTCGTTCGTCTGGTGGCCGATAGCGCGGGAAATGCGGAGGCGCCTAATTCGTGTCATGCTGAGGAGCGAAGCATCTCGACTCCAGGGAGACGTGGCCCCGAGGAGCCGAGATCCTTCGCTGCGCTCAGGATGACACTCTTGTGGGTGCCCGAGCTTTCTTACCCCCTCTTCATCGGCACGCCCGATGCCTGCAGGTCGCGCAGGCAGGTTTCCGTCTGCTGCAGCCCCTCGCTGAAGATGGCCGGGGTGCTGCCGATGCCGATCCGCAGGTGTCCCTCGTAGCCGAACGCCGAGCCGGGCGCCAGCATCACGCTGTACTCCTCGGCCAGTCGGTTCGCCAGCTCAACGGAGGGGACCTCCAGTTCGTACTTCATCATCGCCAACAGGCCGCCGCGCGGCGGCGTCCAGGAGACGAGGTCGCTGTTCCGGGCGAACCACCCTTCGGCGAAGTCGAGGTTGTCACTGACGATCGCCCGCGTGCGCGCCGCGATTGCGTCCCGGTGCCGGAAGGCGATAGTCGCCAGCGCGTCGTTCAGCTTGCCGGGGCTGAGTGTGATGTAGTCGCGCAGCCCCCAGCAGCGCTGGACGACATCCTCCGGGGCCGCCATCCAGCCGGTGCGCAGACCAGGGAGGCCGAAGGGCTTGGAGAAGGTGCCGGTGCTGATGCCGCGCGGGCCGAGATTGCGCATCGGCAGCGCCAGCGGCTCGCTGCCGGGGAGGTCGAGCCAGCGGTACGCCTCGTCGCTCAGCACCCAGGCGTCGAGCTCCTCCGCCAGCGCGTAGATCTCGCGCAGTTGGGCGGCCGAGAGCATCGCTCCGGTCGGATTGTGCGGCGTGTTGATGACGATCATGCGTGTGCCCGGCGTCGCCAGCGCGCGGAGATCGTTCAGATCGTAGAAGTAGCCGCCGTTGTGCCGCAGATGCCAGAGCGCGACCTCGCAGCCGATCGCGCGCGGCACGCTGTTCAACTGCTGATAGGCGGGCGCGACGGCGACCACGCGGTCGCCCGGCGAGAGGAGCGCGTTGAAGAGGAGGAAGTTCGCCTCGATGGCGCCCGTCGTCACCAGAATCTCGTCCGGGGACGTGTTCTCGTACGTCTCGGCGATCAACTGCCGCAGCTCCCCCGTGCCGCGCGCCTCGCTATAGCCGAGCCGGGTGTCGAGCAGGCGGCCGTGGACGTCGTCCCGCTCATCTTCCGGCAGGAGCGCCAGCAGCTCGCGCGTCGACATCGGGTAGATGCCGCTCTCGGCGATGTCCCATTGGACATCCATCTCGTAGCGGGTCATCCAGCGCTCCAGCGCAAACGGTTCGATCCTCACGCAAACTCCTCTCAGACGATGCACCACGGCAACCGCGACGATGCTAGCCGCTCGATCCGCTTGACGCGCTCGACGCGGCTTCCTACGATCCGGATACCAGCCGCAACCGGAGCGCCGGAATCAGGAGGCATGATATGGCGATGCAGGTTTCCTCGTTGGTCGATTCGCGGACGCGCGCGGAGGTCGAGGCGGAGGTGATCGCGGATTATCGCGCCAGCTCGCCCCGCTCGGCCGCCCTGCACGAGGCCGCGCGGCGCGTCATGCCGGGGGGCGATACGCGGACCGTGGCGTTTCACGCGCCCTATCCGCTCGTCGTACAGCAGGGGAGCGGCTGCCGCATCGAGGACGCCGACGGCCGCGTCTACATCGACCTGCTCAACAACTACACCTCGCTGATCCACGGGCATGGCCACCCCGACGTCGTGGCCGCCGTCGAAGCCTGCCTGCCGACTGGCACCGCCTTCCCCGCGCCGAACACGTACCAGACGCGGCTCGCCGAGATCCTGACCGAGCGGGTCGCCTCGGTCGATCTCGTCCGCTTCTGCAACTCGGGCACCGAGGCGATGATGAACGCCATCCGGGCCGCGCGCGCCTTCACTGGCCGCGACCTGATCGTCAAGATGGAGGGGGGCTACCACGGCACCTACGACGACGTCGAGGTGAGCGTCCACCCGGCGCTCGACGACCCGACGGCGGGCCCGGAGCACGCGCCGCTGAGCGTCCTCGGCACGCGGGGCGTTCCGCAAAATACGGTCGAGAATGTCCTGGTGACGGCGCTCAATGACCGCGAGTCGATCGAGCGCATCATGGCCGAGCGGGGGAGCGAGGTCGCGGCCGTCGTCATCGAGCCGGTGCTGGGCTCCGGGGGTATGCTCCCCGCCGATCGGGAGTATCTGGAGGCGCTGCGCGCGCTGACGCTTGAGCATGGCGCGCTCCTCATTTTCGACGAAGTGATGAGCTTCCGGCTCGAGCCGGGCGGCGTGCAGGAGCATTTCCGCGTACGGCCTGACCTGACGACCTTCGCCAAGATCATCGGCGGCGGCTTCCCGGTCGGCGGTTTTGGCGGTCGCGCCGCCGTAATGGAGCAGTTCGACCCGCTGCGGCCCGAACCGCTCTGGCAGTCGGGCACCTTCAACGGCAACCTGATTACCATGGCGGCTGGCGTCGCCGCGATGAAGGCGTACACCCCGGATGAGGTAGCCCGCATCAATGCCCTCGGCGAGCGGCTGCGGCAGGGCCTGCGCGAGGCGGTCGCCGAGGTGGGCATCGTGGCGAGCGTGACGGGCTACGGCTCCTTCGTCGGGCTCCACCTTGGTGTCGACGAGGTCCGCACCTACCGGGACGCGGCCGCGGTCGACAAGGGGCTGGCGCGCCTGCTCCACCTCGCGCTTCTCAGTGAGGGGGTCTATGCGGCCCCGCGCCTGATGATGTGCACGTCGACGGCGATGGACGAGGCGACGATCGACGAGGTGCTGGGCAGCGTGCGGCGGGCGATTCAGCAGATCCGGCCCGCGCTCGTCGCCTGAGCGCCGGCAGACAATCCACTCGCTTCTGGCCTCGAGCTTGCGTGAGCTTGCCCGGGGCCGGACCATCTCCATCGAACTCGCGCTGCCCCACGGAACGAGTTGGCACGGACCAGCTCCGCATGTAGAAGGGCATGGAACGTGGAAGAGTCGAACATCGATATCCACGTCATCGCCGCGGACGACTTCTCGCGGACCAACGCGGCCGCGTTGGCAACCAACGACTTTCGCAACCTTCCGGCTGCCGCGCTGGTCGAGCATGCGATCCGCGGCGACGAGGGCGAGTTGGCCGAGTGCGGCGCACTGGCGGTCGAGACGGGCACGCACACCGGGCGCTCGCCGCGCGACAAGTTCATCGTCCGCGACGGCGCGATGGCCGATCGCATCTGGTGGGGCGAGGTCAATCGCCCGATCTCCGCGTCGGCATTTGCGCGCCTCCACGCCGATATTCTCGAGTACCTCGCGGGGCGCGACCGCTACTGGATGGATCTCTCGGCGGGCGCTGACCCGCGCTTCAACCAACCGATTCGCCTCGTGACCGAGAGCGCCTGGTCGGCCCTGTTCGCGCGCAACCTCTTTCTGCCGCACCTGGAGGCCGATGGGGGACGTGCAGGGTGGACGATCCTGCATGCGCCTCGCTTCGAGGCCGACCCGGATCGGCATGAGACGGTCAGCACGACGGCGATCGCCATCGACTTCGCGTGGCGGCGAATCCTGATCGTCGGCACCCGCTACGCCGGGGAGATCAAGAAATCGGTCTTCACGGTCATGCAGGGGCTCCTGCCGCCACTGGGGATCGCGAC
>JADYYO010000312.1 GCA_020853615.1 Thermomicrobiales bacterium
CCCGCTGGGTGGCCCGGCTCGATGAGCGGCCGGGCCTCCGCGCGAGCCGGGTCTTCCCGAACGAGGCGGGGCAGCCGACGCCCCGCTGCCGCATCGCCTTCACCGCCGCCACCGGCATAGCGGGGCCGCAGGCGGCACGCCTGCTCTGGGAGGGGAACCCCCGCATTGCGGTCGCGGTCGATGGCCCCGATGCGATCTCGATCACGCCCGAACTGCTGAAGCCGGGCGAGGAGGGAGTGCTGCTGGAGCGCATCGAGGCGCTCGTGGGCGCGGCCGCGCCGGTCGCGTAGGATCGCCGAGACGTTCCGAACGCCAAAGGGGCCGTTTACAGCGGCCCCGCAAACAGTGTCATGCTGAGGAACGAAGCATCTGGGTCCACGGGAAGCGGGGTTCCCACGAACCGAGATGCTTCACTTCGTTCAGCATGACACGCGTTGCAGTCAAAGTCCTCTTCGCGCTTACCGGTCGGGGTCGTAGCGGGCCAGGATCAGGCAGGCGTTCTGGCCTCCGAGGCCAAACGAGTGTTTGGCGACGACATCGATCTCCGTCTGGCGCGGCGCGCCGTGGACGATGTCGAGCCCGACCGCCGGATCGGGATTCTGGTAGTTGAGCGTCGGCGGGATCGTCTGCTCCGCGATGGTCCGCACCGCGGCGATCGTCTCCAGCGCCCCAGACGCCCCCATACAGTGCCCGAGCGCCCCCTTCACCGAGGTGACAGGGATGGTGGCCGCGCGCTCCCCATAGACGCGGCGGATCGCCTCCGATTCCGCCAGGTCGCCGGCCGGCGTCGACGCCGCGTGGGCGTTGATGTGGTCGATCGCATCCGGGGCGATCCCGGCGTCGTCGATGGCGGACTGCATCGCGCGGGCGCCGCCAGAGCCGTCGGGCAGCGGCGCGATCGGATGGTAAGCGTCGTTCGAGGTGCCGAAGCCGAGCACTTCGGCGTAGATGCGCGCCCCGCGCGCCAGGGCGTGCTCCAGATCCTCGAGGACGAGCATCGCCGCGCCCTCGCCGAGGACGAATCCGGCCCGCGTCGCGTCGAACGGGCGGCTCGCCTTGGTGGGCTCGTCGTTGCTGTCACTGACGAGCGCGCGCATGACCGCAAACCCCGCCGCGTACATCGGGTGGTGTGTCGATTCGGTCGCGCCGCCGATCATGACCGGCGCGCGGCCGTCGCGCACCTCTTCGAACGCCTCGCCAATCGCCTGGGCGCCTGTGGCGCAGGCGGTGGTCAGGGTCAGGCTCGGGCCGCCCATGCCAAAGCGGGCCTGAATGCCGTAGCCGGCGAGGTTGTGGGGGAAAGAGACGTGGAGGTGCGTCGGCACACCGCGCATGCCCCGCTCCTTGTACGACTCCCACGCGGCGAGAAAGTCGTCGTGGACGCCAGCGCCGCAGGTGCCAATGACCGCCCCGGCGCGTTCGAGAGACATCGTCGGTTCGAAGGTCTCGGCGTCGATCAAGCCGGCGTCGATGAGCGCCTCACCGGCCGCCTCGACCGCGAAGCGGGCGAAACGGGAGGTATTGCGCAGCGTCTTGCCCTCCAGAAAGCGGTTCGGCACCTGGTCGTCGTCGACATCGCCGCGAATCGTCGCATTGATCGTCCCGGCCGGCAGATTCTCGGCCGTGCGGATGCCCGACTCCCCCGCGAGCAGCCGCTGCCAGAGCTGGTCGACGCCCGCGCCGAGGGATGAGACCGCGCCCATCCCCGTCACCACCACGCGCCGCAGCGGTCGCGGCCGGCGCCGTTCGAACTTCGTCATCACATCTGCCTCGTCTATCCCTCGCCCGTCATCGGCAGCGTCTCGGCGCTCCGCATGAAGGCCATAGTCTGTTCATAATCGACGATACCCGCGTCCGACCCGAGGCCGGTAATGACGAGTCCCGCGGCCGCCGTGCCGAAGCGGGCGCACTCGACCAGAGCCCAGCCGCGAAGAAGCCCGACGATGAAGCCGGCGCAATAGGCGTCGCCGCAACCGGTCGAGTCGACGACGGGCGCGCGGAACGCCGGGACCCGAATCTCCTCGATCTCGCCGCCGGCGCCGCGCCACGCGACGCTGCTCCCCTCCGCGCCCATTTTGAAGATGGTATGCCGCACGCCCCGGTCGAGGAAGAAACGGATCACCTCGCGGCGGTCGTACCGCCTGGAGATCATGCGCGCCTCGTCCAGGCTCGGCATGAAGTAGTCGATGAAGGGGAGCGCCGGGGCGACGATCTCGAGCAGGTCGGGGCGAGCGGTCGCCAGCACGTCGAGTGTGCTCGGGACGCCCTGCTCCCGGGCGAAGGCGAGAATCGTCGCCGTCGGCTCCCCGTCGAGCCCCGGCATGAGGTAGGTGCCGCCGAAGTGGAGATGCCGCGCGCTGGCAATCGCCTCGAAATCGACATCCTCGATCGTGAGATCGGCGTTCGCACCCCGCACGTGGAGCGCCGGGCGCTCGCCATTGGGGCGAATCGGCAGCATCGTGGCCGATGTCTGCACGTCCCGCTTGCGGCGGAGACCGAGGGTGTCGATGCCGTAGCGGTTCATGGTGTCGACGATAAAGTTGCCGGTGGCATCGTCGCCGATGGCGCCCATGGCGAGCACGTCTGCCCCGAGCTTGGCGAGGTCGACGCTCGTTCCGGCTGCGGTGCCCGCGACAGTGAGCCGGATCTCCTCGAGGAGGTCGATGTCCTGCCCCGGTGGAATGCGTGTCACCGGCCGGCCGAGGATGTCGAGGATGTGAACTCCGAGGCTCACCACCTCGGCCATGCTGCGAAACCTTTCCGCACAGCGACTCGGGGAGGCCGTGGCGCCAAGGGGCGCCGCGCCTTCGCCGAAGAGTCTATCCGACGAGAACGTTCGCCTGCCGGTGGCCGGCAAGCCCCGCCTGATAGGTGGCGACGAACCCCTCGACCGTCCAGCCCGAACGCCCGACAAGGAGCCCGTCGACATTCGGCAGCGCGGTGAAGGTCGCGGCGTTCGAGGGGTCGACGCTGCCGCCGTAGAGGATCGGGACCTGACGCCCAGCGTCGCCGAAGAGATCACCCAACGCGTCGCGGATCAGCGCCGCCATCGGCTCGACATCGTCCGGCGTCGCGGGCGTACCGCCGGCGCCGATCGACCAGACGGGCTCGTAGGCGATGTTGACGCGGTCGAGCTGCTCCGGATCGACGCCGTACAGCCCGATCTTGAGCTGCCGTAGGACCGTCTCGGCGCTGACGCCGTAGCCGCGCTCCTCGGCAGTCTCGCCGACGCCGAAGAGGGTGCGCAGACCGGCACCGAGGACCGCGCGCACCTTCCTGTTGAGCTCGACATCGGCCTCGTGAAAGGTGTGCCGCCGCTCGGCGTGGCCGACGAGGACCAGATCGACGCCAAGGGCGGTCAGCATGCGCAGCGAGATCTCGCCCGTATACGCGCCTTCGGCGGCCCAGAAGGCATTCTGCGCGCCGAGCCAGATCGCGTGCGGCCCCTCGCCGATGGCCTCCGCGACGGCGGCGAGAGAGGTGAAGGGCGGAAAGATGAAGACCCGCGCATCGTCCGGAATCTCGATCGACGCGGCGAGCTGGCGATAAAACGCCGCCGATTCGGCGGGTGTCTGGTTCATCTTGAAGTTCGAGCCGAAGACGTACGGGCGGGCCAAGAGCGCGTCTCCCCTATCCACGAGGTCGGAGCGTGGCCGCGATCCGGCTGCCACGCTCATCGAAGAGGGTCACCTGGTCGAGCGGCAGCTCGACATGGACCAACCCGGCAGATGGTAGCCGCTCCCCATGGTATGGCGCGACCTTCGCCTTGAACCCACTCTCCGGCGCGCCCTCGGCCTTCAGCGCGACGAGATACTGCCCGCCAATCTGGATCGTCTTGCGCAGCAATTCAGCCGGCACGCCGCCCGGCAGCGGTTCGGCGGCGACGCGGATATGCTCCGGGCGGATGCCGATCGTCACGTCGCCGGCGCGCCCGGCGTTGGTCTCGACAGCGACCGGCATGGGGAAGAGGGGCGAGTCGAGACGCGCGTGGCCATCGGCGCCGGCGAGGGCCGCGTCGAAGAAGACCATCCCCGGGTTGCCGAGGAACCAGCCGCCGAAGCGGTCGTCCGGGTGGTTGTAAAGCTCGCGCGGGGGCGCGCACTGGACGATCTTCCCATCCTGCATCAGGGCGATCTGGTCGGCCAGCGTCATCGCCTCGGTCTGGTCGTGGGTGACGTAGACGATCGTCTGTTGCAGGGTGCGCGTCAGCTCCTTGAGCGACCGCTTGAGCTGCAGCTTGGAGGCGGCGTCGACGTTGGTGATCGGCTCGTCGAAGAGGATGATCTCCGGCTGCCGGGCGACCTCGCGCGCGACGGAGACCTTCTGCCGCGTGCCGTTGTCGAGCGTCCCCACATCCTGGCCGGCGGCTGCGCTCAAACCCATCAGGGCGATCGCCTCGTCCACGCGCCGTGTCCGCTCCGCCTTCGAGAGCTTCATCGACTGCAGCGGCAGCTCGATGTTGCGGGCGACGCTCATGCCCCGGTAGACGACCGGATACTGGAAGACCATGCCGATGTCGCGCTTGCTCGGCGAGAGGCGCGAGACATCGCGGTCGCCAAAGAGGACGCGGCCAGCCGTCTGCTTCTCCAGCCCGGCGATGATCCGCATCAGGGTCGTCTTGCCGCACCCGGACGGGCCGAGCAAGCAGGTGACCTGCCCGTTCTCGAAAGTAAAGGTGATGTCGTCGACCGCGCGAAGCTGGCCGAAGGTCTTGGTGAGTTGTTCGACGCGAATCTCAGCCATGCTGCGCTCCTGCCGCGGCCACGACGCTTGCACCGGCTTCCGTCGCCCCGTGCCCCAGGTACGCCCCGGTCGCCGCGTCGAAGAGGAGGAGCCGCTGCGGCGCGATCGAGATGGTGACGCGCTGGTCGATGTCGGCGCGTCGATCGTGGTCGCGGTCGACCATGGTCAGGGCGGTGTCGCCAACGGCGAGATAGACGATGTCCTCGCCGCCCAGATCCTCCCGCAGCGCGACCGTCGCGTCGAACTGGATCGGATGGGCGATGATCTCTTCTGCCTCCGGGCGATGCGCAAAGCGAACGTGCTCGGGGCGGATGCCGACGAGGACCTCGCTTGTAGCGGCAGGCGCCGCCTCGACCGGAAAGGCGAAGAGGCGTGTCACGCAGCGGGCGCTCGCGCCCCGCCCTTGCAGCGTGCCGGGCAGGATGTTGACCGGAGGGAATCCGACCAGCGCCATCGTCCGCGCGTGCCGGGGCCGCCGGTAGAGGCGCTCCGCCGGGCCTGATTCGACGATCGCGCCATCGGCAAGGACCGCGAGCTCGTCGGCGAGGGTCATCGCCTCGATGACGTCGGACGTGACGTAGAGGACGCTGGCGCCCGTCTCCGTCTTCAGGCCGCGCAGGTCGTCGACGAGCTGCTCGCGCAGCTTGAAGTCGAGCCCCGCCAGCGGGTCGTCGAGGATGAAGAAGTCGGTCCGCTTGGCGATGCCGCGCGCAATGGCGACGCGCTGCTTCTGGCCGCCACTCAACTGATCGGGCGTCTTGTCGAGGTGCTCCTCGATCTTGAGCATCTGGGCCGCGTTCTGCACGACATCGCGCGATTCGGCGGCCGGCACCCCGGCTAGATCGAGCGGATAGGCGATATTGCCCCTGACCGAGAGGTGCGGGTAGAGCGCGAACGATTGCGGGACGTACCCGATGTTCCGGTCGGCCGGCGGGAGGCTGGTCACGTCCTGCCCGCGCAGGACGATTCGACCAGTGTCGGGCTTTTCGAGGCCGGTCAGGACGCGGACGAGGACCGACTTGCCAGCCGCCGGCGGCCCGTAGACGACGGTCAGGTCGCCGGTGGCCGCCAGCAGCGAGAGGTCGTTCAGGACTGGCGTCCGGTCGTAGCGCTTGCTGACGCGCTCCATCTGGAGAATCGGCGGGTTCACCGCTCTGGCTACTCCGTTCATCGCTTGGCCTGCCCGAGCTGAATCAGGTTCGGCGTCAGGTAAATGCTGACTAACACGAGCGCGGCGACGATCCCCCAGGTCAGCAGGAGCAGGCCCATCGACTTCAGGAACCGGGTCGTCGGCGGCATGTTGCCGAAGGCGATCTGCAGGAAGGCGGCGACGACCAGCACCGGCAGCCCGATCTGGTAGAGCGTCTTGTTCGCCTGCTGCAGGATCAGGATGAACGCCGCGAACATCACGACGATGAGGATCGCCTGCATCGTCGCCGCGAAGGGGAGGGGACGACGCGCGATGGCCGGCGGTAGCTCCCCCGGGGCCGTCAGCTCCGGCAGCGCCGCAATAACCCGCCCCTGCTCCGATGCGGTCTCGATCTGCGGATCCTCCGTCACCACCCGCGCAGGGGAGGAATCGAACGGCTGTTGCATCGTCTACACCTCGCCGCGGACGGTGCCGAAGGTCATGCCGACCAGCAGGTACTTCTGGAAGAAGAAGATCGCGATGATCGGCGGCAGCATGTAGATCAGTGAGATCGACGCCACGAACGACCAATCGGTCATCCCCCCCTGCTTCACGCCCGTCGCCAGCAGGACCGGGATCATGGTGGTGCCCTGACCGCCAAGGATGTAGTTGAAGAGAAACTCGTTCCACACGAAGAGGATGTTGAAGATGAACGCGGCGACCAGCCCCGGCTTCACCTGCGGCAGCACAACACGGAACATGGTGTGCAGGCGGGAGCCGCCATTGACCAACGCCGTCTCGTCATAACGCAGCGAAACGCCGTCGAGAAACCCCTTCAGGATCCAGAGCGAGAAGGGGATGCTGAACATGGCGTAGAAGAGGATCATCCCGTGAAAGGTCTTTGACCAGCCGAGGACGGTGTACATCAGAAAGATCGGCAGGACGACGGCCGAGGCCGGGACCATCCGTGTCGAGAGAAGGAGGAACATGATGAAGTTCGTCCCCGTCGGCCGGTAGCGCGAGAAGGAGTAGGCCGCGAGAAACGAGACGACGATGGCGATCAGGACCGAGCCGATCGAGAGAACGAAGCTCATCTTGAGGTAGTCGAGGAAGTTCGGCTCCTGGATGACCCGGATGATGTTGTCCATCGTCGGCCGGAAGATGAACACCGGCGTCGGCGAGACGATCTCTCCGCCCGACTTGAAGGCGGCCATGAAGATCCAGAGGACCGGCGAAAAGAAGAGGAGCGCGACGATCCAGAGCAGCAGATGGTAGAGGCGTTGCCGCCAGGGGTGCGCGGTCATTGCAGTTGTGCCCGTGTTTCACGATAGCTGAGGACGTAGAGATAGATCGACGCGAAGGCGATGGCGATCAGCAGCGTGATGATCGCCAGGGACGACGCATCGCCCATCTGAAAGGCTTCGAATCCGGTGCGGTAGAGCGAGAGCCCGACGAACTCCGTCTTGTTGCCGGGGCCGCCGTTGGTCATGAGATACGGGAGATCGGTCGTCTTGAAGGAATCGATGGTGCGCAGCAGGATGCCGAGCATCAGGATGAACTTGCCGTTCGGCAGGATGATGTAGCGAATCCGCTTCAGCCAGGGAAGCCGATCGATCTCGGCCGCTTCGAGCTCCGCTTTCGGCACCGAGCCAAGCGCGGCCAGCGTCATCAGGATCATGAAGGGCGTCCACATCCAGACGTCGACCGCGATGGTGGCCCCGAAGGCGAGATCCTTGCTCCCGAGAAAGTCGAACCGCTGCCCGATGAGCTTCTCGGTGAAGAAGTTGGCGATGCCGAAGATCGGGTCATAGATGAGGCGAAAGAAGGTGCCGACCGCGACCGGGGGCAGCACCATCGGCGTGAACAGGAGCGTCAGCGCCAGGCGCCTACCAGGCATGCGGCCGCTGCCCCAGAAGAGGAATCCAAGCACCATACCAAGAATTGTGGCGCCGCCGACCGTAAGCACCATGAACGAGAGGGTGCGCCCGAGCAGGCCCCAGATTTCGGTCGATTTCCAGATATCGAGAAAGTTCTGGAACCCGACGAATTGCGGCGGCCGGGCAGCAGTGACCTTGTAGCGGTAGAAACTGACCCCGAGCAGCCAGAGGAGCGGCACGACATTCCAGACGATGAAGAAGACGAGGATCGGCCCGAGCAGAATGGTCGGGAAGAACCGGCTCTCGTCGAGAGCGCGCGCGAGGGGGAGACGCCGCTTCGTCTGAGCGGAGGGGGTCGCCGAGGCGGGGGCTTCTGCTGGGTAGGTCGTCTGGGCCATGAGGACTCCGGGCTAAAGACGGCCAGACAGTTCGCCGGAGGGATGGCGAAGCCCCGCCATCCCTCCGGCAGCGCCTGGCCGCCGCTACAGGCTGATGTCCGAGCAGATATCCGAAGGCGCGATGTCGCTGCGCCCCGCGTCGTACAGGATTTCCTGCTGCTTGCAGGCGGTGTAGTCGAGCGCCAGCTTGGCGTCGGACACCACGTCTGTCATATAGCCGTTCCAGGCTTCCTGCTGGACCGCCAGCATCTCGGCGTAGTTCGGGTCATGCCAGAAGTCCTTCGACCGGTTCTCCCGCATCATGTACTTGTAGGCGCGGAAGTGGATCTGCAAATCGTCGTAGCCGGGCGAATCGAGAACTTCGATCACCGCCGTGTCGCCGCCGCGCTTGGAGAACTCGAGCTGCGTCTCCGGCAGGTACCAGAACTTCATGAAGTCGATCGCCACCTGCTGGTGGGCCTCGTCATTGAAGGCATTGAGAACCCAAGGCTGGCCGCCAAGGGTATAGACCCGCTTGAGCGAGCCATCCTCCTGCTTGAACCCGGGTGGCGGCACGATGAGCACCTTGTCCGGCGTGACGGGCTTCGAGGGATCCGCGACCTCGTCCGGCGCCCCTCCTGGCTTCTGATTCGCCATCTGGGGGCCGAGCGCCGACCACTGCAGGCACGTCGCCACCGTCCCGGCCGTGAAGACGTCGACCTCTTCCCCGATGCCATAGTTCGTGGCGCCGGGGGGGGCGTACTGCAGGAAGCTCTTATTCCGCTCCAGCCCCTTGATGTTGATCTCGGAGTTGACGATCCCCTCGATCTGGCCCGTGGCCGGGTCCCACGCCTCGCCGCCATTGGAGAACATGAACGGGTAGGCGTAGCAGGAGACGTAGTCGTAGACCTTCGACCACTGCATCGCGGTTCCGTACAGGTTCTTGTCCGGGCGCGTGAAGTGCTTGGCGATCCGCTCGTAGCGGTCGATGTCGACCTCGAGCCAGTCGTCCCAGTTCTGCGGCAGATCCTCGCCGTCGTTGGCCGCCTTGTAGGCGTCGCGCTCGGCCTGGTCGCTCATCAGGTCCTGGCGGACGAAGAGGCCGATGACGTCGCCTTCCTGCGGGAAGCCGTAGATGTTGTCCGAGCCGTCCGGATAGATCCGGTAGCCGATGGCGGCGGCTTCCTCGAACTTGATGTCGAGCTCCGGATTCTCGGCGATGATGTCGTTGAGGCGGACGATCCAGCCCGGCTCGGCGAGCGCTCCCAGCCACTGGCTGTCGGAGATGATGATGTTGTACTGGGCCGAGCCCGACTGCAGCGACGTCGCCGCCTTCTGGAAGAGCGACTCGAATGGCGCCTCCTCGAAGGAGAAGTTGACGTCGTAGCCGTACTGCTCCTTGGCGTACGGCTTGAAGAGCTCGTTCGCCATGTCGACGCCGAGGCGGCTCGGCGGCCAGCCGGCAATACCGAGAATCGTCATGTCGATCGACTGGCCGGCGAGCGGGCTGGTCCCCGCCGTGGGGGACGCCTGCGCGGCGACCGGAGCCGGCCGGTAGGAGCTGATCAGCCCGGCGATCGCCGTCGCGCTGAGGCCGAGCCCGATGCCGCGGCGCATCAGCTCGCGCCGGTTCAGGGAGCCGGCCTTCGCGGCCCGCAGCAACGCGACATGTTCCTTCGACAGATCCTTGGGCGTCACTCGCTGACTCCTTTCGCGAGTGCCCGGCAACCGGCGCCGGCACTCCCGAGCCGCCGTCATCGACGATGACGACGGCGCCAATGTCCACCCGCATCGATCCTCCCGCTGGAACCGCCTCGCGTACCCGGCCGAACTGGGGACAACAGCGATTCGTGCGCGAAGCTGGCCCCGCTGTGATTGCGTCACAGGAAGCCTGGATGTATCGAATCCGGTTGGACTGGCGCTACGCTAGCAAAGAGGGGAGAGTGCGTCAAGCGCCGGTCAGGCGAAGATGGCGCGCCCGACGCGAATCGTCGTGGCCCCCTCGGCGATGGCCACGCGGTAGTCGTTGCTCATGCCCATGGAGAGCGTGGCCAGATCCTGCCCCGGGAACCGCCTCCGCAATGCGTCGCGCAGCTCGCGCAGCCCGGCGAAGACCGGCCGCGCCAGCTCAGGGTCGGGGACGAGCGGCGCGATCGTCATTAGGCCCCGTGGCTCGAGCCAGGGAGACGCGCCGAGACGCTCCATCAGCGCGGCGGCCTCCTCCGGCGCGCACCCGGCCTTCTGCTCCTCACCCGCGATGTTGACCTGCAGCAGGACCGGAACGATCCGCTCCTGCTGACGCGCCGCCTTCTCCAACGCCTCGATCAATGAGACGCGGTCGACCGATTCGATCATATCGAAGAGGCGCACGGCGAGCTTCGCCTTGTTGGTCTGCAACTGACCGATCAGGTGGAGGTCGCAACCCGGGGGCAGCGGCTCGGCGAACTTCTCCCGCGCCTCCTGCACCCGGTTCTCGCCGAAGTGCCGCAGCCCAAGCGCGGCCGCGGCGTCGATCACCGGCCGCGGGACCGTCTTGGAGACGGCGACGATCTCGATCTCCTCTGGCCGGCGCCCGGCGACGCGCGCGGCCTCCGCCACATCGGCGCGCACCCGCGCCACCCGTTCGGCCAGCGCCGTCTCCACCTGCTCGCTCACCAACCCGCGCTTCCCCCATCCGCAACGGCGATCATCGCCCCGAATCGCCCGGTCGCCGCCCCCTGGCCCCGGTGCGAGAACCAGCGCTCTCCTTCGCAGCGCGTGCAGATCGCGCTCACCTCAAGGTGATCCGCGCGAACCCCGGCGCGAGCCAGCAGGAGCGCGTTGGCATCGCGCAGGGAGAAGTGGCGGCGGCCATTCGCCCTCGCGAGGGCGGATGGCGCGTCGACCCCGGCGAGATCGTGCCACGCCCGCGCGACATCGTCGCCGACCTCGTAACAGCAGGGGCCGATGGCCGGGCCGAGGCAGACATGCACGTCGGCCGGCCGCGTGCCAAATGCGGCCATCATCAGCGCGAGCGTCTGGCCGACGACATTCGCCACCGTGCCGCGCCACCCGGCATGGGCGACGGCGACGGCCGGGCCGCGGCCACGCCGCGAGGGGTCGACGAAGAGGACGGGCTGGCAGTCGGCGTGCAGCGTCATCAGGACCGGGCCGGGGTCGGCGGTGACGAGGGCGTCGCCGAGCCCGAGATGCTCCGAGCCGGGCCTGGCGCCCCGCCCCTGATGCGCGGCCGAGACGCGATGGACATCGGCGCCGTGGATCTGCCCCAGCGTCACCAGGCGATCCGCTTCGAAGTCGGAGGCGGCGCACCAGTGCCGCCGCATCGCCCAGGCATCCGCCTTGTCGCGCGGGGCGCTGAAGGCGACGTTGCCATCGGCGAGTCCCAGCCCCTCCACGCGCCCGGTCAGCGCGTGCGCGACGCCTGGCAGCTCCGACAGGAGCCCGCTGCGCCAGGGGACGACATTCGCCACGGTCTGGCTGCTCATCGATTGCCGCCCGTCAACTCCCGCGCCGCGTCGAAGATCATCTCGTCGATGACCATCTCGACCGGCGCTCGGTCGTCCGTGAAGACCATCCCGCCCGGCGCGATAGTCCGCATGTTTCCTTCGCCGAGGCTCCATGCCGCGACCTGTCGCACGGGTGCATCCAGGCGAAAGCGCGCGACGTTTGCCTGTAGCGCCTCTGCTGAGAGGGGCGACTGGCTGCCGACGAGGATGGTGTTGGTGTATTGCGCGACGTCGATGGCCATCACGTACGGGAAGACGTCGCGCATCGTCGCCCCCAGCGCATCGACGAGCCGGAAATCGGTCGTGGTCCGGCCGGCATTGACGACGGCGACGCCGCCCGGGCACAAGTGGTCGGCGACCTCCTGAAAGAACTCGCGCGAGGTGAGCTGGAAGGGGATGTAGGGCTGGCGGTAGGCGTCGACGCCGATGAGATCGTAGCTCCGGTCGGACGTCTTCAGCGCGTAGCGGCCGTCGGCGATCTCGACATTGACATTCGCCAGCTCGTCGAGCCCGAAATACTGGCGCCCGACCGCGACGATGTCGGGATCGATCTCGACCCCGTCGATTGGGATCGGCCCGTAGGCGGCGCTCAACTGCCGCGCGACTGTCCCTCCGGCCAAGCCGATCAGCATGACGTCGCGGGGAGGATGCGCCTCCTCGCCCGCGACGAGGAGCGGGGCGACCATGAAGTAGTCCCACGGGCCGCCGGTCAGGAGTTGGCCGGGGTTGTAGATCGAGTGGATGGCGTGCCCCTCGTTCAGAATCAGCTCGCGCTGCCCACCGTCGTCGACGACCTGGATGTAGTTGTAGGCCGACTCCTGCTCGTGCAGCAGCTCCCCCCGGTCGGGGGGGCGGATGCCGCCCGGGACCGCAAGGGCGAGCGTGGGAGCGGCGAGCGCACCGACGATGGCCACCAGCGCGAGCGGCCGGGCGCGGACGGCGATCAGCCCAGCGACCGCCGGCGCGAGGAGAGCGAGGCTGAGGACGACGAACGTGGCGGCGGTGCCGATCAGCGGGATGAGCACCAGGACCGGCAGGAAGCTGCCGGCGATCGAGCCGACCGTCGAAAGCGCGTAGAGCGAGCCCGCGGTGTCGCCCGCCGAGGCGACGTTGGCGATCTGCAGCCGCAGGGCGAAAGGGGAGATGAAGCCGAGCAGCGTGATCGGCGGCGCCATGAGGAAGAGCGTACCCGCCAGGGAGCCGTAGAACGCCCCGGCGTCGAGCGTGCGGAAGGCGGCGAGCGACTCGTGCAGCAGCGGCCGCGCCACCAGTGGCAGCAGGGCGATGGTGATGGCCGCGACGGCGGTAACGGCGTAAAGAAGCTCGGGGCGCGGCTGCCGGTCGGCGAGCTTGCCGCCGAGGAGATAGCCGAGCGAGAGGAAGGCGAGGGTGACGCCGATGAGCGACGCCCAGATGAAGGTCGAGCTGCCGAAATAGGGCGCCAGAAGGCGGCTGGCCGTCAGCTCGACGCCGATCGAGGCGAAGCCGCCGATGAAGACCAGGCTCTTCAGAAAGGGGATCGCCCGGGGGGTCACGACGGCAGCGGGTGCGGCGGGCGCCGGAGCGGGAATGGCAGAGGCGTTCGAGATTGCGTCGGAGTCGAGCATTGTCGCGGCAGGTCCATCCCGGTTCGGCCCGTGTCGGCGCGTCGCAATCGCCGGATGCACCGGCCAGCAGTGAGTATAGTTCCCGCACCCGCTGCCGCGGTTCGCGGCCGTCGATTTCCGGGCGAAACCGGGCCAGAGGCCGAGGCGTTCTCATAGGCAGAGCGCCGCGTTTTTGGGAACGGCGGTAGCTTGACATCGTCGCCGATGCGTGTAGGCTAGATCGTGGCCGCATGCCGTGGGGTGGCTGAGGCGCGGCTGACCCCCAGGCGGAACGCCCGCCTTCGCGCCAGCGACGGGGGACAGAACGAGAGGGGAGGATTCGATCCAATGAAGAGCAAACTGGTGACCGGGCTGGCAATCGCCGCGATCGCCTCGACGGCGTTCGTGGGCGCGGCCTCCGCGCAGAATACGTCCAGCGGCGGCAACGGCGGCGTCTCGACCGCCGACAGCAGCGGCGGCTCGGTGAGCATCGGCTCGACCAACAGCGGCGGCACCAGCGGCGTCCAGGCCGCGATCAACGACGCGCTCGCCTCCGGCGACGACATCGCCGCCGCGGTGATCCAGGCGATCTACGGCGGCTAGGCCGCGATCGCTGCGATACCCAATGGCGACGGCCGGTCCGAAATGGACCGGCCGTTCCCGTTGCTCCGCGTCGTCCTGGGCCGTCGCCGACCCGCGCTCAGGCGTCGCCCAACCGACGGGCGATCGTGCCGACCGACGCCATCCCCACGGAAGCGGCGGAGATGCCGTTCGTGGGACAGCAGCCAGTGCCGGAGTTGCAGCACGCGTAGCCCGCCGCGCAACTGTAGTCTGTGACGCTCACGTCATTGGCAATGCAGCAGACCGGATAGCTCCGAGGAGCGCATCCAGGCAGGCCACTGTCAGGAGCGCAACAGAGAGGATGGGTGCTAGGGCATGCGCCACCATCGGGACAACAGGTGCTCTTCTTGGGGCCGCAGAACTTCAGCGTGCCCGCGATATTGCGACAACATCGCCTCGAGCAACACTGCTTCTTGCCCTTGCATTTCTTGAGCGTCTTCTCGCACCGCTTCTTCCCGGCCTCGCCTTCAGCAACTTCTGCCAGGCCGAGTCCGAAGGCCGCGCCGCCAGCGGTGATGACCCGCAACATTGAGCGACGAGACTGAACCGCGCCACCAATATCCCTCGCCAGACGATCGAAACGATTCCCGTCCAAAACGTGCCCTTCCATGGAGACACCTTCGTGCCGCCAACCAGCGTGGAGACTCGGAACGATCTCCCGCACGGAGTATCGGCGTTGAGAGCAGTGAACTGTCAATCAAGAACGCGAAAGCAGAACACGGTTACGATCAATCTAGGCTTTCCCTCTTTTCACTATCAACAGCACATCACTCCTGTCCGCGCGGTGTTCCTGATGGGCGTCAGCGGGATAGGGGCACCGCGCGATCGCGGTCATTCAACCTCGCGGTCCGATGCAGGCGGGAGAACGTCGGGCATCTGGCGGGTTCTACTGCATCCGGGCGGCGCTGAGTCCGGTCGGCGCGCGGCCAACGTCTCGGGCGCGCCGACCGGGATTTCACGATTCGTCCGTTACTCGTAGGTGACTGAATAGGTGCCGGTGACCTCGTACGTGAACTCGTTGGAGCCGGGGTTATTCAACGGCTCGGCATAGGTCGACAAGTCATCCTCTTCGACCGTTTCCGCGGGGCCGACCGGGAGGTAGAGGAAGGCCTGGGACTGAATATCCTCCTGGTGAGGCGGGTTCGTGGGAAATCCATTCGTCGGATCGAAATTCCCCGAGATATCGTCCGCCCCGAATGTGCTTCTGGCGATGCCGCGCGTCAGCACCGCGACCCGCTGCCGGTTGCGGCTGACCAGCGACGGGCCGAACCGGATCGGGATGTCGCAATCCGCGCTGAGGGCGATGTACTCCTTGTACTCCTCGCCCGGGCTCGGCCGGTCGGAGATCTCCCGCTCGGTGAGCGCGCAAGCGTTGATGAACGTGTCACCCTCGCAGACCCAGAGCCGGAACGAGGCGTCGTTTTCGCCGGGCGAGCCGTCGTTGATGATGTGAATCTCCTTCAGCAGAATCTCGACCGTCCGCTTGCGCGTCGTGAACGGCATCTTCTTGCTTTGCCATGTGCCGTCCTCGCCGATCAGGAGCAGGGTCGCCCAATAGTCGTTCCCCGGCAGCAGAAGCTCCGACGCAAAGAGGAGCGCGTGGGAATCGGCGAATTCCTCCTCGACCGTCCCCAGCGGATTCGGCAGGACATCCACGCCCTCTTCGGTCGCCCGCGGCTCCGCGCTGCCTACCTGCAGCACCGCCTGTGTTCGCACGTTGTCGGTCCGCGGATACCATCCGAAATAGGTGCCCCCGACGCCAGTCTCCTCGCTCGTGACCAGCGCCGCCGGGGTCCGCTTGGCGAGCCCGGCGGTCGTCGCCCTCGCCACGGGTGAAACTGGGTCGTCGATCGCCACGTTCGGATCGGCGTCCTCTCTGGCATACATCAGGACCTGGTAGATCGCGCCTACCTCGAGCTGGATGGGCCAGCCGCCCGACGAAGCGCTCGAGGAGCCAGTCGAGCGACGCTGCCAACTCCCACCCAGGGTGCGCTCCCAGAGAAAGGATGCCGGCTCGTCCGTTCGATACGAGACTCGTGCTGCCCCGGTGTCCTCTCCCTGATCGACCAGAATCATCACGGGCGTGGGAGAGATCTTGATCGACGATGCCATGGCCACCACACCTCCGCGGCGCGTTCGCTGCCGCATGCCTGTGTCTCCACCACCGGAGACCTTGGCGGCACATTAGCGAGCGCCAGGTGGTCGCGCATCCGTAAGATTACGGATGTTGGGGCGCGGTGCATGGTGAACGGCCGACGCGGCCAGCGTATGCCGGGCGCATCAATCGTGACGACTCGGCGCCAGCCCACAAATTCGCATAATCAACGTTATCCGCAATGGGGGATGATCAGCGGGAGACGCTCCGCCTCCCCTCCAATCGAGCGTGGAATCGGGCCCGCGCGAAGCGGTGAGCGGCGGCCTGGCTCGTGAACGGCACAAAACTACGCCGCGTCACCGGGACCGGCTTTTCCCTCCGCCTCCAGGCTCTCGACATAGCCGGCAATCGCTTCCCGGGCGTTTGCAAGTGCATCCTCGAGCGACTCTCCATATGTCAGGCAGCCTGGCAGCGCCGGCACACGTACGTTGTACCGCTCTGGCTCCTCGCCATCGGGTTCGAGCACGACGGAGAAGCGATATCTCGTCACGTCTCTTGCCTCCGGAGCGTTGTGCGGCACTTCAACCGGAACGTCCCGCCGGAGGCGCACCCTGCGCTTACGCCACGAACTTCCGCTTGTTCGCCACGTAGTCGACCAGCAGGTACTCGCCGAGGCGGTCGGGCGTCGCCACGAAGACACGGCCGGAGTTGATCCGCATCAGGTCGTTGATGAACTGCACCATGTAAGGCGAGCGCTCCAGCATGAAGGTGTTGATCGTGATGCCGTCGCGCGTGCAGCGGATCACCTCGCGCAGCGTCTCCTGGAAGGTGCGCGGCGTCGGCGGGTAGCTGAAGCGGACGTGCCCATTGTCGAAGTGGGCCGTCGGCTCGCCGTCGGTGATGACGATGATCTGCCGGTTGGCCCCCTTCTCCCGCCCCAGGATCTGCCGCGCGAGCTGGAAGCCGTGCTGCATGTTCGTGCCGTAGTTGTATTCGTTCCAGTCGATCGAAGGCAGGTCGGTCGCCTTGATCTCCTGTGCCAGATAGGAGAAGCCGATGATGCCGAGGTAGTCGCGCGGGTACTTGCCCCGGATCAGCGAGTCGAGCGCGAGCGCCACTCGCTTGGCGGCGTTGAAGCAGCCGTTGTAGAGCATCGAGCGGCTCATGTCGACCATCAGCACCGTGGCGGTCCGCGTCGTGTACTCGGTGCGGTAGACCTCGAAGTCGCGCGGCACGAGCTGGATGCCGCGCTGACTGGGCTCCGGCGCCGCCCCGCGCTGGACCGCGTTCATGATCGTCTGCGGGATGTCGAGCAGGAACGGGTCGCCGAATTCGTACGGCTTCGTGTTGTCGGTGCGGTCGCCCGCGCCCCCCTCGCGCCGCAGCTCGTGCTGGCCGGTGCGGTCCCGCTTGAGGTCGGCGAAGATGTCCTGCAGCGCCTTCTCGCCGATCTTGCGCACCCCCGCCGGCGTCAGCTCGTAGCCGCGCCGGGTCTGCCGGATGTAGCCTGCCTCCTCGAGCATCTTCGCGATCTGGCGGAGCTGGTCGAGCTGCTCCCCCTCTTCCTCGCCGAGGAGATCCCTGACCTTCTCGTTGTCGAGCTCGGCCAGGTCGTTCCAGTCGCGCACGTCGCGGAACTGCGACTCCAGCTCGTCATACTCGCCCAGGCGCTCCATCAGCCGCATCGCCTGCTCCAGCGTCAGCGACTCCTCGCCCGAGAACTGGTAACCGCGCCACCCCTGCTCCGGCGGCATCATCGCGCCGAGGTTCTCGCTGAGCCGGCTCATCTCCTGGCGCAGGCCGTCGTCGCGCAGGGCCGCCTGCATCAGCGACTGCAGCTCGTTGCGCTGGTCGGCCGACATGCTCTGCATGAGCTGGCGCATCGCGCCCATCTGCTGCTGCATCCGCTCGATCAGGTCGTCGAGCGAGTTGAGGTCGGGGCCGAAGAAGTGCCCCCAGCGATGCATGAACTCACGAAAGCCGGGGTCCTCGCCACGACGGCGCGCCTCCAGCATCTCGTTCAGCTCCTGCATCATCTGCCGCATCTCGGCGAGATCGTCGGGCGTCATCTGCGAGAGCGCCTGCTGCATCCCCTGGAAGGTCTGCTGCGTCATCTGCTGCTGCAGCATGTCGAGCAGCTCCTGGAACTGCTGGCGCGCCTCCGGGCTCATGAAGTCGTAGTCGGTCAGGGCCCGGATCACCGCCGCCGGGTCTTGCGGCAGCGCGTCGAGCTGCTCCAGCCGCCGGTTGGCCATCGACTCCAGCAGCTTGCGCAGATCGGGGTCGGGCGCGCCGTCGGCCCCCTCGCCGCCACTCCGTGGCTGTCCGTCGCCTTGCCCTTGCTGGCCGCCCTGCTGCCCCCCTTGCTGTTGCCCGCCCTGCTGGCTCTGCTGGCCCTGCATGCCGGACTGTCGCGAGCCGCCATCGTCCTGCTGACCGTCCGCCGCTGCCTGACCCGGATCGCCGCCGTCCTGCCCGGCGGCCCGGATGCCCGCCTCTTCCAGGCGACGGTTGATCCCCTCGCGCTCCGTCTCAATGACCTGCTGCAGCCGCTCGATGATGTCGCTCAGCATCGATTGCAGGTTGTAGCGCTCGAGTTGCTGCTGCCGTTGGTCGCGCAGCCGCTGCAGCAGCGCTTGCAGCCCCGGCACCTGCTCGCCGTCCGGCCGCTGGAACCCCCAGCGGAAGAGGCGCTGCAGCGCGCGGTTGACGTCGCCGTCCTGCATCAGGTCGTCCGACATCGCCTGCATCAACTCGTCGGCAGAGAGGGGTCCGATCTGTTGCGTGCCGTCCCAGCGGGAGTAGCGGGAGCCGAAGCGGTAGATAGGCATGATCTTCTCCGAGGTAGCGAAGGAGACGGCTCAGCGGCGATCGGATGGCGTGGCGCCGCGCCACGCCATGCGGATCATGACTGAGCCCGCTGGAATGCCGGCGGCAGTTCGGGCGGATCGAACTCGAGCATCTCGCTGGCGACGGCGAGGTCGATGATCTCCCCGCGGTGAAGCTGGTTGTAGAGGGCGTCGAACCGGGAGGCGAGGAGCGGCAGATTCCGCTCCTCGACGCGCTGCAACGTCTCCTCGGCACCCGTGACGCCGCGGCTCGTCAAGAGGACGTAGTGGCCGAGCAGCATCTCGGTCGGCTGCAGCAGTTCGGTCGCGAACCAGGCGACGGTCTCCGCGCTGGCGCGATCGGCCGCCATCGCGGCGGCGCTCCGCTCGGCCGTGGCGCTGATCCGCTCGGCGTAGTCGCGCGCCTGGCCGGGCGGCAATTGCATGGTGAGTGCCTTGAGCTGCTCGATCCGCTCGTGCAGGGCCGCGAACTCCTCGGCCGCGAACGGGCGCTGCCCGAGCCCGCGGCCTCGCCCGCCAACCAGGGGCATGCCCCGCGGCATTGCCGGCACGATCGCCCGCAACTCCTCCATCACCCGCGCCGGCGCCTCCGTACCGTAGGTGGCCGCCGCCTGGATGGCGAGCGCCCAGCCCCAGAAGAAGAGCGGCCAGTAGAACCAGAGGTCGGTCGGGCTGGTCAGCAGGTTGAGGGTGAAGAGGAAGAGCCCGACCGCGAGGAAGACCGAGAGGTGCTTGCGAAACGCGTTCTCGCCCCGCCCGCACTTCGCCGGCCGCCTCGCCTCGCGCTCCAGATCCTCCGCGGCTCGTGCCATGGTCACCCCACGTCCTGTCATCAACGATGATACCGGGCCGGGCCGGAATAGGTGCTCTCGTCCTTGTTCAGCCGCCGGTTGAGATGGAGCCCTTCCAGAATGAACTCGACGCCGGAGGCGACCGCCGCTGGGTTGCCGCCGACCTCGAGCTGCGACATTGCGTCCGCCACGCCGTCGAGGTGGCTGAGCTGGTGGACGTAGTCGAGCGACGGCATCATCTCCGAGGCGTCGACCGTCAGGCCGTTGTCGAAGGCCAGGACCAGGCGGTCGAAGTCGCGGACCGAGAAGTAGCGGTTGAAGATGGTCGCCACGGCGCCCTGCACCAGCTTGTCGACGATCTTCTCCTCGCTCACCTCGCCCAGCCCCTCGATCTCGATCTTCCCCGTCGTCGAGGCGGTGATGCCAGCGAGGTCGGAGATGCGGGGCGCGGTCTGCCGCTCCCCGAGCCGGATGGCGCGGCGGACGGCATTGGAGACGACATTCTCGTAGTTGGCGACGCTCATCCGCACCGAGACGCCGGAGCGCTGCGAGACGTCGTGCGAGCGCCGGGCCGCGTGCGTCAGCTCGGCGACGATCTCCTTCATGAAGAGGGGCACCGTGACGTCGATCCCCTCGATCTCGTAGAGGGCCCGCTCCTGATCCATGATGGCGATTTCGAGATCAACCGTCTCCGGATAGTGCGTCCGGATCTGGGAGCCGTAGCGGTCCTTCAGCGGCGTGATGATGCGGCCGCGGTTCGTGTAGTCCTCGGGGTTGGCCGAGGCGACGACCAGGACGTCGAGCGGCAGGCGGATCTTGTAGCCGCGAATCTGGACATCGCGCTCCTCCATGACGTTGAG
>JADYYO010000313.1 GCA_020853615.1 Thermomicrobiales bacterium
ACGACGATCACCCGCCCCAGCAACGGCAGCGCGGCGGTGACGAGAAAGAGAATCGTGTCCTGAGGCTCGAGCCCCACGCTTACCTCTGACTCAGCATCCTCCGCGACACGTCTCTGATGGGCGGGAGGCACCAGAGCAATGAAGTCTAGACGCGCGGAAACTGGAGATTGCTTCCGGCACGCGCGCTTCTTCGGGTAGCGGTTTCGGTGTACCGAGATCTGCGATGGTCCGCTGTCCGATGCCCTGAGCGATACATTCGGGATCATACCCGTCGCGGCGGGCAGGGAAGACCACCACGAGGAATCCGCCGCGCCTAACGGCCCTGCCAACGCAAGTCCGACCACCAATGCAAGGGCGCGAACGGCGCGCGGCGCTCCCGGTGAACCTGAATGCCTCCTTCACCCCCTAACCACGTCCTCTACTCCTCCCCCAGGGTTCGGCCACTTCATCCCATGCGCCGAATGACCCGTTTCCGTTACGGCACCGGCGTACCCGCCAACGGAAGGTCATACGACGCGTCGATGAGAAAGGCCCCGTTGACCTCTCTGAAGACAGTCAATGTCTTGCGGCCATTGGCCTCCGTGATCGCGCTAACGCGCCCATCCGGGAGCACTATCACGTCGGAAACGGAAATCCTTGGCGCGGATTCGCCTTCGGGAAGCCCGGTGGGGGTGCCGAGACTGGTGAGGAACTGCTGGCCGATACCGCCGAATGTTCGGCGAAATTGCTCATCGGTGAGGAGCGCAGCAAGCCGCCGCAAATCCGTGGCGTTTGTGCATGCCGTAACTTCTTCCATCGTCTTGGTGACGGCAGCGACGATCGATGGACCTGCCGGAGACCCGCCTGACGGCGGCAACGGCGTCGCGATCGGCGTACCGAGCATGCGCGAAAGACCATCCTTGGACTCACGATCGACTCTGGAGAAGTCCTCGACAGGTCGAGGCTCGACCGTGCATCCATTTGCACCACTGGCAACTGGTGTGCTCTCCCGTGTTGCAGCTTCGGAGACGAGCGAGTACGACGGCGCCGGAAAAGGGGCAAATAGCAGCTGCAAAAGCATGGCCAGCAGGACCAGAGCCCTCCACGCTTTCTGAGCATAGGCGAGCGGAGCTGCCAGCCTCATCGAGTCCCGATCGGATTGGTATTTGGCGCATTGTTGACGTCGTACGCATTCTGAACCGCAAAAGCCGGTGCGTGCCTGCGCCGATCGAGTTCCCGTGTGTGTCATGCGCTTTATCCCCTCTCGAGTCAAACACAGGAGCCCGAGCGAGACCCCTACGATGACTTCATAGACACTTGGCTCGCTCTTTCTCACCAAGCACCTTGGGCTGCCGGATACTAGCAAAAGCCGTTCTTCGGATAGGGGTGGCCGATCCACATGCAATTGCAGCCGAAATTTTGAATTGGAGATATCCACTCCAAGGGGCATCTGAGATCATATGCATCATTCATCCGGCAGCATCCGTCGCAGCCCGGAGAATATTGTTCACACTTCTCCTGAACATCTGTTTTCGCCCAATCACACGCGCGAGATCCTGACCAGTCGCTGGCTTCACCAACCACTTCCTTATCCTCGGCGCAGAGCCCCCGCGTCTCGGTCGCTGCGGCTTCGGCCATCAGCCCACGGTTTCCCCAAGTCATCGACAAGTCAGCTGCAATCGCGAACGAGATCTCCAAGTCCCGCTTGTTGTCTTCGAATCTGCGCTCGGACTGTGCATCGATGTCCCATTTGCCTCGGGCGCTGTTCCATCGCGCCGTCATACTCTGGCCATCTGCGTTAGTTGCAGCCAATTGCCTTCCAGAGAAGGCCATCTCGAACCGCTCCTCGTCTCGTTTCAGAACTGTAGTGCCTGTTCTTCCGTCGCGGCTGTAGGAAACCGTGAGTCGGCCGGACAGCCTCTTCTTCTCGTGATCAAAATTGACGGTGTATCCGGTGGAGGTCTTCTTTACTTTCCACGCTTCAATTCCCGCTCTGCGTGAATACTTCCCAGGTTTCTTGACACTCTCGGCCTCCACCTCCTGCGCCTTGACCAACAAGGGAGCAGGGCCGAGCAACGCCACGCCGGCAAGGCCCGCGGCGACGGCCGTGGCGCGCTGAATGAAGCCTCGGCGAGTTTCACCCCGCGCGAGGCCCGGAACCTGAGACTCCGCGACGATCTGCGCCACCCGCCACCCGCGGCGTGGGCCGAGGAGCGTGACCAGACGGCCGCGAAGCGCCATGCCGGTGAACGCGTTGCCTGCCGCGCCGTCGACTTCGAGCAATGTCGGCTCCGATTTCCATTCCGGCTGGGCGCGATCGAGTAGCGCGCGAATGTTGGCGTCGCCGAGGCTAGGTGCCGTCAGGAGACCGCCAGTTTCCGCGGAGATCGTTGCCGAGAGCGCGGCGCTCCGGGACGCTGGGACATCGAGGAGAAGAGAGCGTTGCATCGGTCCACCCTCCTGGCCGCCGCATCGCGGCCGAATGCATCGCTCGGGGTGAGCGCATCATTATCTGACCATCACTGTCAGAGTGCGCAGGAGCAACATACTCTTCATGTGCCCGTTGGTCAATACGTCATGCGCCCGGCGCAGGGATGGTCGCCCGGAAGGGCTACGAGCAACGTGCCCGAAGATGCAATAATGTCCTCGTTCCCAATGCCGCGTTGGTGCGGCGCGTGACAAGCCAGCGGTCAAGAAGGAGCAGGATGGTGCGACGCGGATTGGTCAGTGTGCTCTCGGTGCTGATTCTCGTCGGGATGATGGCCATCTCGTTCGGCCGGGTGGCCGCGCAGGATGCCACCCCCGCGGCGAGCGAGAAGCCGTTGAAGGTCGCCTTCGTCTACGTCGGCCCGGTCGGGGACCTCGGCTGGACGTGGGCCCACGATCAGGGGCGCAAGGAGCTCGAGGCAGCATTCCCGAACGTGACGACGGTCTATCAGGAGAGCGTGCCGGAGAACCCGGCCGACGCCGAGCGGGTGATCCGCCAGTTCGCGCAGGATGGCGCGGACCTCATCATCACCACCTCCTTCGGCTACATGGATCCGACGATCAATGTCGCCAAGGACTTCCCGGACACGAAGTTCATCCACATCTCCGGCTACAAGACGGCCCCGAACGTCGCCACGGCCTTCGGCAAGATCGAGGAGCCGCGCTACGTCTCGGGCGAGCTGGCCGGGCTGATGACGAAGTCGAACCAGATCGGCTACGTCGCCGCCTTCCCGATTCCAGAGGTGATCCGCGGCATCAACGCCTTCACCCTCGGCGTGCGCAAGACGAACCCCGAGGCGACGGTGAAGGTCGTCTGGACGAACACCTGGTACGACCCGCAGAAGGAGCGCGCGGCGGCGGAAGCGCTACTCGATGGCGGCGCCGACGTCATCACGCAGCACCAGGACACGGCCGGGCCGCAGCAGGCGGCCGAGGACCGGGGCGCCTATGGCATCGGCTACAACGCCGACATGTCGGAGCTGGCCCCGAACGCCTTCCTGACCGCACCGATCTGGCACTGGGGCGTCTACTACAAGCAGGCGGTCCAGGACATCCTCGACGGCACCTGGAAGTCGACCCAGTACTGGGGCGGCTGGAAGGACGGCATCGTCGATCTGGCCCCGCTCGCCAGCTTCATCCCCGAGGATATCCGCAAGCAGATCGAGGACGAGGAAGCCCGCTTCAAGAGCGGCGAAAAGGACGAGTTCACCATCTTCTCCGGCCCGCTGAAGGACCAGTCCGGTGAGGTGCGCGTCCCCGAGGGCCAGACCATGACCGGCGACGAGATCCTCGGCATGAACTGGTTCGTCGAGGGCGTCCAGGGCGACATCCCCTCGTAGGTGGGATAGGGGGAAAAGGGGGGACAGGGGGAAAAGTGTGATCGGGCGTCGGCAAAACAATCCAGCGGGACAGGAGACTGAGCGGCTACACCACTCGTCTTCTCTCTCCCCCTCTCCCCCTACCCCCCTACCCCCCTCGGCCACCCCCGCCATCGCCATGCGCGGCATCACCAAGCGCTTCGGCCCGGTGGTCGCCAACGACCATGTCGACTTCGAGGCGGCGTGGGGCGAGGTGCACGCGCTGGTCGGCGAGAATGGCGCCGGCAAGAGCACGCTGATGAGCATCCTGGCCGGGCTCTATCGGCCGGACAGCGGCACGATCGAGATCGACGGCACGCCGGTCCGCTTCCGTTCGCCGCGCGATGCGATCGAGCACGGCATCGGCATGGTCTATCAGCACTTCATGCTGGTCGAGCCGTTTACCGTCGCCGAGAACGTCGTCCTCGGCGAGCGCCGCTCGACCGTCGACCTCGGCCTGCCCCGGGTCGAGCGCGAATTGGCCGAATTGAGCGAGCGGTACGGGCTCGGGGTCGATCCGAAGGCTCACATCTGGCAGCTCTCCGTCGGCGAGCAGCAGCGGGTCGAGATCCTGCGCCTCCTCTATCTCGGGGCGCGCATCCTCGTCTTCGACGAGCCGACCGCCGTCCTCACCCCGCAGGAGGCGACGAGCCTCATTCGCACCCTGCGCGGCCTCGCGGCGCAGGGGTTCAGCGTCATCTTCATCTCACACAAGCTCGACGAGGTGATGGAGGTCGCCGACTGCATCAGCATCCTGCGCCGGGGCCAGATCGTCGCCACCACCGCGCCGAACGAGACCGACCGGCGCACGCTGGCCCGGCTGATGGTCGGCCGCGAACTGGCGGCGCTGGTCGAGCACCCGGCGGTCGAGCCGCGCGACGAGCGCGAGCCGGGAGAGACGGTGCTGGCCCTGCGCGGCGTCGGGGCGATCGGCGAGAAGGGGTTGCCGGCCCTGCGCGATGTCGATCTCGCGGTCCGCGCCGGGGAGACGCTCGGCATCGCCGGCGTCGCCGGCAACGGGCAGAGCGAGCTAGCCGAGGTCGTCACTGGCCTGCGCCGAGTCACCAACGGCACAGTCACGATCGCCGGCCGCGACATGACGAACCGGCCGGCGGCGGAGGTCGCGCGGGCCGGCGTGGCGCACATCCCGGAAGACCGCCTCGCCACGGGGCTGATCGGCGGCATGGACCTCAGCGCGAACGCGATCCTGCGCGAGTATGGGCGGCCGCCCCTCAGCAGCGGTCCCTTTCTGGCCGGCCAGCAGGTCAACACCTTCACCGACCGGCTGATCAGCGACCACGACGTGAAAGCGCCGGGGCGCTGGGCGAAGCTGCGCACCCTCTCCGGCGGCAACCAGCAGAAGCTGCTGCTGGGGCGGGAGTTGGCCGGCTCGCCGCGCCTGATCGTCGCCGTCCACCCGACGCGGGGGGTCGACATCGGCGCCACCGAGGCGATCCACGAGGAACTGCGCCGGCAGCGCGCCAGCGGCGCGGCGACGCTCCTCATCTCCGAAGATCTGGATGAGCTGCTGGCGCTCAGCGACCGGATCGCCGTCCTCTTCGACGGGCGGGTGATGGGCGTCCTCCCGGCGCGCGGCGCCGACCCGGAGCAGATCGGCCTCCTCATGGCCGGGGTCGCGGCAGACGCGGCATCGCAAACCGAGACGAGATCGGCCGCCGATGGCTAGCGTCCCGCTGCTCAGAGGCTATCGGATCGAACGGGTGCCGGCCCCCTCCCGCCTGGCGACCGCGCTCGTCTCGCTCCTTTCGCTCCTCCTCGCCCTCGTCTTCGGCGGCATCGTCCTGGCGCTGGCGGGCGAGAACCCGCTCACCGTCTACCAGACGATGCTGCGCGGCGCGCTCGGCGACTGGAACGGCGTCGCCGAGACGCTGGTGAAGACGACGCCCCTCCTGTTGGCGGGGCTCGGGGTGGCGGTCGCCTTCCGCATGCAGCTCTGGAACATCGGCGCCGAGGGGCAACTCTACCTCGGCGCGATCTTCGCCACCGGCACCGCCCTTTTCCTGATCCCGACCGCGCCCGGCTGGGTGATGGTCCCGGCGATGATCGTGGCGGCGCTGATCGGCGGCGGCCTCTGGGGCTTCATCCCCGGCGCGCTGCGCGCCTGGTTCGGCGCCAGCGAGATCATCACCTCGCTGATGCTCAACTACGTCGCCATCCTCTTCAGCGAATACCTCGTGCACGGCCCCTGGCGCGACCCGCAAGCCTACGGCTTCCCCGGCACGCCGACCCTCCCTGACGCCGCCTGGCTCGCCCGCTGGGGCACGACACGGGTCCATCTCGGGCTCCTCTTCGGCCTGATCGCGGCGGTCACCCTCTGGGTCATGTTCCGCCGCACCCGCTGGGGCTACGAGATCGGGGTGATGGGCGAGAACCCGCGCGCGGCGCACTACGCCGGCATGCCGACGAAGCGGACGATCATCCTGGTGATGGTCCTCTCCGGCGCGCTGGCGGGCCTGGCCGGAATGAGCGAGGTGGCCGGCATCGGGCACCAGCTCCAGCGCAACCTCTCGCCCGGCTACGGCTACACCGCCATCATCGTCGCCTGGCTGGCGCGGCTGCACCCCTTCGGCGCGGTGCTGGTTGCCTTCCTGCTCGCCGTCCTCACCGTCGGCGGCGACCAGTTGCAGATGTCGCTCGGGTTGCCCGCCGCCATCGCCCCGATGCTGCAGGGCACGATCCTCTTCTTCCTCCTCGGCGGCGACCTGCTAACCCGCTACCGGCTGACGCGGGTGCTGGGGGTTGGGTGATGGGTGATGGGATATCGGCCGTAGGGGCGACGCCTGCGTCGCCCGCGTTCCGAGGCGACCGGCGCCCGGAGGGCAACGGCGCTGCCATCATCATGCGGTCGCGGCGAATTGGCCCGGCCGGCGTAGGCGTCGCCCCCATAGCCAGATACGCGCGGCCCATCACCCAACCCCCAGCACCCATCACCCACGCGAAGCGCACCCATGAGTGATCTCCTCACGCCGGCGTTCGTCGTCTCGGTGCTGGCCGCGGCAGTTGCCGCGGGCACGGCGCTCCTCTATGCCTGCCTCGGGGAGTTGATCACCGAGCGGGCGGGGATCCTCAACCTCGGCATCGAGGGAATCATGCTGATGGGAGCGCTGGCAGGCGCTGGCGCCTGCATCTGGTCCGGCAACGCCTGGGTCGGGGCGCTCGCCGCGCTGCTCGCCGGCGCGCTCATGGCCGCGATCCACGCCGTGCTGACCGTCGGCCTGCGCGCTAACCAGGTCGTCTCCGGGCTGGCGCTGACCATCTTCGGCACCGGGCTCTCCGCCTTCCTCGGCCGGAACATCGTCGGCACGCCGCCGCCTGACGCCTTCCGCCGGCTCGATATCCCGCTCCTCGCCGAGATCCCAGTGCTCGGCCGCGTCCTCTTCCAGCAGTCGGCGCTCGTCTACATCTCCTTCGCCCTCGTCGCCTTCCTCTGGTGGTACATCTACCGCACCCGCGCCGGGCTGCGGCTGCGGGCCATCGGCGAGCGACCCGAGGCCGCCGACGCCATGGGGATCGACGTGGCGCGGCTGCGCGCGATGTATGTCATCGCCGGCGGCGCGCTGGCCGGTCTCGGCGGCGCGGCGATCTCCCTCGGCACGAACCCGGGCTGGACGGAAGGGATGACCGCCGGCCGGGGCTGGATCGCGGTCGCGCTCGTCATCTTCGCCGGCTGGAATCCCGCCCGTGCCGCCGTCGGCGCCTACCTCTTCGGCGGAGTCGAGGCGGGGCAGTTCCGCCTGCAGACGGCCGGGGTCGACCTCTCCCCCTTCTTCCTGAACATGCTCCCCTACCTCTTCACGGTCCTCGTCCTCGTCCTCTCGACGCGGGAGGCGACGCGACGCACCCTCGGCGCTCCCGCCGCCCTCGGCCGCGCCTACATGCGGGAGGAGCGGGGGTAGGTCGGGGCATCCCGGCCCTGACGTGGCCGCTCAGGGGGAGACATCTCCCGAATCAGCAATCGAGACGTTCGGCGTACACCCTCACCCCCAGCCGCCACCCAGAGGGGACCCGGCCCAGTGCGCGGGGCGAGGGGAGGGTTGACGTCGAGAGGCCACGACTTCAGCGGCATATCTCTCGAGGACGGCGTCGTGGGGCGTCGCTGCTGCCACGCCACATCGGGGAGCGAAGCCGCAGTGGCATCTCGCCACACGCTCCTCTCGCCCAGCGCACTGGGCCGGGTACCCTCTGGGTGGCGGCCGGGGTGAGGGTCGTTCGAGGGGTTACAGCGCCGTGCGGAAGTGGTGTCATCCTGAGCGTGCGAAGGATCTCGGCTCCCGGCACCCCTGTCTCCCCTGGGCCGAGATGCTTCGTGCCTCAGCATGACACGTCTTGCGCACGCCGCTGGAGGGGTGAGGGTCGCTCGAGTCAGCGCCCATCTGCCGCTCGTCTATCATGG
>JADYYO010000314.1 GCA_020853615.1 Thermomicrobiales bacterium
GGCGCGGCCGCCAGCCCCCAAACACGGCTCCCGGGCCGACCTTCCCCCGGGCCTTGGCCCGAGTGGCGCGGTTGACGGATGGAAAGCCGCGACGTAGGCTGAGATCCCTAACCCGGGGCAGCGTCGCCCTGGCAGCGCGCAACCCGCCTTTCGCGGGCGGACCGCCCCGGCCGCGATGGCCAGGCCACTCGGTGGCGAGGAGGAATCGATGAGCGATCCCCGTATCGACTCCCTGACTGACGAAGCGCTCCGGCTGCGCCTCTCCCGGCGCAGCATCATGCGCCGCGGCGCCGCGCTCGGCCTCTCGGCCGCCACGGTCGCCGGCATTCTCTCGACCACGCACCGCGTCTCGGCGGCGCCGAAGGCGGCCGCCTTCATCCAGCAGCGCCAACTCAACACCCTGCAGGCGACCTATTTCGTTCCCGCCGGGCAGGAGTTCTTCACCAAGGCGGCGCAGGACTGGGGAGGCCAGAACGGCGTCACCGTCACCACCGACTTCATCGCCTGGCCCGATCTGCAGCCGCGCATCGCCTCGGCAGTCGAGGGCGGCTCGGGCCCTGACGTCATCGAGATGTGGGATAGCTGGCCCTATCTCTATTACCAGAATATGGTGCCGGTCGAGGAGCAGGCGCAAAAGGTCAGCGATGCCTACGGCGGCTTCTATGAGTGGGTGACGAAGACCGCCTCGGTCGACGGCAAGTGGTACAGCATCCCTCACGGCTCATCGAGCGTCGCCTACGCCTACCGCATCAGCCTCTTCGAGCAGGCCGGGGTGCAAGACCCCAAGAACAACTTCCCGAAGACCTACGACGAGCTCTTCGCGGTCGGCAAGAAGCTGAAGGAGATGGGCAAGCCGATCGGGCAGGCGCTGGGACAGAGCCTCGGCGACCCGCCGGCCTTCGCCTACCCCTATATGTGGAGCTACGGCGCGATGGAGGTCGATGAGGACGGGAAGACCGTCGCCATCAACAAGCCGGAGTTCGTCGACGCCCTCCAGGCGTTCACGCAGCACTGGAAGGACGCCTACGACGAATCGGGCCTCTCCTGGGATGACGGGGCCAACAACCGCGCCTTCCTCTCCGACCAGATCTCGACGACGATCAACGGCAGCAGCATCTACCTGGCGGCGGTCGACGCCAAGAAGGGCGCCTCCACCCTCGACTACGAGGTGCTGGTCGATCCGGACGACATCTGGCACTCGGCCTTCCCAGCCGGGCCGGCCGGGCAGTTCTGCCAGCTCGGCAGCCGGTCGATGGCCGCGATGAACTACTCCGCGAACAAGGACGCCGCCGTCGAGTTCCTAGAGTACTTCTTCGGCAAGGATGTCTTCATCCCCTGGCTGGAGGCGCAGGGCGGGTACATCATCCCGATGGCGCCCGGCTACGCCGACCTGGAGATCTACACGGGCAACCCGGCGCTGGCGCCCTATCCGGCGGTCTCCTCGTACAGCCGCAACAAGGGGTACGCCGGCCCGGCCAACCAGAAGGCGGCCGAGGCGTCCGCCCGCTACGTCATCGTCAACATGTTCGCGCAGGCGATCCAGTCGGGTGATGCGGCGGGGCCGGTGCAGCAGGCCGAGGCGCAACTGCGCCGCATCTACGGCAGCTAAACTCTCCACGTTCGTCATGCGGGCTCCTCGCCTCCGCGAGGAGCCCGAGGCGATCGGCGCGTTCGCGGAAGAACGGCCGCATCGCGGAGCCGCACATGAGCGTTGTCACCGCCGAGCAGGGCGCGGAACCAGGAGCCATCGCCACGAGGCGAGGCAGGGCGCACTTCTGGGAGCGCGAAGCGCCGCTCGCCTACCTCTTCATGGTGCCCGGGCTGCTGATCCTGCTCCTCTTCATGGCCTACCCGTTCTTCCTGGGCATCTACCTCTCGCTGACCGACAAGATGGTCGGCTTTGCCGATTTCAGCTTCGTTGGACTCGACAACTACCGGCTCCTGCTCAACGATCCGGTCTTCCACAAGACGGTCGCCAACACGCTCATCTACAGCTTCGTCACCGTGCCGTTCAAGCTCCTCCTCGGCCTCGGCCTGGCGCTGGTCCTCAACCAGACCTTCCACTTCAGCCGCTTCGTCCGCGCCGGGCTCCTTCTGCCCTGGATCGTGCCGACCGCGATCAGCAGTCTCGCCTGGCTGATGCTCTTCGACAGCGTGCTCAGCCCGATCTCCTGGGTGCTGAAGAGCTGGGGCGTCATTCAGACGAATATCAACTTCTTCGGGGACCGCTGGAACGCCATCGGCGCCATCTGCGTCGCCAACATCTGGCGCGGCCTCCCCTTCTTCGCCATCTCGATCCTCGCCGGGCTGCAGGCCGTCTCCAACGAACTCTATGAAGCGGCCGCGCTCGATGGCGCCAACGCCTTTCAGCGCTTCATGAGCGTCACGCTGCCGGTGATCCGCAATATCGTGCTCATCGCCACCCTCTTCTCGATCATCTTCACCTTCTCCGATTTCCAGCTCATCTATGTGCTCACCAAGGGCGGGCCGGCCAGCTCGACGCACGTCTTCGGCACCTACGCCTACCAGACGATGGGCTTCTCGGCCCTGGGACAGGCGGCCGCGATCGCCCTCTCGATGTTCCCCTTCCTGGCGCTCTTCGCGGCGATCCTGCTGCGCTACATCCGCGCGGAGGACTAGAGGACAGGCATGGTCGGCAGCAACCGGTTCACGCAGCGGCTCCTGAAACTCTGGCTCCCCTTACTCCTCTACGCGATCTTCCTCCTCTTCCCCTTCGCCTGGATGCTGATCGTCTCGATCCGGCCGGATCAGATCCTGCTCGATACCCGCATCAACCCCTTCGCTATCGTCAACCCGACCCTGGAGAACTACCGCTACCTGCTGCAGGAGACGCAGTTCCCACGCTGGATCTGGAACACCCTCGTGGTGACGGTCGGCTCGACCGCGCTCTCGCTCGCTTGCAGCATTCTGATCGGCTACGCGCTGGGGCGGTTCCGCTTCCGGGGCGGCAACAGCCTCGGCATCGCCATCTTCCTGCTCTATCTGGTGCCGCCGACGCTCCTCTTCATCCCCCTGTCGCAGATCGTCTCCCGCTTCGGGCTCTACAACAGCTACTGGGCGCTGATCCTGATCTATCCGACCTTCCTCATCCCCTTCGCCTCCTGGCTCCTGATGGGCTACTTCCGCACGATCTCGCGCGAGCTGGAGGATGCCGCCCTTGTCGACGGCGCCACCCGGCTGCAGGCGATGACGCGCATCGTCTTGCCGCTCGCCATCCCGGGCGTGCTCTCGGCCGGGATCTTCTGCTTCACCCTCGGCTGGAACGAGTTTCTCTACGCGCTGGTCTTCATGGGGTCGGGCGACATGAAGACAGTCCCCGTCGGCGTGGTCAGTGACCTGATCCGGGCCGACGTCTACTTCTGGGGATCACTGATGGCCGCGGGAATCCTCGGCTCGGTGCCGGTCGCGATCGCCTACGCCTTCCTGGTCGACAGCTATGTCTCGGGGCTCACTGCCGGCGCGACGAAGGGGTAAGGCGGGAATCGATCAGGGGAAGAACTGTCCGACACGCATGCGGAATCCGGGCAGCACATCCTCCCCGTCGATCTCGTCCCGCGCTGTCAGGACGCTCCGAGTCCCATCCGCCCGGTGAACGAGCACGACGCGCCGGTCTGGTTCGACGATCCAGACCAACCGCACACTGGCCTCCAGATAGCTCGCCGTCTTTTCGGCAATTGACAGTCCACTCTGGGATGGCAACACAACCTCGACGCCGAGGTCGGGAACCATATTGGGGTACGCATCTTCGTCGTCAGGCACACGATCCTGTCTGACGAACGAGAGATCGGGGCCGAGCAGGGTGTCGGGATCGAGCGCGAAGATGAAGCCGCTTTGGTCATAGATCACGCCCAGGTGACGCTCGTCGACGAAATTCCCCACATGCTGCGTGATCGTGCTAATCCGGCCATGCCTCGCCTTCGGCGGTGGCATACGGTAGAGCACCCCTCGAATCAGCACGTAGCGAAACGCGTCGTCGGGCAGACTCGCGACGTCTTCAATCGTCCAGAGCCTGGTCGTGGCCATGCGTGCAGGCCCTCCCGTGACCACCCGGTCGCGGCCGGGCAGGGATCATCGTCCTCCGTAGGCTAGCACCGGTTCGCCGTGCCGACGAAGCAGGGAGGGCGACGCCGATTTACGGTTCCAGGCGGCGAATTCCCGCGATCCGATCGAGCTCGCGGTCGTAGCTGTAGATACCATCGAGATCCATGCGCAGCATGTGCTCGACCGCCAGGCAGTCTTCAAAGTCGAGTCTGGTCCGTTCCCAACGGTCGAGCGCGTTCAGCACGGACGCCTTGTGATCGAGGCGGAGGCCAGGAACCAGGAGCACCGGCCGCAAGGCGGTGGCGACGACATCACGCGGCAGGTTATAGGTCACCCGCGAGGAGAGACCGTAGACGATCTCGGCCACGATCGCTTCGCTGGTATGGAGCGTGATCTCGCCCCGCTGCGTCCGTTCGAAGAGCGCCAAACATCGCTCGGCCTTCGCCGGATCGTCTCGCGTGAGCAGCCGGATGAAGACGTTGGTGTCAACGAATCTGCTCATGAATCGCGAAGTTTCGCGGCCCACTCTCTCGCCCGCTCCTCCTTGGCCAACTCGATCGCCTCCTCGATGGAGAGATCACTGGCGAGTGCTGGCAGGCTCGCCACGACATCTTCCAGCGATGGATAGGCCTTGCGAATTCTGACCTCCCCCTCTTCATCAATGAAGAAGCGCAGCTTGTCGAACGGCTTGAGGCCGAGCTTATCCCGGATCGCCTTCGGAATCGTGACCTGGCCTTTCGTCGTCAGGGTCGTGATGTTCTCCATGGCTCCATCCTCATAATTGCATGGCAGCAGAGGTCGCGGGGGTAATACCAATCACGTCAGTAATACCACGGCGGTTCGTCACCTGTTGACACGGTCGCCATCATTCCGTAGATTCCCGATTGTCCAACAATCCGACACGTGTGGAAGTTGCGAAACCTCCCGGCCGCGCGAGAAGCGGCGTGCGAAAGGAAAACCCGTGGCGCAATCGATCTTCGCGCGGCTCGGCACGCCGCCGGTCATCAACGCCTGCGGCATCTACACTGACCTCGGCGGCTCGCGCCTCTCCCCAACCGTCTGGGCAGCAATGGGCGAGGCGAACGAGCACTTCGCCGACATGGTCGATCTGCTCGAGCGGAGCGGCGAGACGATCGCGGAGATGATCGGCGTCGAGGCGGCGCGGGTGACCCCAGGCGCGTCGGCCGCGATCGCCCTCGGCATCGGCGCCTGCATGACCGGCTGCGACCAGGCGCGCATCGAGGCGCTGCCGCAAAGCGCCGGCATGCCGAACGAGGTCATCCTGCAGCGGGGCCA
>JADYYO010000315.1 GCA_020853615.1 Thermomicrobiales bacterium
AGAGAAGCGAAGCATCTCTGCTCCCGGGTTTCACCTCCCTCCAAGATGAGATGCTTCGTTCGTCAGCATGACACGACTCCCGCGGGATGCTGGAGAAAGAGCACGTCCTCGAACCGCGGGCTGATCGCTGTCCAGCCGGCGAATCGTGTCGAGCAGCGGTTCCTTCGTACGGGACGCGGACGATCTGGTTCAGCCGTAGGAGGCGATCGGATCGGGGAGTGCCACGAAGGCGAGCCGGGATCCGTCATGGCTCCAGCTCGGTGACGCGGCGCGCAGTCCCGGAACGTCGATTTCGCGAACGACCCGATCTCCATCCATGATCACGATGCCAGCACCGCTGTTCACTGCCAGTCGCGTACTCCCCGTGAAAAGCGCCGGGTCGTCGGCTCCTTCCGGCAGCGCCTCCGTCAGGACGCGCTTGGCGTCCCCGTTGGTCGCCACTTCGAGCACGTCGCTTCGGCCGTTGCTCGTCGCCGCGAAGGCGACAGCATCCCCTCTCACGCTCCAGGTCAATTCCGATGACGGGAGGAGCGGGGAGATGCGCCGCGCCGAGTTTCGTCGCAGATCGATCAGGAAAACGCCCGCGGTCGCCCCACTCTGCTCGGGGTAGGCCGCAACAGCGAGCCGCGAACCATCCGGCGACCACGCGGCTGGCCCGACGTTGCTCGGCGCCGGCCTCGGGTCGACCGGGTCGTCGGTCGCCCCTCCCGGCACGGCCTTGATCGCGGTCACCTGCCGGCGCTGACTACCGTCCGCCTTGATGAGGCAGAGCTCATCGCCGTGGCCGTCCCAGCAGTCGAAAGCCAGTCGCGTGCCATCCGGGGACCAGCTCGGGCCGCCGAGAATCGGTAGCGCGGGCGGGGGGATGGCCGCGCTCGGATTGCTGATCGGCGCCTCGAGGGCCATCTCGCGCGTTGCGGCCACCAATACCACCAGACTGGCCGCGGTGCGGTCGACAAAGGCGAGGGCGCGCCCATCGGGCGACCAGCTTACGCGACCGGCGACCGGGCGATCCGAGAGCCGGGTCGCGACCGAGGCCCCCGCTTCTCGTAGAAAGAGGCCGTCCTCTCCGCCCCAGGCGATCGCTCCGCCGACCGGAGAGAACGCCGGCAGTCCTCCGGGCTCGCCGATCCACCCGGGTGCACCGGTCGGAAACCCGGCGACATAGATGCCGGCCGCGGAGGCAGTCCCGGCGCAACTCGAAGTGGAGAGGGCGAGAAGCGCTGCCGCCGCACCGAGCACCCCGCGCCTCGTGATGCGACCAGATGACGTGGGACTTGTTGGGATATGTCGTTGGCGGCGCCGGTCATCCGTCCCGGAGACGCCCGCTCGGCTCATGGCTCACCACTTCCCTCCACCTCGCCCGGACGTATCCGCAGTAGCGGCAGATGCGCCAGATCCGTGCCCGCCAGATCCGCGTCGTCCGTTGACGTGACGCACACCTGCGCGCGCCGCGACGCCAGCATCGCCACGATCTTCGCGCGATGGGTGGCGTCGAGCTCGGAGAGCGCGTCATCGAGCAGAAGGACAGGCGGTTCACCGGCCGCCTCGGTCAACAGGTCGAGCTCGGCGAGCTTGAGCGAAATCAGCGCCAGCCGCTGCTGGCCGCGCGAGCCGAAACGGCCCAAGTCGACCCCGCCAGCCTGGATGACGAAATCATCGCGGTGCGGCCCGATCGCCGTCACGCCGCGGCGCACTTCCTCACCCCGCGCCGCTTCGAGAGCGGTGATGAACGCCGCGGTGATCGACTGGCGAAAGGTCCGCGTCGGCGTGTTCCATGCCTCCAGCTCGACCGCTGCCTCGACGGTCGCGAGCAGCCGGTGCGGCAGGTAGAGAACCTGCAGCGTGGGATCGTCAGTGAGCACGGAAAAGTGGACGGCAGCTCGTTCGCTCAGCTTCGCGATGGCGCAGGCACGCAGCGCGATCACCTCGACCGCCGTCGCCGTCAACTCCGCGTCCCAGAACGCCAACTCCTCACCAACCCGCCGCGACGCGGGTCCGATCCCTTCGCGGGCGAAGCCGCGCAGCAGGCTGTTGCGCTGCTCCAGCACGCGGCCATATCGGGAGAGCGCTTTCAGATAGGATCGGCTCGCCTGGCTGATGGCCATGTCGAGGAAGCGGCGCCGGCCCCCCGGCGGCCCGGAGACAAGCTCGACATCTTCCGGGGAAAAGAGCACGGTCTTGAACTGGCCGACCGCATCGGTCGCTCGCACCGGCCGCTCATCGAGGCGGATCTGCTTGCGGAGCGGGCGCTGCGCGCGCTCGTCGAGCGACAGGCCGATCTCGATCTGGTGCTGGCCGTCGTCACGCTCGAAGACGCCGCGCAGGCGCGCATAGGGCGGAACGGCCAATTCGGTTCCGCTCTGCCAGTTGGCGATCTCGCGCTCGCTGGAGGTCCGGGGCGATCGAGTCGTCGCGAGCATCGCGATCGCTTCCAGGAGCGTCGATTTGCCGCTGGCGTTTGGGCCGATCGCGCGAAAGCCGGCCGGCGCGAGCCTCAGGTGCAGCTTCCGAAAGGCACGGAACTCGTCGAGCTCGAGCTCGCGCAGGAACATCAAATGGCGAGGGGCCGGCGCATCACTGGGCGCCGATGACCATCGGCATGATGACGTAGGTGTACGCCTCGGAGTCGGCGCCGCGCACGACGCCCGCCTGGTTTGCGCCGTTCATGCCGAGGACGACGCGGGTGGAGCGGAGGACGCCGAGCACATCGAGCAGATAGCGGGAATTGAACGCGATCTGCCCCTCCGGCCCATGCACGACCGCCGAGATGTCGCTCTGACTGCTGCCCCGCTCCGCCGCGCTCGCCGATACCTCGACGTGGCCGGGCATGAGCTCGTCTTCACCAGCGCGCGCGTTGAGCCGCACCACGTCGTTGTTGTCCCGCGCGAAGAATCCGGCGCGACGCACCGCCGAGAGGAAGTCGTCCCTGCCGAGTTCCAGACGCGTCGCGAAATCGCGCGGCACGATCTGGCGGAAGTCGGGGAAGGTGCCATCGATGAGGCGCGAATAGAACTCCACATCGTCGGTGCGGACCACGAGCTGGCCCCGGCTCGGAGTCACGGTCAGCTCGATCAACTCCTCGCGGTCGGCGATGATCCGGGCCAACTCGCGCAGGGCCCGCGCGGGGACGATGATGTCGAGCCGCTCCGGGACCGGCGCCGCCAGCTCTCCCTCCCGGACCGCCAGACGGAAGCCGTCGGCGGCGGCAAGCGTCAGCCGGTCGCCGTTGAACCGCAGCAGGACCCCGGCAAGGACGGGGCGGCTGTCGTCGCTGGCGGCCGCGAACTCGACTTGGGCGATCATCTCCCGTAGCGTCTTCGGATCGACCCTGGCAATGGCGCCCGCTTCCTCGACCCGTGGCATCCTCGGGAACTCTTCGGCGTCGATGCCGTTGATTTCGGCATCCGCGCCCTGCCCCTGCACCTTGAGCACCAGACGGCCAGGGGCCGTCGCAAGATGCACAGGCTCTGCCGGAAGGGTGTTGACGAACTCCGCAAGCAGGCGCGCGTCGACCGTCAGCGCGCCCGGCTCCGTCACCTGGGCCGGGACCCACGCGGTAATCCCGATCTCCTGGTTCGTGCCGGCAATCTTCAGTTGATCCCCCTCGGCCTCGAGGAGGACGTTGCTGAGGACCGGGTAGGTCGTCTTGGTCGCGACAGCGCGTCCGACCTGGGACAGGGCACGTTGCAGAAGATCCTGAGGAGCGGAGACATCCACCGCGATCGAACCTCCGATACAGGTGTCCGTACACCCCTGGGCTGAGGATTATAGCACGCGGCAAGTCTGCCTCTTCGCGGGCGCTATCCCGATCGATCTATCTCCTGGTTGCACCTGATGACGCGGTGACACCTTGACAGATCAGAACATTGGTTCTATCCTTTGGGACTAGAACAAAGGTTCTATGTGGAGGTCACCCATGGTCGCGTCAACCCCGTTCGATCCCACGCGGTATCTCACCCGCGTCAACGGCTCCGACTATCTCGAGGTCAAGTGGCGCATCGCCTGGCTGCGCGACCAGCATCCAGACGCCACGATCGAGACCGAGCTCGTCTCTCACCTCAACAACTCCGCCGTCTTCCGCGCCCGGGTCTGCATCCCCGATGGTGGCTCGTCGACCGGTTGGGGGAGTGAGACGGCCGGCGATTTTCGCGATTACCTCGAGAAGGCCGAGACCAAGGCGATTGGCCGAGCGCTGGCCGCGCTCGGCTACGGCACCCAGTTCTGCCCCGACTTCGAGTTCGGCGCCGCCTCGGGGCGTGTCGTCGACTCCCCGGTGAAGACACCCCGGACCGCGCGGGCGAGCAGCGATCAGGAGCGCCCGGCGGCCGTCTCCGCGATTGGCCCGGAGCAGGGCGCGACGCAGCGGCAGCTTCGCTACCTGCTAGCGGTTGCGCGTGAAGCCGGTCTGGACCAGGAGACGCTCGACGAGCGCTCGATGCTCGAGTTCGGCGTCCCCGCCGCCTCGCTGAGCCGCAAGGACGCGTCGTCGCTGATCGACATGATCCAGACGCGCTCCAGCGGCGCCAAGCTGGCGTCGTAGCCGCGCGATTCGC